>NZ_LR027382.1:2385000-2685000 GCF_900604385.1 Alistipes megaguti | reverse complement strand
AGGCGCAGTACCGTGAGCTGGAGTCCTTCTCGCGCTTCTCGAGCGATCTGGACTCCGTAACGGCAGCCACGCTCGACCGCGGCCGCAAGAACACGCGTCTGCTCGTGCAGCCGCAGTACAGCCCGCTGTCGGTCGAGGAGCAGATCGCCGTCCTCTACTGCGGCACGCACGGACTGCTGCACGACATCACCATCGAACAGGTCCCCGAGTTCGAACACCTGCTGCTCGAACGGCTGCACACGACGGATATCCCCGAAGCGCTGCACAAGGGACAGCTCGACGAGGAGCTCGGCAAACGGATCGAATCGCTGGCCGCCAGTGTCACGACGGCCCTGAAGGCTAAAGCTTAAGGTCATGGCTGCGCTCAAAGAGATCAAGGCCCGGATCGCCTCGGTGGGCGGCACGCTGAAGATCACTTCGGCGATGAAGATGGTCGCATCGGCCAAACTGCACCACGTGCAGTCGGAGGCCGAGGCGCTGGCCGTCTACGAACGCCAGCTGGGCGCGATCACCGAGGCGTTGTTCCGCTATGCCGACGAGGAGCAGATCGAATCACCGCTGACGCTGCCCCACAAACTGCAGCAGCGGGCCGTCGTCGTGGCCGTGGCTTCGGACGGATCGCTCTGCGGAGGATTCAACGCCGAGGCCATCCGGCAGTTGGAACACACGCTCGAAGCGCTGCGCGGTGAGGGATTTCAGCAGATCGAGGTGTGGCCCGTGGGGGAGAAGATGCTGGCCCATGTCCGCAAGAGCGGCTTGACGTTCAACGACTCGTTCCACACCCTCTCGGGTCATCACGACTATGCGGGAGCGGTTCGCCTGGCCGACCGGCTGATGGAGGACTTCGAAGCGGGGAGAGTCGACCGCGTGGTGCTGGTCTACAACCACTACGCTTCGATGAGCCGCCAGACGCCCCGCAGCGAGACACTGCTTCCGCTGGAGGCACGTCCGGGCGAGGGGCAGACGCTTTCCGAAGCGGACTACATCTGCGAGCCGTCGCCCCGCGAACTGCTCCGTGAACTGCTGCCGCTCGCGGTCCGCACCCGCATGTACGAGGTGCTGCTCGACAGCGCCACGGCCGAACACGCCGCCCGTACGGTGGCCATGCAGACCGCCTCGGACAATGCCCAGGAGCTGCTCGACGAGTTGAAACTCTTCTACAACAAACAGCGTCAGCAGGCCATCACCAACGAGCTGGCCGACATCGGGCAGGCCGATTAGGCGCCCGAAAACGGGCTGCGCATCTTCCAAGGGCGTCGGCGGGTCGCATCAGATCCGCCGACGCCTTTTTCGTGAGCCGGCGGCAGGGAAGAGGTCGAATTGTGAATTTTTTAACAATTCATCGGGCCGGAGGTTGTATATCTTGAAGAAATTGCCTACTTTTGGGCTGAAATTCGGGCCCGTAAACCCGAATCCCGATTCCAGGCCCACAGGCCCGGAATCCCCAAACCGTAGAGACACTGAAACACTCAAAAATCTGAATCAATGGATCATCTGAAAATTGCGGGTCCGGCACTTCCGGACATGCCCTGGGAGGAGCGTCCCGCAGGGTCGAACGAAGTCATGTGGCGTTATTCGGCCAACCCGATCATCGGCCGTCATGCCCTTTCGACCTCCAACTCGATCTTCAACTCGGCCGTCGTGCCCTTCAAGAAGGGCAAGTACAACTTCGCCGGCGTCTTCCGCTGCGACGATACGAACCGCCGCATGCGCATCCACGCGGGCTTCTCCGTGGACGGCATGAAGTGGGACATCCAGGAGGAGGATTTCCATCTCGAAGGGGCCGATCCCGAAGTGGGCGAGTGGGTCTACGGCTACGACCCGCGCGTGGCAAAGATCGACGACAAGTACTACGTAACGTGGTGCAACGGCTACCACGGTCCGACGATCGGCGTGGCCTGGACCGACGACTTCGAGACGTTCCACCAGCTGGAAAACGCCTTCCTGCCCTATAACCGCAACGGCGTGATGTTCCCGCGCAAGATCAACGGCCGCTTCGCCATGCTGTCGCGTCCGAGCGACACGGGCCATACGCCCTTCGGCGACATCTTCTATTCGGAGAGCCCCGATCTGGAGTTCTGGGGACACCACCGTCATGTGATGTCGCCCGCGGCGTTCGAGGTTTCGGCCTGGCAGTGCATGAAGATCGGCGCCGGCCCGATTCCGATCGAAACATCCGAGGGGTGGCTGCTGTTCTACCACGGCGTGCTGCGCTCATGCAACGGCTACGTCTACGCCTTCGGCTCGGCGCTGCTCGACCTCGACCAGCCGTGGAAGGTGCTGGCCCGCAGCGGCCCGTATCTGATCTCGCCGCGCGAGACGTACGAGTGCATGGGCGACGTGCCGAACGTCACGTTCCCCTGCGCGGCGCTGCACGACCCCGCAACGGGGCGCGTGGCCGTCTACTACGGATGCGCCGATACGGTCACCGGGCTTGCCTTCGGATACATCCCCGAGATCATCGAATTCACGAAGAAAAACTCGATCCTCTGATGTTGCTGCGACGAACGCTCATACTGGCTGCGCTCGCCGCAGCCTTTTTCCGCACCCAGGCACAGGGTGCGGAACCGGCGGCATGGGTCGACCCCTTCATCGGAACCACCAACTTCGGAGCCACGAATCCCGGTGCCGTCCTTCCGAACGGCATGATGGCCGTGGTGCCGTTCAACGTCATGGGCTCCGACAAGAACGTTTATGACAAGGATGCCCGCTGGTGGTCGACCCCCTACGAATTCCACAACAAGTTCTTCACGGGTTTCGCCCACGGAGCGCTGAGCGGCGTAGGATGTCCCGACATGGGATCGCTGCTGACAATGGCCACGACGGGCGAACTGCGCCCCGACTACCGCGAATACGGCTCGGAGTACAGCGACGAGGTGGCCTCGCCGGGCTACTACGCCGTGAGCCTCTCGAAATACGGCATTCGGGCCGAAGCCACGGCCACGGCCCGCACGTCGGTCGAACGCTATACGTTCCCCGAAGGCAAGGGCAACCTGCTGCTGAATCTGGGCGAGGGGCTCACGAACGAATCGGGGGCCATGGTGCGCCGCGTGAGCGATACGGAGATCGAGGGCATGAAGCTGCTCGGCACCTTCTGCTACAACCCGCAAAAGGTCTTCCCGGTCTACTTCGTGCTGCGGGTCTCGAAGGCGCCGCGGGCTGCGGGCTACTGGAAAAAGCAGCGCCCGATGACGGGCGTCGAGGCCGAATGGACGCCCGATAACGGCCGCTACAAGTTCTATAACGAATACGGCTGCGAGATGGCAGGCGACGACATCGGCTACTGGTTCACGTACGACGACCTCGCGGCGGGCGAGCAGATCGAGGTGCGGATGGGTATCTCGTATGTCTCGATGGAGAACGCCCGGCTCAATCTGGAGGCCGAGCAACCGGACGGGGCGACCTTCGATGCGATCCGCACCGCGGCCCGATCCCGCTGGAATGCCGATCTGGGGCGCATCCGCGTCGAGGGCGGCACGGACGACCAGCGCAAGGTCTTCTACACGGCGCTCTACCATGTGCTGATCCACCCGAACCTCCTGAACGACGTCAACGGCGAGTACCCCTTAATGGAGCACTCGGGTCGCGTGGGCGTCACGTCGGGCGACCGCTATACGGTCTTCTCGCTGTGGGACACCTACCGCAACGTCCACCAGCTGCTGACGCTGGTCTATCCCGAGCGGCAGGTGGAGATGGTGCGCTCGATGATCGACATCTCGCGCGAGTGGGGTTGGATGCCCCGCTGGGAGCTCTACGGCCGCGAGACCTTCACGATGGAGGGCGACCCGGCCATTCCGGTGATCGTCGACACGTGGATGAAGGGGCTGCGCGATTACGACATCGAGGCGGCCTATGCCGCTTTCCGCAAGTCGGCCACCACGCCCGGCGCGCAGAACCCCCTGCGGCCCGATATCGACCCCTACATCGAGCGGGGCTACATTCCGCTGGGAGTCTACTCGCAGGATCTTGCGGGTGACCTCTCGGTCTCGCACGCCCTGGAGTACTACGTGGCCGACGCGGCACTGGCCCGGCTGGCCGATTCACTCGGTCACCGGGAGGATGCGCAGATGTTCCGCCAGCGCTCGCTCGGGTACCGCCACTACTACGACAAGGAGTACGGCACGCTGCGTCCGATCAACGGGGACGGCACGTTCCTCACGCCGTTTGATCCGAAGGCCGGCGAGAACTTTTCGACGGCACCCGGCTTCCACGAAGGATCGGCCTGGAACTATACGTTCTATGTGCCGCACGATGTCGAGGGGCTCGTAAAGTTGATGGGCGGCCGCAAACGCTTCGTCGAGAAGCTGCAGGCGGTCTTCGACGAGGGACACTACGACCCGGCCAACGAGCCCGACATCGCCTATGCCTATCTCTTCAGCCGCTTCCCCGGCGAGGCGTGGCGCACGCAGCGGGAAACTCGGCGGCTGCTCGACAAATACTTCACCGTCAAGCCCGACGGCATCCCGGGCAACGACGACACGGGAACAATGTCGGCCTGGGCCGTCTTCACCATGCTGGGCTTCTATCCCGACTGCCCGGGCGAGCCGGCCTACACGATCACCACTCCGACGTTCGACCGGGCCGAGATCGACACGCCGCAGGGCGTGCTGACGATCGAGAAGCGCGGCGAAGGATACATCCGCCGCATGACACTCGGCGGCAAACCCCTGACGACCTACCGCGTGGACCACGACGAACTGCTGCGCGGCGGTCAACTGACCCTTGAACTTCAAAACTCGAAACATCAATGAGAATCACACACTTGCTGAGCACAGCGGCATTTGCCGTCCTGCTGGCCGCCTGCTCACAGCCACAACCCGCGGAGAGTCTGACCCGCTGGGTCGACCCCAAAATCGGAACCGGCGGCCACGGACACGTCTTCGTCGGCGCCAACGTTCCGTTCGGACTCGTACAGGTGGGCCCGACGAGCATCCCGCAGGAGTGGGACTGGGTCTCGGGCTACCACGCTTCGGACTCAACGGTGATCGGCTTCTCGCACACGCACCTCAGCGGTACGGGAATCGGGGACCTCTTTGACGTGACGCTGATGCCCGTCGTCGGAGAGGTCGTCTGTGCCCGCGGCACGGAGGAGGATCCCGCCTCGGGCCTCTGGTCCTATGCCGACCGCACGAAAGAGGTGGTCCGTCCGGGCTACTACTCGGTGCCGCTCCTGCGTTACGGCGTCAAGGCCGAGATGACCGCCACGTCGCGTGTCGGTCTGCACCGCTACACCTTCCCCGCAGCGGAGGATGCCGCCGTGGTCTTCGACCTCGAGAACGGCGGCTGCTGGGACAAGGCCACCGAGACAGGTTTCCGCTTCTCGGACGACAGTACGCGTATCTGCGGCTGGCGTTACTCGGAAGGGTGGGCCAAGGACCAGCGGGTCTATTTCGTGGCCGAGTTCTCGAAGCCTGCCAAAGCGATTACCTACCTGCAGCCGGGTGAGTTGGACGATTCCAAGATGCCCCGGGTCAACGCCCGTTATGCCCGTGTGGATTTCGACACGGCGGAGGGCGAACAATTGCTTGTGAAGGTGGCCCTGTCGCCCGTAAGCATCGAGGGTGCGGAGGCGAACCTGGCGGCCGAACTCCCGGGGTGGGATTTCGAAGCCGTCGCTGCGGCGGCCGATGCCGCCTGGAACGAGGAGCTCTCGCGGGTGAAGATCTCAACCCCGGACGAGACCGCGAAGCGGATCTTCTACACGGCGCTCTACCACACGATGGTGGCCCCGTCGGAGTTCTGCGACGCCAACGGCGACTACCGCGGAGCCGACGGCCAGGTGCACGAAAACCCCGGCTACACGACCTACACGACCTTCTCACTGTGGGATACCTACCGCACGGCCATGCCGCTGATGACGCTGCTCCATCCGGACCGCATGCCGGACATCATCAACACGATGCTGGCCATTGCCGACGAACAGGGCCGTCTTCCGGTCTGGCACCTCTGGGGCAACGAGACGGACTGCATGGTGGGCAACCCGGGAATCCCCGTGGTGGCCGACGCCATCGTCAAGGGAATCGGGGGCTTCGACCGTGAGCACGCCTTCGAGGCCATCCGCAAGACGGCGATGAATCCCGACCGCGGCAACGGTCTACGCATGAAGTTCGGCTACATTCCGTGTGATCTGTTCAACGAGGCCGTGGCCTACGACATGGAGTATGCGCTGGCCGACGGAGCCGCCGCCCGCGCAGCCAAGGCGCTGGGCAAGGAGGAGGACGAAGCCTACTTCACGAAGCGCAGCCACTCGTACCGCCACTACTTCGACCCTTCAACGGGCTTCATGCGCGGGCGCGACAGCCGCGGCGGATGGCGCACGCCGTTCAATCCGTTCGCCTCGACGCACCGCGCCGACGACTACTGCGAAGGCAATGCCTGGCAGTATACGTGGCTTGCCCCGCACGACGTCAAGGGGCTCGAGGGGTGTTTCGGAAGCCGGGCGCGGATGCTCGAAAAGCTCGATTCGCTCTTTACGGTCAGCTCCCTCATCCACGGCGACGCCACCTCGCCCGACATCACGGGCCTGATCGGTCAGTATGCCCACGGCAACGAGCCGAGCCACCACATCCTCTACCTCTACACGATGCTGGGCCAGCCGTGGAAGACGGCCGACCGGGTGCGCGAGGTGCTGACGACGCTCTACCACGACCAACCCGACGGACTCTCGGGCAACGAGGACGTAGGGCAGATGTCGGCCTGGTACGTTCTCTCGTCGCTGGGCATGTACGAGGTCGAGCCGGCCGGAGGCCGCTACTGGTTCGGAGCTCCGCTGTTCGACCGGGCCGAGATTCGGGTGCCGGGCGGAGTCTTCACCGTCGAGGCCCGCAACCTTTCGGCCGAAAACCGCTACATCCAGCGCGTATGGCTCAACGACCAGCCCTACACGAAAGGGTGGATCTCGCATACGGACGTGATGAAGGGCGGCAGGCTCGTCTTCGAGATGGGTTCGGAGCCCAAAGTCTGGTACTGCGCCGACGAGCCGGAGACGTATGCCGACCAGCGCCCTGCGGAGGGGGAACGACTTTTTAAGTCGGAAGCCGTTGAAGAGGAGATCGCCCGCGTGTGCGGTCTGCTGACCAACGAACGTCTGCGCTGGATGTTCGCCAACTGCTTCCCCAACACGCTCGACACGACGGTTCACTACCGCGAGGACGAGGAGGGCAACCCCTCGACCTATGTCTATACGGGCGACATCCCGGCCATGTGGCTCCGCGACTCGGGAGCCCAGGTATGGCCCTACGTGCAGCTCTGCCCGCGCGACCCGAAACTGCAGAAGATGATCGCCGGTGTCATCCGCCAACAGATGCGGCTCATTGCGATCGACCCCTATGCCAACGCCTTCAACGACGGCCCGACGGGTGCCGGCGAGGATGTCGGTTATCCGGGCAACACCCAGAGCCCGTGGGTTTTCGAGCGCAAGTGGGAGATCGATTCGCACTGCTATCCGATCCGCCTGGCCCATCACTACTGGAAGACGACGGGCGACACGTCGGTCTTCGACGAGGCTTGGGTCGGGGCGATGCGGGCCATCCTCGCCACGCTGCGTGAACAGCAGATGAAGGAGGGGCCCGGCGACTACATCTTCCTGCGCGTGACGGACCGTCAGCTGGACACCCGCTGCCACGTCGGACGCGGCAATCCGGTGAAGCCCGTCGGGCTGATCGTGTCGGCCTTCCGGCCGTCGGACGACGCCACGACCTTCGGCTTCCTCGTGCCGTCGAACTTCATGGCCGTCACGTCGCTGCGCAAGGCGGCCGAGATTCTCGCAACGGTCAACGGCGAGAAGGAGCTGGCCGACGAGTGCACGGCACTGGCCGACGAGGTGGCCGAGGCCCTGCAGAAGTATGCCGTGGTCGAACACCCGGAATACGGACGGATCTACGCCTTCGAGGTCGACGGCTTCGGCAGCGTGCAGCTGATGGACGATGCCAACGTGCCGTCGCTGCTGGCGATGTCCTATCTGGGCGACGTCGAGCGCACGGATCCCGTCTACGAGAATACGCGGCGCTTCGTCTGGAGCGAGGCGAATCCCTACTTCTGGCGCGGTGAGGCCGGCGAGGGGATCGGCGGTCCGCACATCGGCGTGGAGATGATCTGGCCGATGAGCATCATGATGCGGGCCTTCACCTCGACCGACGACCGGGAGATCCGCGACTGCATCGTCGCCCTGATGACCACCGATGCCGGCACGGGCTTCATGCACGAGTCCTTCTCGCGCCACGACGCCGCGAATTTCACCCGACCGTGGTTCGCCTGGCAGAACACGCTCTTCGGCGAGCTGATCCTCAAGCTGGTCAACGAGGACAAAATTGATTTGTTGAACTCCATAAACTGATAACCGAACCTGATGAAACAATTTTGGATCCTGGCCTGCGCCCTGGGAGCGGCGGCCTGCTGCGAGACTCCGCAGCCGCAAACGGCCCTGCGCCCGAGCGAGTACGTCACCACGCTCATGGGCACGCAGTCGGAATTCGCCCTCTCGACGGGCAACACCTATCCGGCCGTAGCCCTACCGTGGGGCATGAACTTCTGGACGCCCCAGACGGGCAAGATGGGCGACGGCTGGGCCTACACCTACAACGCCCACACCATCCGCGGACTGAAACAGACCCACCAGCCCTCGCCGTGGATCAACGACTACGGCCAGTTTGCGGTGATGCCCGTGCGCGGCAACGACAAGCTGGACGAGGAGTCGCGTCAGAGCTGGTTCTCGCACCAGTCCGAAGAGGCAAAGCCCTATTACTATTCGGTCTACCTGGCCGACCATGACATCGTGGCCGAGGTGACCCCGACCGAACGGGCCGCCGTGATGCGCTTCACCTTCCCCGAATCCGGAGAGTCGGGCGTCGTCGTCGACGCCTTCGACTGCGGTTCGCGCGTGGAGATGGTCGACGACCACACCCTGGCCGGCTACACGACGCGCAACAGCGGCGGCGTGCCCGAAAACTTCCGCAACTGGTTTGTCATCCGCTTCGACAAGCCCTTCTCGGCCGTCGAACTGACGGACAACCCCGCCTCCTACAAGGCCGGCAGCCGGCTGCTCAAGCCCGAGGGCGGCAAGTCCGCGGAGGGCGACCATGCCGTAGCCAAGGTGCACTTCACGACCCACCGCGGTGAACGGGTGACGTTGCGCATCGCCTCGTCGTTCATCTCGCCGGAGCAGGCTCTTCGCAACCTCGAAACCGAACTCGGAGCGGATGATTTCGAGACGGTGAAGGCGAAGGCGCAGGCGCGCTGGGACGAGGTGCTCGGACGTATCGAGGTCTCGGGCGGCAGTGTCGACCAGCTGCGCACCTTCTACTCGTGTCTCTACCGCTCGACGCTCTTCCCGCGCAAGTTTTACGAGATGGATGCCGCGGGGAATCCGATCCATTACAGCCCCTACAACGGTGAGGTGCGGCCCGGATACATGTACACCGACACGGGCTTCTGGGATACGTTCCGCTGTCTGTTCCCGCTGCTGAATCTGGTCTATCCGTCCATCAACGCCGAGATCCAGGCCGGACTGGCCAACACGTGGCGCGAGAGCGGCTTTCTGCCCGAGTGGGCATCGCCCGGACACCGCGGCTGCATGGTGGGCAACAACTCGGCATCGGTCGTCTCGGACGCCATTCTGAAGGGCATCACCCCGGCCGAAGATGTCGAGGAACTCTATGACGCCATGCTGAGCGGCCGCACGCAGGTTCATCCGACCGTATCGTCAACCGGCCGCCTCGGCCACGAGTACTACAATTCGCTGGGATACGTCCCCTACAACGTCGGGATCAACGAAAACGTGGCCCGCACGCTGGAGTATGCCTACGACGACTGGTGCATTGCCCAGGTGGCCCGCAAGCTGGGCCGCACGGAGGATGCCGAACTGCTCGAAAAGGCGGCGCAGAACTACCGCAACGTCTTCGACCCGGAGACGCGGCTCATGCGCGGCCGCAACGAGGACGGCACGTTCCAGACGCCGTTCAGCCCCTACAAGTGGGGCGACGCCTACACCGAAGGCAATGCCTGGCACTACACGTGGTCGGTCTTCCACGACGTCGAGGGTCTCGCAGAGTTGATGGGCGGCAAAGCCGAATTCTCGAAAATGCTGGATTCGGTCTTCGTCGTTCCGCCCATTTACGACGACAGCTACTACGGACAGCGCATCCACGAGATCACCGAGATGCAGGTGGCCAACATGGGCAACTACGCCCACGGCAACCAGCCCGCGCAGCACATGATCTACCTCTACGACTACGCCGGCAAACCGGCCAAGGCCCAGTATTGGGTGCGTGAGGTGATGAACCGCCTCTACAAGGCGCAGCCCGACGGTTACTGCGGCGACGAGGACAACGGCCAGACCTCGGCCTGGTATGTCTTCTCGGCCCTGGGATTCTATCCCGTTTGCCCGGGAGCGGACGAGTATGCCGTCGGAGCACCGTTGTTCCGCCACGCGACGATCCATCTGGAGAACGGCCAAAAGATCGAGATCGAGGCCCCGCAGAACAGCCCCGAAAACCGCTATGTCGGCAAGATGTCGTTCGACGGAAAGCCGCTGGCAGAACCCTTCCTGCGCTATTCGGAGCTGAAGGAGGGCGCCACGGTCCGCTTCGACATGCAGGCCGGACCCGCCGCCGAATAACGCGCTGCGGCAGCGGGTCATCCGCCCGACCGCCACACCGAAATCCCGACCTTCCAACCCGAAGGCCGGGATTTCCGTTTGGATCCGCGGCGCTGCCCCGACACACGGTGCAAGTGTCCCCGACACCCCGCATTTCCTGTCGTTCCCGCTGTTTCAACAGGCCTCGCAGTTTCCACCGGTCCCACAGTCCCCGTCATCTCCGCAGCCCGGATCGAAGACTGCCCCCAATAAAAAACCCTTCCGACACGGCGAAAGGGTTTTTCACACACAAACATTAACAATACAAACAATTCAATGGCGGAATCTGCGGTCGATTGTTCAGGGACAAAGGTCGGGGATTTTTCCATTCGCGGCAATCGCCAATTTTAGGTATTTTCATTGTCCGGAAGGTTCGAACGTCGTGCAAACGAAGTCCATAAATCGCTTTTTATTTTGTAATTCAAAATAATGCACTATCTTTGCAACAGTATTCCAAAGAACCGGACGGCCGTTCGGTTTTGAAAAATCTCATTCAAGAAGACATATTTATATGCAGGATCTGAAAGCGCTCGAAGGAAAAACGCTGGCCGAATTGCGTGAAATCGCAAAAGCGCTCGGCATTGGGAATGTGATGGTGAAAAAGCGCGAATTGATGGAAAAGATAGCCGGCGTGGCCGCAGAAGGCGCCCCGGAAGAGGCCCCCGCAGCGGAGGCGGCGTCCCGTCCGGATGCAGCCCCGCAGACCGGCGAGGCTCCGAAGGCCAAACGGGGACGTCGTCCGCGTCTGGCCAAGGTTGAAGCGGCCTCGGAAGCGGTTTCCGCCCCGGAGGCAGCCCGCCCCGCAGAACCGCAGGAGGCGGCCGGGAGTGAGGCAACATCGGAAGCGGCTCCGGAGGAGACGGCGGAACATGCGCCGAAGGCCCCGCGTTTCCAGAAGGGACAGCGACGGAACCGGACAGAGAAGAAGCAGATGACACCCGACCCCGAACTTCAGATGGAGCCGGCCGCCGTATCGGAAGCGGCTTCGCTGCCGGAGGCATCCCAGCCGGCAGCCGTCCCGGAAAACACTCCGGAAAGCACCCCGGCCGAACCCAAGCGCCGGGGCCGCAAGCCCAAAAACCAGCAGCAGCCCCAGCAGGCGACAACGGCAGATTCACAGCCGCAGCAGCCCCACACGGCGGAAGCCGCGTCCCGCTCGCTGGATGACGAGATCATCACCAAGGACGACTTCGCCGGTGAAATCGAGGGCGAGGGCGTGCTGGAGATCATGCCCGACGGCTACGGATTCCTCCGCTCGGCCGACTACAACTACCTCAATTCACCGGACGACATCTACGTCTCGCCCTCGCAGATCAAGCTCTTCGGACTGAAGCCGGGCGATACGGTCAACGGTACGATCCGTCCGCCGAAGGAGGGCGAAAAGTACTTCCCGCTGGTGCGCGTGAACGAGATCAACGGACTGAAACCCGAATACATCCGCGACCGCGTGCAGTTCGAATACATGACGCAGTTGTTCCCGAGCGAAAAGTTCTGCCTGACGGGCAACGGACACAACAACATGTCGACACGTATCGTCGACCTCTTCTCGCCGATCGGCAAGGGGCAGCGAGCCCTGATCGTCGCCCAGCCCAAGACGGGTAAGACGATGCTGCTGCAGTCGATCGCCAACGCCATTGCGGACAACCACCCGGAGGTCTACATGATCGTGCTGCTGATCGACGAGCGTCCGGAGGAGGTGACCGAGATGGCCCGCAACGTGAAGGCCGAAGTCGTTGCCTCGACCTTCGACGAGCAGGCTTCGCGCCACGTGAAGGTGGCCGAAATGGTCCTCGAGAAGGCCAAGCGCATGGTCGAGTGCGGCCACGACGTGGTGATCTTCCTCGACTCGATCACGCGTCTGGCCCGGGCCTACAACTCCGTACAGCCGGCCTCGGGCAAGGTCCTCTCGGGAGGTGTCGACGCCAACGCCCTGCACAAACCCAAGCGCTTCTTCGGTGCCGCCCGCAACACGGAGGAGAAGGGTTCGCTGACGATCATCGCCACGGCCCTGATCGACACCGGCTCGAAAATGGACGAGGTGATCTTCGAGGAGTTCAAGGGTACGGGCAACATGGAGCTGCAGCTGGACCGCAAACTGGCCAACAAACGTGTCTACCCGGCCGTCGACGTCATCGCTTCGGGTACGCGCCGCGAGGATCTGCTGCTGCCGCGTAACGTGATGAACCGCACGTGGGTGCTGCGCAAATACCTCTCGGACATGACGCCCGTCGAGGCCATGGAGTTCCTCCAGAAGCAGATGGGACTCACCGACACGAACGAGGAGTTCCTCGCCACGATGAATCATTAGAAACGGCGTTCGGACACCATGAAACGACTGATTCTGTTCGCGTTGACACTTCTGATCTCCACCACGGCTTTCGGTTGGGGGCAGAAGGGTCACGACGTGACGGCCGCCATTGCCGAACGCCACCTGACGCGAAAAGCAGCCAAAAAGATCGGGCAGCTGCTCGACGGACAGTCGCCCGTCTATTGGTCGAACTGGATGGACAATGCCAGCCATACGCCTGAATATGCACGAACGAAGACGTGGCACTATCTGAATGTCGAGCATGGACAGACGTTCGACGAGGCCCGTCGTATTCCCGAGGGAGATGTGCTGCGGGCCGTCGAGGAGATCACCTCCACGCTGAAGGCCGGGGGTCTGACACCCGCCGAGGAAGCCGTCAAACTGCGGATGCTGATCCACCTGGTGGGGGACATGCACTGCCCGATGCACTTGGGCCGGCTGAGCGATCTGGGCGGCAACCGCCGCGCGGTACGCTTCTTTGGCCGGCCGACCAACCTCCACTCGGTCTGGGACACGGATCTGCCCGAGGCGGGGCACCGGTGGAGCTACTCGGAGTGGGCGAAGCAGGTGGACCGACTGCCGAAATCCGAGCAGCGCAGGGAGGAGGCCGGGACCCCCGAAGCGTGGGCCCGCGAAACCCATGCCTTGTGCACGGAGGTCTACGACGCCTCGCCCCAGGGGGCGGAGATCTCCTACGACTACGTAGCGCGTTTCACCCCGGTGGTCGAACGGCAACTGCTGCGCGCCGGATTGCGATTGGCCCGGCTGCTGAACGAAATCTACGGATAGAGCACGATACGGCACATCGTCCGCACGACAAACCCGCCCTCCGCGCATGGAGTGGCGGGTTTTAATGTGCGGGTGAGCAGGGGGGGGGCCGGGCAGGAAGAAGCGAAGCAAGAAGAAGGCAGAACGGAAGGAAGGCGGAATGCAGGCAGGAGTCCATCCGTAAAACGGGTAGCAAGTTCCGTAATTCAGCTAATCGGATTGGGCGATTTCGATGTATATTTGCTGTATCAAAACGGAAAAACATGAAACAGACACAGGAAGAAGATCCAGAGAATCGCCGGGCCATCGAGCGGTTGTATGCCGAAGGGTGCTCGTGTGTGGTCCGCAACGGGGAGATCGTGCGTTCGTTCCACCAGCGCGGAGTAAGCGATCTGTGGCGGCTGCTGCACGAGGAGCCCGAACTGCTGCGCGGGGCCTTTGTCGCCGACAAGGTGGTCGGCAAGGGGGCTGCGGCGCTGATGGCCGTCGGAGAAGTACGGAGGCTCTACGCCCGCACGGTGAGCCGTCCGGCCCTGGAATTGCTCGCCGCGGCCGGCATCCCCGTGGAGTATGAGACCGTCGCAGAGCACATCATCAACCGCGCCGGAACGGGCATCTGCCCCGTCGAGCAGCTCTGTGCCGACGCCCGCACGCCCGAGGAGTGCCTGCCGCGCATCGGGGAGTTTATCCGCCGCATGAAGGAACAGACAAAAACCGCGGAGCATGAGACGAAATAGGGCAATGATCCTGCTGACCGTCTGCACATTGCTGGCAGGCGTCGTCACGGCCCGTCCCGAAACGGAGGAGGCACCGGCCGCGGAGGCTGCAACCCGCAACGTGCCGATCGACTCGGTCGTGGTGACCGGGACGCGCTACGCCGCCGATATCCGCCACCTGCCGATGACCGTCTCGGTCGTCGGCCGTCCGGAGATCGAACAGCGTCAGGAATCCTCGCTGCTGCCGCTGCTCACGGAGCAGGTGCCGGGGCTCTTCGTCACGTCGCGCGGCGTGATGGGATACGGGGTCTCGACCGGAGCTGCCGGCGGGATGAGTCTGCGGGGTCTGGGCGGCGGCGCCACGTCGCAGATGCTCGTGCTGATCGACGGCCAGCCCCAGTACATGGGCATCTTCGGCCATCCGATCGCCGACGCCTGCCAGTCGATGCTGGCCGAACGCGTGGAGGTCGTGCGCGGCCCGGCATCGGTGCTCTACGGGTCGAACGCCATGGGCGGTGTGATCAACATCGTCACCCGGCGACAGGCCGAAGAGGGGATCCGCACCGACCTGAATGTCGGTTACGGATCGTGGAACACGCTGCAGACCGAGGCCGCCAACCGCATCCGCAAGGGACGTTTCTCGAGTGTCGTTACGGCCTCGTACAACCGCACGGACGGCCACCGCGCCGACATGGGCTTCGAACAGTACGGCGGATTCGCCAAACTGGGCTACAAGATTTCGGACCACTGGAACGCTGCGGCCGACGTCAACGTCACCCACTTCAACGCCTCGAATCCGGGACCGGTCACGGCGCCGCTCTTCGACAACGATTCGCGCATCACGCGCGGCATGACCTCGCTGGCCCTCGAGAATGACTACGACCACACCTCCGGAGCGCTGAAATTTTACTACAACTGGGGCCGTCACCGCATCAACGACGGATACGAGGCCGGCGAAGAGCCGCAATCCGAGCGTTTCAACTCGCGCGACCGGCTGTTCGGGGTGTCGCTCTACCAGAGTCTGACACTCTGGCGCGGCGGCCGGCTGACGGCCGGTGTCGACTGGCAGCATATCGTCGGCGAGGCCTGGAACCGCTCGGTGGCGGACGGCAGCGAGTCGTCGATCGTCGACGAGCGGGAGGAGGAGGTGGCCGGCTATGCCGAATTGCGGCAGCGGGCCGGGCGCTTCACCTTCGACGCCGGCGTGCGCTACGACTGGCACACGCGCAGCGGTTCGGTCTGGGTGCCGCAGGCCGGCGTCTCGTTCGAGGCCGTGCGCAACGGTGTGCTGAAGGCTTCGGCAAGCAAGGGCTTCCGCAACCCGACGATCAAGGAGCTCTACATGTTCGGCATGAAGAACCCCGATCTGCAGCCCGAGAGCGTCTGGAACTACGAAGTGGCCTGGAGTCACCGCCCGGGTGAAGGGCGCGTGTCGTACGGTGTCAACCTCTTCTGGATCGAGGGATGCAACATCATCCAGACCGTCCGGATCGACGGCCGCCCGAAACTGCTCAACCAAGCGCGGGTCGAGAACCGCGGCGTCGAGGCCGAGATCGCCTGGAGAATCTCTCTCGCGTGGAGTGTCGATGCCAACTACAGCTACCTGTGGATGAAATACCCCGTGCTGGCCTCGCCCGAACACAAGCTCCATGCGGGGGTGAACTACACGAAAAAACGGTGGACGGTAACTGCCGGCGTACAATATGTCGAGGGACTTTACACGGCGGTGAGCCCCGATCCCGAAATTCAGGAAAATTTCGTACTTTTGAACCTCCGGGCCTCGTTCCGCGTCAACCGGTGGCTGACCCTCTATGCCCGCGGAGAGAATCTCCTCGCCCAACGGTATGAGATCATGGCCGGATATCCCATGCCGCGGGCTACGGCCTGGGGCGGCGTCAAGTTGAACTTTTAATACATATAAGATATGACAACTAATTCGGTTACACTTCATTCGCTGGAGTACAAGGATGCTCGGACCTATTGGGTCGCAGCATTGTTCATCGTGGGCAACATCGCCCTGCCGCAGTTGTGCCATCTGCTGCCGGCCGGTGGTCCGACGCTGTTGCCGATCTACTTCTTTACGCTCGTGGCCGCCTACAAATACGGCTGGAAGGTCGGCGTACTGACCGCCGTCGCTTCACCGCTGGTCAACGCACTCCTGTTCGCCATGCCCGCACCGGCCATGCTGCCGGCCATCCTCACCAAGTCGCTGCTGCTCGCCGCCGCAGCCGGCTTTGCTGCCCGCCGCTTCGGCCGGGTATCGCTCTGGATGCTACTCGCCGTGGTGCTCTTCTATCAGGTGGTCGGCTCGGCCGCTGAATGGGCCTACACCGGCAGTCTGGCCGCCGCACTGCAGGATTTCCGCATCGGAATCCCCGGCATGCTGCTGCAGATCCTCGGCGGATACCTCTTCATCAAATACCTCAAATAGCCATGATTCGGAAAATCTGTATGTTAACGCTTCTCCTGCAGTTTGCGGCCGCAGGTTCCGGCTGCGCTGCTTCGTCCGAAAAGAAGGAGGGGGCAAAAGCCCCCGCCAAGGTCTACATGACGCGCGATATCTCGCCCGAAGGGCTCAGGGCCGTCTACGAAGCCCTCGGCCGCAAGGCCTCGGGCAAAAAGATCGCCGTGAAACTCTCGACCGGCGAACCCGGCGGCAACAACTACCTCAAACCCGCCCTGATCGGCGATCTCGTCCGTTCGACGGGCGCCACGATCGTCGAGTGCAACACCGCCTACGGCGGAGGCCGCGCCTCGACGGCCGACCATCTGAAGGCCGCCGCCGACCACGGATTCACGGCCATCGCCCCGGTCGACATCATGGATGCCGAAGGTGAGGTGCGGCTGCCCGTCGAAGGGGGCCGACACCTGGCCTACGATATCGTTGGCTCACACTTCATGGACTACGACTTCGTGGTTGTCCTTTCACACTTCAAGGGCCACGCCATGGGCGGGTTCGGCGGCGCCATCAAGAACATCTCGATCGGCATCGCCTCCTCGGCCGGCAAGGCCTGGATTCACTCGGCCGGCAAGACCACCGATCTGAACAAGGTCTGGGGCGATCTGCCCGCGCAGGACGACTTCCTGGAGTCGATGGCCGAGGCCGCCAAGGCCATCGTCGACCACTGCGGCGACCGCATCCTCTACATCAGCGTGATGAACAACCTCTCGGTCGACTGCGACTACGACTCCAATCCCGAACCGCCCCGCATGGGCGACATCGGCATCCTCGCCTCGCTGGATCCCGTAGCGCTGGACAAGGCGTGTGTCGATCTGGTCTATGCCTCGGAGGATGAGGGCAAGGTTCATCTGATCGAGCGCATGGAGTCGCGCCACGGCATCCACACCCTCGAACATGCCGAGGAGCTGGGAATCGGTTCGCAGCAGTACGAACTGGTCGATCTGGACAAAAAGTAGGGGAGTGTCCCCGCTTCAGGAAGGCTGCGCTTCGGGAAGAGATTCCGGAGCACTGGAGGGTGTCCCCCTCGGCAATCGGGCCGAACAGACCCGTTACGCCCTGCTCCGGGCCGAAGCATCAACTCGCGCCGGACTCGACGCGGACAACGATTCGCTGCTGCGCATCGGCGATGTCTACCGCTGAAACGCAAGGCGGAGCCCCTCCCGGGATGGGAACGGCAACGCCTTTCCGGAGGCTGTCGGAAAGCCATCGAATCCTGAACACCACGTTGCGAAACCTCAGGCAGATCCCGTACTGCCTGAGGTCTTTTTTTGAGAATGGCGATCGACAAAATTTCCGGCCGGGAAGTCCCTGACTCCCGGCTTTTTCGTATCTTTGCCCTATGAACGCCTCTCCGGAATACACCTCGCGGGACTACACCGTCTCGCTGCCCGCCGATGAATACATCGCCGTCTATCGCGATGCCCGGCGATTTGCGGTCTGCTGCCGCGCCTGCCCCAACTACGGCCGCAGCTGGGCCTGTCCGCCCTTCGAATTCAACGTCGAAGAGTACCTCTCGGGATACCGCACGGCACTGATCATCGCCACGAAGGTCACGCCGCTACAGAGCGCAATGCTCCTCTCGGAGACCGAACGGCTGCTGCGTCCCGAGCGGGTGCGCCACGAACGGATGCTGCTTGATCTGGAGCGGCGCTTCGGCGGCCGGGCCTTTGCCTACGCCGGGCGGTGTCTCTACTGTCCGGAGGGGAGCTGCACGCGGCCGGAAGGCCGGCCGTGCCGCCATCCGGAGTGGGTGAGGCCCTCGCTCGAAGCGTGCGGGTTCGACCTCGGGCGCACGACAGAGGAGCTGATGGGCATTCCGCTGCGGTGGGGCGAGGGGGACCGGATGCCCGAATATCTGACGCTGGTGAGCGGATTCTTCCACAACGCCGGGCAGATCGATCTGACGAAATATCAGCAGGAGCGATGAGCGGAAGAGGACTGGCAGGGTGGATGCTGATCGTCGCGGCACTCGCGGCCACGGCCTGCACGACGCCCCGGAAAAAGGCGGAGTGGAAGGTCGACAACTTTCTGGCAGTCGAACACCCCGACAGTGCACGGCGGCTTCTCCGGCAGATCGATCCCGAACGGCTCAGCCGCGACGACCGGGCCCGATGGACGCTGATCTCGGGACTGGCGGAGGTTGCATCGGGCGATACGCTGGCGGGGCAGCAGCATCTCATGCGGGGAATCGGCTATTTCGACCGTCACGGTTCGGCGGGCGAACGGGCCGTGGCGTGGTACACCTACGCCCAGGCGCACGTCACGACAGGCAACCTGGAGGAGGGAATCCGGGGCTACACGCAGGCAGCGATTCTGGCCGAGAAGGCTCTGGCTGCCGGACAGTCCGACGATTCGCTGCGGCGGGGGACCGAGACGCTGCTCGTGGCCGTCTACCACACGCTGGGACTGCTCTATTTCAAACAGGGATACGATGCCGTGGAGCCCTTCGCGAAGGCCGTCGAGGCCGCCCGTGCCAACGGCAACACGGAGCAGGAGGGATACAGCCGATTCATGCTGGCCTCGTCGTACTGTGCCAACGGGGATTACACGAAGGCCGTCGAGACACTCGAGCCGCTGGTCGAGGCGGCCGACACCATTCAGTTTCGCTACTTCGCCCAGCAAATCCGCCTGCAGAATCTCATCTTCCACACCTATCTCGACGACTGGACCCCCGAGCAGCTGCTGGAGGCCCGCAAGGGGATCGATCTTGAGGTGATCCGCCGTGCGCCGCTTTCGTACGGCTCGGCCTCGTCGGAGGATACCGGGAGGTCGTTCTACGACGTGGCCTCGGCCATCATCTTCCAGCGCGACGGCCAGCTCGATTCGGCCCGCCGCTATATCGAAGAATCGCTGGCCGACCGGGATACGTTCCATCAGGGAGATGTCGGGCTGTTCGACCTGGCTGCCGAGATCTACCACGACCAGGGCGACGACGCCCGGGCCTACGACTACATGAGACGGTATGTCACGGTGAAGGATTCGCTCTTCGAGGTGCAGCGCGGGGCGCAGGTGGCCGAACTCGAACGACGGTTCCGCACGGCCAACGAGGTGGCGCTGCGCGAGGCATCGCTGCGCTACCGGGTATGGATTACGGTGCTGGCGGCGGCGTTGGTCGTCGTGGCGGCCGGAACGGTCGTCGTGGCCTACCGCCGCAAATTGCGCCGCCGCGACGAGCAGCTCAGCGAGTCGCTGGCCCTCGTCGACTCCTACCGCGAGTCGCACGACAGCCTCACCTCACGACTCGACGCCTCCAATGCCCGCGAGGCGGCCGTAAAGCGCGTTCTGGAGGGCCGCATGGCCGCCGTGCGCGACATTGCCGCCACGTACTACACCTACGGCGAAGGTGAACGCCTGATGTCCAAAATGCGCGAACTGGCGCTGAGCCCCGCCATGCTGGCCGACGTGGTCGATATGGCTGACCTCTACAGCGACCGGGCCGTCACGCTTCTGCGCGAACAGTTTCCCGGCTGGACGGAGCGGAACTACGACTTCGCGGCGCTGGTCATTGCCGGATTCTCGCCGCAGGAGATCTGCGTCATGCTCGACATGTCGCTCAACGGCGTCTACACCCTCAAGTCGAAACTCAAACGCCGCATTACCGACTCTTCGGCCGCAGACCGCGACCGGCTGCTCGGGTTCTTCACCTGAATGCCAATCAATGAATCACCTCCATGCGAACCTGCGTATAGCTCTCGCCCACACGCAGCCGCAGGGTGTAATAGCCGGAGTCATACAACGGCCAGTCGAGCAGTTTGAAGACCAGGTTACGGCCCTGCTTCTCGCACGTCAGGTCGTTGTTACTATCGAGTTCGACCTCGAAGTTCTCGTCGGGCAGCGGTACCGAGACCTCCTCACCAAGACTCTTCGAGGAGTAATCCAACCGGTAGGGCGTCGAGTTCCATTCGGGCAACCAGTAATTGCGGGGTTTTTCGATGACGAATTTCACTACGGCGCCCAGCGTCCCGCGCTCGGCATCCTCGATGTTGTCCATGACGTAGAATTTGAGGTAATTCACGTTGAGGTCGGGATCGAGCGGCAGTGCCACGTTGTGCGACGGGAATACGCGCCCCGTAACGCCCCGCACGGCCACATAGCCGTAACCCTTCATCACTGCCACCTCCGGCGCGGGATTCTGCAGCGTCGAGACATCTACGGCCCCGAGACCCGAGCGGGCACCCAGCATGAAGAGTTGGCAACTCGACGGGCTGATGAAGTTCCCGGCATCGTTGATATAGATGTCCGAATCGTCCAGGATCGTCTTTCCGTTCTGCTCGTTGTACATGTTCAGTATGGCAGTTCCCTCGGGATCTCCCGGGGTTTCATCCTTCGAACACGAGGCCGCCGTCATCACAAATGCCGACACGAGGATCGGTAAAAACACGCTTCTCATCATCTGTTTTTCGTTTTTACAGGTTTTGTAGCCGAAGAGCAAAGATAGTAAAAATTCTCATTGCGCCAATCCGCATGCGCAAACGGGATCCGGATCCAGCCCGGAAACTGTCATCTTTTCAGTATCGTTTGCCGAATGGGTGTTTGCAAAGGTATCTGCGTGCCGGAAACAAGAAACTATGGAGGACAAGCAAGATTTTTCAGGAAACTATCGTTGTATATCAATAAGTTGCAATCTGGCAAACAAGATTTCATCTGTATCGGAAAGGTGCTTTCATGCGTAATTTTGCATTACGAAGCAACCCTTCGAAATCGCAAAGTCATGAAGAATACCTTACTGTACACACTCCTGATTCCGGTGGCGATCCTGCTGGCATTCGCCCCCGCCGAAGCCCAAACCATCACCCCTTCCGACGGCGTGATCCGCGGTCGCCTGGTCGATGCGTCGGATGCCCCGGTCGCCGGAGCGGCCGTCGTGCTGTTCAACCTCGACTCGGTCTATCTGGATGCCGTCGCCTCGGGGGCGGACGGACGGTTCGAGCTCCGCTCCGCCGTGCGTCCCTACCGGTTGCAGATTCAGCACCTCGCCTACAAAATGCACGCGATCGAGTCCGACCGGGCGGATCTGGGCACGATCCGACTCGAAGAGGAGACCACGAAGGTCGATGCCGTAGTGGTCCAGGGCGAGCGTCCCGTCGTGAAGGTTGAGCAGGGACGGCTCTCGTACGACCTCGGACGGCTGATCGAAGGACAGGCCGTCAACAACGCCTATGAGGCCCTGACGCGGTTGCCGGGTGTTACGGAGCAGGAGGGTGCACTGACCCTGGCCGGAGCCTCGTCCGTCACGGTGATCCTGAACGGACGCCCCTCGACGATGACCGCCGAGCAGCTGGCCACGCTGCTGCGTTCGACGCCGATCGACCGGGTGGAAAAGGCCGAGGTGATGTACAGCACCCCGCCGCAGTACCACGTCCGCGGGGCGGCGATCAACGTCGTGTTGCGCCGCAGCCACGAGACGGCCTTCTCGGGCGAAGTCCACGCCAACTACACGAACCGCTGGTACGATACCTACGATGCCGGAGGGAATTTCGTCCTCACGTCGCCCCGATGGTCGGCCGACGTCACCTACTCGGCCGCCCGGAGCAAGGAGCTGTCGAGTTTCGACCTGCGTTCGCTGCACACCTTCGAGGAGCGGCAGTACGACATTCGGCAGGATGAATGGATGACTGACGAGGGGTGGAGCCATCAGCTCCGGGCTGCCGTCGAGTATGCTCCGAAGCAGCGGGGACGCCTGAGCGCCGCCTACACCGCCTCCTTCTCACCCAATACCGACGGCCTCTCCCATTCGACGGGATCTTACGTCGAATCCCTCTCGAAGGTACGGAGCGACCGGTCGCTGCACAATCTCGCGCTGCGCTACATCTCGGCATTCGGGCTCGATCTGGGGCTCGACTACACCCATTACAACAACCCCGAACAGTCGCGGCTCGAAAACCGCTATACCGACCGGGAGGCGACGGCCTTCGACGTCGGCTCGGGGCAGCGCATCGACCGGCTGAACGTGACGGCCGACGAGCGGCACACCTTCACGTCGGGCTGGGAACTGACGGCCGGCGGGGCCTTTGCCTTTGCCCGTTCGCACGACTGGCAGCATTACACCGTTCTGGAAGGTGCGCCCGCAACCTCGGACACCGACGCACGCCTCGACGAATATACCGGAAATCTCTATGCCGGCTTCGGACGGCAGTTCGGACACGTGAGCTTCTCGGCCTCGCTCGCCGGGGAGTATTACCGGCTGGGCGACTACGAGAACTGGTCGTTGTATCCGCAGGCGTCGCTGAACTGGATGCCCTCCGAACGGCATATCCTCCAGCTGAACTTCTCGTCGGACAAGGCGTATCCCTCGTATTGGGAGATGCAGGGGGCCGTCTCCTACATCGACGGCTATTCGGAGATCCACGGCACGTCGGGACTCCGCCCCTCGCGCAGCTATGAGGCGCAGGCCGTCTACATCTACCGCCAGAAATACATCTTCGTCCTCTTCTGGAACGAACGCCCCGACTACTTCGTGCAGGCCGCCTGGCAGGCCTCCGACCGACTGGCGCTGATCTACCAGTCGCTCAACTGGAACTTCAACCGGCAGTGGGGTGCCAATGCCGTCCTCCCGCTGCGGATCGGACAATGGCTCGACTCGCGGCTGACACTTACGGGGATGCGGATGCGGCAACGATGTGATCGGTTCCACGACATGTCGTTCGACCGCTCGAAATGGGTCGGCATCGCACGGCTCATGAACACCCTCCACCTGAGCCGCAAACCCGCCATCGACCTCGAGGTGAACGGATTCTTCCAGTCGGGGGCCATTCAGGGGACCTTCGACATCGAGCCCCTCGGATCGGCCGATGCCGCCCTGAAATGGAGCTTCGACCGGGGCCGCGCGACACTTTCGGTCCGCTGCAACGACCTCTTCGACAGCGGCACGCCCAACACAAAGGTCCGCTACCGCGGGCAGTGGCTCGACATGGGAGCGCTTCGTCACATGCGCACCACGACCGTCCACTTCTCCTACCGTTTCGGCGGCTACAAGGAGCGCAGGCACCAGAAGGTCGACACCTCGCGATTCGGGCATTGACCGGCGCACGAGGAGCGCGAACAATAAAAGAGGCCACGATCGCAGATCGTGACCTCTTTTCCGTCAAAGGCGCAACCTCCCGGAATCAGGATCGGCGCCAGAGAGCCGACATCTGTTCGAGGGTCTTGCCCTTGGTTTCGGGAACCCAGCGCCATACGAAGAGGGCCGACAGGAGCGACATCAGCGCGTAGATGCAGTAGGTGCCGCCGACACTCCAGCCGCACAGCGAGGGGAAGGTCGCCGAAACCAGAAAATTCGAGATCCACTGTGCCGCCACGGCAATGGCCACCGCCTGCGAGCGGATCGTATTGGGGAAGATCTCCGAAATGAGCACCCAGCAGATCGGGCCCCACGACATCATGAATGATGCCGTATAGAGAATGATAAAAATCAGGGCCGCAATACCGATCGAATCGGTGAACGACAGAGCGGCCAGGGCCGCCATGCCGATCATCATCCCCGTCGAACCGATCATCAGCAGCGGCTTGCGCCCCACACGGTCAACCGTGAAGATCGCCACCACCGTGAAGAGAATGTTGACCACCCCCATGACAACGGTCTGCAGCATCGAGGCATCCCCCGAAAAGCCCATGTTGGCGAAGATCCGCGGTGCATAATAGAGGACGACGTTGATGCCGATGGCCTGCTGGAAGAACGACAGCAGGATGCCGATGATGATGACCGTCGTGCCGTAGGAGAAGAGGCGTTCGCGCCGTTCGTGGACCGTGGATTTGATCTCGGCAAGGACCGTACGGGCCTCGGCCGTGCCGTTGATGCGTTCGAGCACCGCGAAGGCCTTCGCGTCCTTGCCCTTGAGGGCCAGGAAGCGCGGCGTCTCCGGAACGAGCAGGATCAGCAGCAGGAATGCCCCCGCAGGATAGGCCTCCGAGAGGAACATCCGCCGCCAGCCAATCTCGACCATGGCTGTCTGGATCGCTTCAGCCGTCTCGCCGAGGTTGTTGCGGATCAGGTAGTTGACGAAATAGACCACCAGCATGCCGAAGATGATGGCGAACTGGTTGCACGAGACGAGGGTTCCGCGGATCCGGGCCGGTGAGATCTCGGCGATGTACATCGGGCAGAGGGCCGAAGCCAGCCCGACACCCACACCTCCGATGATGCGGTAGATGTTGAACAAGACGAGCAGCGGCAGCGAAGCCTCGCCGTAGGGCAGGATCCCGCTCTCGGGCCACCACGACCCTACGGCCGAGAGGAAGAAGAGGATGGCCGCCACGATCAGCGAACGCTTGCGGCCCAGGCGCGAAGCCAGCACGCCCGAGATCGCACCGCCGATGACGCAGCCGACCAGGGCGCTCGAGGCCGTGAAGCCGTGCAGCCACGAGGTATAGGTGAAATCGGTTGCCGTGCGGAAGAACTGGTCAAGCGCCTGCTCGGCACCCGAGATCACCGCCGTATCGTAACCGAAAAGCAATCCTCCGATGATCGCCACCAGGACGATCGAAAAGAGGTAGGTGCGGCTGCCGTTTGAATGGGTTGAAGTCATATAAGGGGTTTTAGGTTGTTTTCAGGAGGAGGGCCCGGGGATGGCCGCAGGCCTTTACGCAAATCGTCCGCAGGGATTCCGCCATGAATCGGAACGACCGGCAAGAGGTTCGTCGAGGCCCGTTTCCGGAAACGGAGCTCCCTCCGCCGACTGCCGGTCGCGGCTGTCGACGAAGGGTGCATTCCGTTCATCAAACGGGAATCCGACGGTTCGGATCCACTCGGAATCAGATATAAAGGTTGATGAGCGTCTCGTAGAGCTCCTGATGGCCGCTGCGCTGCACGGGTTCGTGCGTGCGGGCATACTCAGCCACCTGCTCCAGCGTGAGACGGCCCTCCTCGAAGGCCTTGCCCTCGCCCGAATCATACGAAGCGTAACGCTCCTTGAGCATCTTCTCGTAGGGCGAGTGGTCGAGGATGTCGGCCGCAATCAGCAGCGCCCGCGCCATGGTATCCATACCCGAAATATGGGCGATGAAGATATCCTCCAGGTCGGTCGAGTTGCGGCGCGTCTTGGCGTCGAAGTTCGTGCCGCCGCCCTGCAGACCGCCGCCGCGCAGAATGACCATCATGGCCTGCACCAGCTCGTAGAGGTCGATCGGGAACTGGTCCGTGTCCCAGCCGTTCTGGTAGTCGCCGCGATTGGCGTCGATCGACCCGAGCATGCCGGCGTCGACGGCGCACTGCAGTTCGTGTTCGAATGTGTGGCCGGCCAGCGTGGCGTGGTTCACCTCGATGTTGACCTTGAAATCCTTGTCCAGGCCGTGGGCGCGCAGGAAGCCGATCACCGTCTCCGTATCGACGTCGTACTGGTGCTTCATCGGCTCCATGGGCTTCGGCTCGATGAGGAACGTACCCTTGAAGCCCTTCGAACGGGCGTAGTCCCGCGCCATGCGCAGCATCGTCGCCATGTGCTCCTTCTCGCGCTTCATATCCGTGTTCAGCAGCGACATGTAGCCCTCGCGGCCGCCCCAGAAGACGTAGCAGTCGCCACCCAGCTCGATCGTCGCGTCGATGGCGTTCTTGATCTGCAGCATCGCGCGCGCCGCGGCGTCAAAGTCGGGGTTCGTCGAGGCGCCGTTCATGTAGCGGGCGTGGCCGAAGACGTTGGCCGTACCCCAGAGCAGCTTGATGCCCGTCTCGGTCTGCTTCTGCTTGGCATAGGCGACCATCACCTTCAAATTCTTCTCATACTCCTCGGCCGTGGCGGCTTCGTCGACCAGATCCACATCGTGGAAGCAGTAGTACTCGATGCCCATCTTCTGCATGAACTCGAAGCCGGCATCCATCTTGGCCTTGGCCCGCTCGATGGGATCCTGCGCCTCGTTCCACGGGAACTTCTTCGTGCCGACGCCGAACTGATCGCTGCCCTCGGCGCAGAGCGTATGCCACCATGCCATCGAGAAGCGGAACCAGTCCTTCATCTTGCGGCCGCGGACGACTCGCTCGGGTTCATAGTAGTGGAATGCCATCGGATTCTTCGAATCCTTGCCCTCAAAGGGGATCTTTCCCACCGTGGGAAAATAACTTTTTGTTGCCATTGTTCAGGTGTTTTATCGTTTACTCCTATTTGTTGAGTTTCATATCGACGGCGGCCTTCCAGGCGCGATAGGTCGTCTCCAGAGCCTCCCGGTCGGCCTCGACGGGCTCGATCGTCTCCCGCCGCCGCAACGAGGCAAAAGCCTCCTCGCGCGTGCGGTAATATCCGGCTCCGAGCGCCGCGCCGCGGGCCGCACCCAGCGCTCCGTCCGTATTGAAGAGTTCGATACGCGCTCCGGCCAGGGTCGACAGCGTCTGCCGGAAAAGCGGCGAAAGAAAAAGATTGGCCGCTCCGGCACGGATCACGTCCGGCCTGAGGCCCAACGTGCGCATGATGTCGATTCCGTAGCGGAACGAGCAGGCGATGCCCTCCTGCGCGGCACGCAACAGGTGGGCCGTCGTGTGGCGGTTCAGGTCGAGCCCGAGGATGGCGGCTCCCGTCGTCCGGTTGCCAAGCACTCGCTCGGCGCCGTTGCCGAAGGGAAGCACCACAACGCCCTCCGATCCGGCCGGAACACTCGCCGCAAGCCGGTTCATCTCCTCGTAGTCGAGCCGCTGCTGCACCACGTGACGCCGCAGCCACGAGTTCATGATCCCCGTACCGTTGATGCAGAGCAGAATCCCGTAGCGGGGTTTTTCAGGCGTATGGTTGACGTGCACGAAGGTATTGACGCGCGACTGCGGATCGGCCTTCGGCAGATCCGTCACACCGTAGACCACACCGCTCGTACCCCCCGTGGCGGCCACTTCGCCCGCCTCGAGCACATTGAGCGAAAAGGCGTTGTTCGGCTGGTCGCCTGCGCGATACGAGATCGGAGTCCCGGCCGGAATGCCCAGCAGCCGCTCCGTCGCGGCGTCGGTCTCGCACTGCACGCCGATCGACGGACCAGCTTCGGGAATCATCGCGTGCGGAATGCCGTACCAGTCGGCCACGAAATCCGCCCGACGATCCTCCTTGAAGTCCCAGAGGATCTGCTCCGAGAGTCCGCTGATGCTTGTCGACAGGTGTCCCGAAAGACGGTAGGCGATGTAGTCGCCCGGCAGCACGAAACGGTCGATCCGCGCGAAGAGTTCGGGTTCGTGACGCTTGACCCAGGCCAGTTTCGAGGCCGTGAAGTTGCCCGGCGAATTGAGCGTATGACTCAGGCAGCGGTCGCGGCCGATCCCTTCGAGCGCCTCCTCGCCGATTCCGACGGCCCGCGAATCGCACCAGATGATCGACTTGCGAAGCGGGTGCCCCTCCCGGTCGAGGCACACCAGCCCGTGCATCTGATAGGTGATGCCCACCGCAACGACCTCGCGCAGCGGATGCCTGGCGCCGATCTGACGGATCCCCTCGCAGACGTAGTGCCACCACATCTCGGGATCCGGTTCGGCCCAACCCGCCTGCATGGCCTCGATGGGCATCTCCTGCGCGGGGTTCGCGGCCGAAGCCACACACTCGCCCGTCTCAATCTCCAGCAGCGACACCTTTACCGATGACGAGCCGATATCGATTCCCAAACTTTTCATGACAGTCCGTTCCGTTGTTTCCGTATCGCGGTCGGCATTCGTGCCGTCCCGCCTCAGCGCCCCGTCCGCTCATCGGCCGATGACGCCTCCGATCAATATTTCCAGTTGTTGATGAATCCCAGTTTCAGCTTCTCCTTGACGGCCTTCTTGTAGGCATTCTTATTGAAGGTATAGTATTGAGCCGGCTTGTGCGCCACTCCCTGTTCCTTCTCCGAGGTGGGGGTCAGAAAACCCGAGGCCAGAATCTTCTTCCGAAAATTGCGGTTGTCGATCTCGATGCCCAACACGGCGCTGTAGAGATTCTGCAGCGCCCGAATCGTGAATTTGCGCGGCAGCAGCTCGAAGGCCACCGGCGACTGCAGCATCTCGCGGCACAGGTGCCGCAGGGCGGCCGAAAGAATCTGCTTATGATCCATGGCCAACCGCTGGATCGCATCCACATCGACCCATTGCGCACCTTTGGCCGTCGTATAGGCGATCGTGCGGCTGTCGAGCTTCACCAGGGCATAGTAACCCACCGTCACCACCCGCTCACTCTGTATCCCGTGATAACGGTTGATCCACTCGAGCTCTTCGCCGCTCACTCGCTTCGGATCGGAGAAGATCTCCATCTGTTTCAAATAGACATTGCGGAGTCCCGTTGCCTCCTCCAAAACCCGGTAGGCCGCTTCGGGCAGCGTCTCGTTTTCGAGAATCATCGCTCCGGGCAGTTTCAACGGATCGAGATGCGAGTCGGGCTTGTAATAGCGGCGTTCGATCAGCAGCACCTTGAGGGCCTTGCCGTTGAACCCGAAGACCGCACAGTCAACCGACAACGACTGGTTCATCTGAATGCTCATAACTGGCAGTTTTTTAGCAGGTTGTATACAAAGTTATCTCTTTGTCAGGCGATTTCCAAACTAACTGTATTTTATACGCTAACATTGTCCGCCAAAGAGGGGAGTTTCCTTGTCCGACGGGATCGGGGACGAGATGCGCACGGACATCAGACCGGTTCGAAGAAACGACACAGCACATTGAATAACAGCACATTATGCGTAGAAAGAGTGCAATCCGAATATCCGGTCACGCGACAGATAACCGAAATACGGCTCCGCATGCGGTTTTTCCGCCCGTCGGTCTGCCGCAAATACTCACGGACGGGATTTACCCTTAACGTCAGTGCAGGCATAAGCTCCCGGGCGTACGTCGCCGGCAGCCACCGGGTCCGGCTCATTACACATGCTGGCACGGACAGGCCGCAAAGGCCCGAGAACTCCATATTGAAGCAGATTTGAACATTTTTTTACCGTTTTTTTACATTGCATCTTTTTTTTTAGATATATTTCACTATATTTGTTGCACGACACCATTTGACGGAGAGATCACTTCTCCCAACCGTGACGGTTTTATCGGGAAAAGTTCTCAACCGAATGCAAACGAACAACACCTCACTACTCTATGCCTTATTTGTTGCAGAACGTTTTACACTCAGTTTTGCCGAAGAACCATACAGGTTGCTTCGTCTTCTCCGGACACAAGCCCGGACAGGAGTGTCAGGTCCATTCCTCACTCGACTCCCTCTGGCGAGTGATCATCGCTCCTTATAAATAAACCCCTGCCACATAAATCCGGCCCCACATGCCGGATTTGAAAAAAGATATACCGTAAGCGTACGCGGTACATCTCTTCCTTTTATTATACACATCCTTAAAATATCTGCCATTTGAAACATTTTTCCACTAACTAAAAACGAAAGACAATGAAGAAAGCGTGTGTGGAATTCATCTCGTCCGTATGCCGGCGCATAGGTATGATGCTGGTCGTGGGGGGGGGAATTTTTGCCCTGACGATGGTGAATTTGTCCGGCTTTGCTCAGAGCAAGGACCCGGCAGTAGCTAACGGTACGGTCGTCGACCAAAACGGGAAACCCATGGCCGGTGTGGCCATCATTGTCAAGGGGACCAATATCGGTACGACCACCGATGCCAGCGGCAAGTACGAACTCGACATTCTGGACAACAAGAATGCGATTCTGGTATTCTCCATGCTGGGTATGAAGCGACAGGAGATCCCCTACAAAAACAACCTTCCGCTCCGGGTTGTCATGGAGGAAAATGCCGAAAGCGTCGATGAAGTCGTGGTGACCGGTTACCAGGAGATCGACAAACGGCAGCTCTCCAGTTCCATTGTCTCGATCAAGGGCAGCGACCTGGTGGGTGGTGCCCAGATATCGCTCGACCGCATGCTGGTGGGCCGTCTGCCGGGTGTGGCCGTCACGGGCATGACCTCGACTCCGGGTGCCGCTCCGAAGATCCGCATCCGCGGACACAGCTCCATCACCGGTAACCGCGAACCGGTCTGGGTGCTCGACGGAATCATCCTCGAAGAGCCGGTCAACATCTCGGCCGAAGAGCTGAACAGCCCCGACTACGTGAACCTGATCGGTAACGCCATCGGGTCGATCAACCCCGAGGACATCGAACGGGTCGACATTCTGAAGGATGCCTCCGCCACGGCCATCTACGGTATCAAGGCCGCCAACGGCGTGATCGTGGTCACGACCAAGAAGGGTACCAAGGGTGCCCCCCAGGTCAACTACACCACGACGCTGACCGTCACCACGCCTCCGACCTACAACAAGATGTTCCGCATGAACTCCGCCGACCGAATCGACATGTCGATCGAAATGCAGGAGCGGGGTCTGGAATTCTCCTCCTCGACCGCCCTGGATGTGGGCTACGAGGGTGCTCTGCGAAAACTGTGGAACCGCGAAATCACCTATCCGGAGTTCCTGGCCCAGGTCAACACCCTGCGGACCAACAACACGGACTGGTACGGCGAACTCTTCCGCACCTCGTTCAGCCATCAGCACTCGATCTCGGTTTCGGGCGGTAACGACAAGAGCGACTACTACTTCTCGGGCGGTTATGCCAACGATCAAAGTGTGACCATCGGCGAGGATGTGGACCGCTACACGGCCATGATCAAACTCAACACGCAGCTGGCCCGCACGCTGAAGGTGGGCTTCAAGCTGTCGGGATCGATGTCCGAGACGGAGCGTCCCCACACCTCCGTGGACATGTATCAGTACGCCTACAACACCTCGCGCGCCATTCCGCTCTACAACCCCGACGGGTCCCGCTCGTTCTACACCGAAGGCCTCGGCTACGAAGGCGCCAAACTTCCCTACAACATCCTGAACGAAATCGACCACGGCGGATACAACAACACCAACAGCAGCGTGGCGCTGAACGTCAACCTCGATTGGGACATCGCCTCGTGGATCAGATATTCGACCGTTCTGGGCCTCTCGCGCAACATCAACGAGCAGCAGACCTGGGCCGACGACCAGAGTTACTATGTCTCGCAAATGCGCGGACTTCCCTACGGAAGCATCATCCCGCTGCCGGAAGAGGATGCGAAATACGCCCGGGAGCAGTCGCTGCCCTACGGCGGTGAACTCATCAGCGAAACGACCTCCAACAGCACCTACACGTGGCGAAACAGCGTATCGCTGTTCAAGAACTTCGGCAAGCACGAACTCTCGGCCAACCTGGGTCACGAGGTCCGCTCGTCGAAATACGACGGCGTGAAGAGCACCCAGTACGGTTATCTGCCCGACCGAGGCAAGAAATTCGTCGACATCGACCCGACGCAGTGGCCCGCCTATGCCAAACTCATCCGGAACCATCCCGACGTGATCCGCGATACGAAGGACAACGTCCTCTCGTTCTATGCGACGGCCACCTACGCCTACGACAGCCGCTACATCTTCAATTTCAACATCCGTACCGACGGTTCGAACAAGTTCGGTCAGGACCCCAGCGTACGCTTCCTGCCCATCTGGTCGGTTTCGGGCCGCTGGAACATCGCCAACGAGAAATTCTTCAAGCCGCTCTACAGCGTCTTCAACGACCTGTCGATCCGCGGATCGTACGGTATCCAGGGTAACGTCCACCCGGACCAGGTGCCCAATCTGATCACCTCGCTCGGCTCGCTGGACGCCATGACGCAGGAATACATCGCCCTGCTGTCGAAATACCCCAACACGAAGCTGCGCTGGGAAAAGACCGACTCGTACAACCTGGCCGTTGATTTCGCCCTGTTCAACAACCGCATCTACGGTTCGTTCGACTACTACTACAAGAAGGGTAAGGATCAGGTCATCCAGAAGACCCTGGCCCCCTCGACCGGAGCCGACTACGTGGCCATCAACGAGGGCGACGTGCTGAACAAGGGTTGGGACATGTCCGTATCGTTCGTACCGGTTCAGACCAAGGACTGGACGTGGCACATCTCGCTCAACACGGGTAAGAACTACAACAAGGTGCTCAATGCCGGTGAGGACCAGTCCATCACCTGGAGCGACTTCATCAGCGGTTCGCTCGTTGTCAACGGTTCGGCCCTGAACAGCTTCTACTCCTACCGTTTCAACAAGCTCAACAGCGAAGGTTATCCCACCTTCTTCGGCACCGAGCAGAAGGATGGGGAGGGCAATGCCCTGGTTCACTCGCAGCAGGAGGCCTTCGACCGCGTATTCGCCTACAGCGGCAAGCGCGATCCGGATCTGACCGGAGGTATCTCGACCTACGTCCGCTTCAAGCGTCTGACGTTCAACTGCCTCTTCTCGTTCAGCCTCGGCAACAAGGTGCGTCTGAACGACCTCTACGAGTCGGCCGGACAGTCGCTGCCGAATCCGGACCAGAACATGTCCAGCGAGTTCGTCAACCGTTGGAGAAAGCCCGGCGACGAGAACTTCACCAACATTCCCGTGCTTTCGCAGGAGGATCTCCAGATCCGCGACAACGATGTCCTGTACCGTTACGCCAACAACATGTGGGACATGTACAACAAGAGCGACCTGCGTGTGGTTTCGGGCAACTACCTGCGCTGCCGCTCCATGTCGCTGCGCTACGACTTCAACCCCGAGCTGCTGAGAAAGATCTACATCAAGGGCGCCAGCATCAGCTTCGACGCCGGGAACGTGTTCGTAATCAAATCCAAGGACCTGCAGGGTCGTGACCCGGAACAGCTGGAGCTGGGATCGCGCACCGTACCGCCGCAGCGGAGCTATTCCTTACGTTTGAGTATAACCTTCTAAGACGACCTGAAAGATGAAAAAAATAGTGTTATTCACCGCGTTGATCGGAATGCTCTCGTCCTGCAGCAAATTCATGGAGGAGAGCTCGCAGGACCTGATGGTGCCTAAATCCGTCAAAGACTACAAGGAGTTTCTCTATGGCGAAGGATTGAAAAACGGAACCGATCTGACGCCCTATCTGGAGCTGATGACCGACGATGTCGCCGACATTGTCGACGACGGCTGCCCCATCTCCAACGACTGGCGCGAAAAGATGTGGGGCTACTACACCTGGCAGCAAAACCCCGAGCTGGATCGACTGAACACCCAGCAGAGCGACAAGGCCTGGGACACCTATTACCACAAGGTCCTGATCGCCAACATCATCATTGATGCCGTTCCCGACATGGAAGGCAGCGACGCCGAAAAGGAGGACATCTACGGCGAGGCCTACTTCCTGCGCGCCCTGAGCTACTACATGCTGGTCAACCTCTATGGCCTGCCCTACAACGAGGCCACTGCCGGAGAGGCCATGGGTGTACCGATCAACCTGGCCCCGACCATTCAGGACGAGCAGTTCCGCCGCTCGTCGGTGGCCGACGTCTACTCCCAGATCGAATCGGACCTCAATGCCTCGATCCAGCACTTCAAACAGGCCGGACTCGAAAAGAGCATCTTCCGTCCCAATCTGGCGACCTCCTACCTGCTGGCATCGCGGGTTTCGCTGATCAAGAAGCAGTGGGATCGCACGATCCGCTATGCCGACTCCGTGGAGATGTCCACGACGGCCAGACTGATGGACATGAAGAGCGAGAACACCGGAGAGAAGACCTTCCTGAGCCGGGTGAATCCCGAACTGCTCTTCTCCTACGGCGGCTACGATCTGGACAACAACATCAAATACGAAAGCGGATGGGCAGCGGCCTATTCCAGCGCTCCGGGGCTGACCGACCTCTACGCCAAGGGAACAAAGGAAGAGGGCAGCGACGTGGTGAAGGGACGAGACCTCCGTCTGGATAACTTCTACCGGGAGGTTACCTGCTGGAACAAAGCCAAGAAATACCAATGCCCCTACAAATTCTATACGGGATCCTACAACATCTATCCGCAGGTATTCCGGCTGGCCGAAGCCTATCTGAACCGAGCCGAAGCCTATGCCGAAAGCGGCCAGCTGGACAAGGCCATTGCCGACCTGAACGCCCTGCGTGAGAAGCGATTCACGTCGGACTACGAACTGGCCGCCAATCAGCAGAAGGAGCAGGTCATCACCCTTGTGCGGAATGAGCGCCGCATGGAGCTGGCCTTTGAAGGCTTCCGCTGGTTCGACCTCCGCCGCTGGGGCTGCCCGCGCATCGAACACCTGTATACCGACATCAACAATCCGACCTCGGGTCAAACGTACGTTCTGGAAGAGGGCAGCATCTCCTATACGCTGCCGATTCCCAAATCGGAGTTGGACAAGAACCTGGTGATCGAGAACATCATCCGGCCGGAAAACAATCCGCAATAATCTCAAACACGAAACGACCATGAAAAAAATAGCAGTATTATTCTGTACGGCATTGGCCCTCCTGCTCGGCTCCTGCGAAAAGGAGGAGGCCCTTCATGTCGACCCCATCGGGCCGAAATACAACCTTGAGGACGATCCGAACGACCCGATCCAGCATTTCATCTACGAAACATACCGCGATTTCGGCATCGTCGTCATCACGAACCCGACGGAAGCCGACTATGCCTACAACTTCACCAACAAGAACCGGCTGAACCTGGAGGCTCCGCCCCAGGATCCCGCGGTGATTCAGGCCGGCCTTGCCTTCATCAAGAAGAATTTCCTGGATCTGTACAGTGCCGAGTTCAAGAAACAGAACATGCCCTTCACGCTGGTGATGGCCAAAAGCATCGTCAATGAATCGCATGGAGGTTCGGCCGCTGTCGACGCCTACGCCAGCACCGGCATGATCGCCATCTCGCACATCGACGAAAACATCGGATCGCTCAGCGACGAGCAGGCCAAAGCCTACAAGGCCGCCATCAACGCCTGTTTCTGGAGCTCATACATGGGCACTGTCCGCAACATGTTCTCCGTTCCCGAGGAGTTCTACCAGGTGAGCGGCGGCGAGAGCGGCAGCGAAGGAGATTACGGGAAATACGTCAGCGATTCCAAATTTGAGTTTAACTGGGATACTTTCGAATACGACATCCCGAATCCTAACTATAAAGTGCCGGAGCCTGCCGACTGGTACAAACTGGGATTTGTCGATGTGGTGGATTTCAACATAACCGAAAATCCGGATTATCCCAATTACGACGGATACTACTACACGACCCCGAATGCGACGGAGGATCTGTCGCAGTGGACCAACTTCATCTTCGCCAAATCGAGCAGCGAGATCGAGACCCTGTGCCAGACCTACGAACGGATCCAGCAGAAATACGAGATCCTGAAGAAGGCGCTCGAAGATGCCGGATGCGATCTTTCGCTGATCATGCAATAAAGGCCTAAAACCATTTTTAACACCAAGAATACCATGCACAAACTACTCCATGTTGCCCTGATCGCTCTGCTGATCTGTGCAGCGGGTCCCGCTGAGGCTCGGGCCGGTCTCTTCAAATCGAAGAAGAAAAAAGCAGCCAAGGAACAGCTGGCCGCCGAAAAAAGCGACTCGACCGAGAACAAAGGGAAGAAAGCCTACGAGAAACTGCTCAAGGATGCCAAAACCTACAAGGGCATGTTCAATGTCCATGTGGTGAAGGACAAGTACTATTTCGAGATTCCGAAGAACATCCTCCATCGCGACTACCTGCTGGCTTCGCGCGTAAGCAGCATCAGCAACAACAAGGACATCGCGGCCGGACAGATGCCCCGGAGCCCGATCCACATCACCTTCTCGGCCGACGAGAAGAATGTCTACATCCACAAGAAGCGGACGACGACCGAATGCGATACGACGTCGAACATGTACCAGGCCTTCGTGAGGAACTACATCGACCCGATCTGGAACGCATACAAGATCGAAGCCATGAATCCCGACTCGACGGCGTATGTGATCGACATCACGGATCTGTTCGTGGGCGATGTTCCCGAGTTGAGTCCTTTCCGGGAGTCGAACATCTGGGACGTGCTGATGCGCAAGAAGCCGCTGACGGGCTCACTCTCCTCCTCGAAATCGTCGATCATCGGGGTGAAGACCTTCCCGCAGAACATCAACATCAAGAGCCAGCTCACCTACAATGCCGACGGCGCCTTCACGGCCACGCTGACGCGTAACATCATCATGCTGCCCGAGACGCCGATGCGGCCCCGGTACTACGACCCGCGTGTCGGCTACTTTGCCGAGAGACGGAACCGCTACACGGAGGAGGAAGACGGCATCAAGGAGTACGAAATCATCAACCGCTGGAATATCCAGCCCAAACCCGAGGATCTGGAGCGATACAAGCGGGGCGAACTGGTCGAACCGGCCAAGCCGATCGTCTACTACGTGGATCCGGCCATCCCCGAGAAGTGGCGCAAATACATCAAACTGGGAATCGAGGACTGGCAGAAGGCTTTCGAGGCGATCGGCTTCAAGAATGCCATCGTCGCACGCGATTATCCGACCGATGATCCCGACTTCGATCCGGACGACATCCGCTACAGCTGCTACCGCATGATCACCACGCCGACCCAGAACTCGATGGGACCCTCGTGGATCGACCCCCGTTCGGGAGAGATCATCCAGGGTGACGTGCTCTTCTATTCGAACATCGTGCGGCTGCTGCACGACTGGCGTTTTGTCCAGACGGGCGCCGTGGATCCGGATGTGCGCAAGGCCGTCTTCTCGGACGAGCTGATGGGCGGTTCGCTGCGTTACGTAGCGGCCCACGAAATCGGGCATACGCTGGGTCTGGCCCACAACTTCGGAGCCTCGCACGCCTTCCCGGTTGATTCGCTGCGTTCGCCCTCGTTCACCCAGAAATACGGAACAACGCCCTCCATCATGGACTACACCCGTTACAACTACGTGGCCCAGCCGGGCGACAAGGAGCGCGGTGTATGCCTGACGCCGCCCGATCTGGGAGTCTACGACATCTATGCGATCAAGTGGGGCTACAAGCCGATCTTCGACGCCGCAACCCCCGAAGACGAGCGCGAGACGCTCGACCTCTGGATCCGGGAGAAGGCCGGGGACCCGATGTACAAGTTCGGACCCCAGCCCTTCATCAACGAATATGACCCGGCCTGCAAGGCCGAGGACCTGGGAGACAACTCCGTCAAGGCCTCGGAATACGGCATCAAGAACCTGAAGATCATCATGAAGAACCTGAACGAGTGGACCAAGGAGAAGGATCCGGACTACACCCGTCTGTTCGAGACCTACAAGCAGGTTTGGCAGCAGATGCAGCGTTATCTGATGCACGTCTCCGTTTCGCTGGGCGGCATCTACAGCGAGATGCCGGTACGCAACGACGGCGGGCAACCCGTTCTGCATTTCGCCCCGAAAGAGGAGCAGAAGGCGGCTCTGGATTTCATCTTCACGACGCTGGAGGAGCTGCCCGAATGGGCGTTCGATCCTTCGGTCACCAAATTCACGGGACCGTACTACTCGGCCGCAACGCTTCAGGATGTCATGGTTTACCGGATGTTCTTCATGAATATCTCTTCGAGCCTGCTGCTCTTCGAACAGCTCGATCCGGAGAATGCCTACACCTATTCCGAGTTCATGGATGATCTCTACAACCGAATCTGGAAACGGACCCTTCGCCGTCAGAAACTGACGCCGGCAGACCGGACCTTCCAGCGGGCCTATGTGGAGAAGATTCTGGATTCGAACGGACTGCTGAAACAAAACGGAGGGATGCCGGATTCATTTGCAGGAATCGGGGATAGCGAAATCTCCAAGCAGCTCGTAACCGATCCGGGTCAGGTGGTGATGACCGACAAGGGGATCACCTATGAACTGAACGTCATGGCGGAGACCAAGGCCATGAAGAATCCGATCTTCTACAAGAAGATGATGGATACCTACACGTTGCTCAAGCAGGTACAGAATACGGGCGATGCATCGACCCGTGCCCACTACCAGAGTCTACTGTTCATGATGAAACAGAAGATGGAACACGGCAACTGATTTCCACCATCCGGCTTTTCATTCAGGGGCTGCATCGCACACGGCGATGCGGCCCCTGAGATTTTTATCGGACCGAAGAGGCAGACTGCTGCGGGATCTCCCGGCACCGGAATTATAAAAAACCGGGATGACAACGATCTGTAAGTGCTGATGAAGGGTGAGGCGTCGCCGAAAAGAGGGTCGGAGCCAGGGGGGGGGAAACACCATATTCATGAGCCGGGAAATGTCGATCCGGGCGAGTTTTTCGAAATTGTCTCATAAAAATCTGCGAGATCTTCGTTTTTCCCCGAATTAGCACGTATCTTTGAGATCGAAAAACAAATGGCCATGAAAACCAATCGGGAAGAGATTCTGCAAAATGCCCTGCAACTCTTTATGTCGAAGAATTACGAGGGAGTCAGCCTGCAAATGATCGCCCACAGCGTCGGGCTGACCAAAACCGGGATCTTCAACTATTATCCCACCAAACTCGACCTCTTCATCGCCGTGGCCGACCGCTATCTCTTCCACGTCCAGGACCCGGAAAACAAATTCGAACCGTCGGACGGGTCGCTGCGCGACTTCATCGACAAATACGTCGAGGGCGTGGAGCGTACCATGGCCGAGATTGTGCGACTGGGCAATATCCAACGCGAGAAGATGCCCGGAAAGTTGGCCAATGCCGGTTACTTTCACCTCTTCCAGCAGGTGCTCTTCTACTATCCCGACGGCAAGCGCAAACTCCACGAATGGATGGAAAAGGAGTTCCGGCTCTGGTGCAACGTCATCAGCCGGAGTGTCGAGCGGGGCGAACTGCGAGCCGATACAGATATTGAAGAGGCCGCTGCTCTGTTCCGGCAGGTTTTTATCGGACTCTCGTACCAGATGTCCTTCTCCGACGGTCTCGATGTCGAAATTCTCCGGAAGCGGTTCCTCTATATATATGGGCTGCTGAGGCGCTGAGCTGGCTTTCAGCAGCTTTTTTCACGATTCGAAGCAAAAAATATGACCATCTGGTCATATTTTTGCTTTTTTATGCTATCTTTGTCTCCATGAAAAACTGACCAACCGGTAACTTTTATGGAAAACAAACCTTTCGAACGCATCCAAAGGAGCTTCAACTACACACCCGCGAGCATCTTTACGAACCAATGGTCAAACCTGGCCTTTGGTGTAGGAATGATTGTCATTCCGGCCCTCTTTCCCTTCGGCCTTCGTATCCGCCACCTGCGGATTCTCTCGCCGACAGTCTTCTCGACCATTCTGATTGTGGGCGGCGTGCTGCTGCTCTTCTTCACCTGGCGGGGCATGCGAAATGCCCGGGCGCTGAAAGCCGCAGGAGGAAAGATCACCGTCGACGGCACACGCGTCACCTATCCCGAAGTAGAGAAGGGAAAGGTCGAATACCGCTCATTCCTCACCTCGGACATTGAGTACGTAAAGGACGACGAGGAGGAGCACCAGTGCAAGGTCAAGACGCCGGACAACTACATCATCTTCGAGACTCGCTATTTCGACTCCGAGGAGGAGTTCGAGGCCTTTCGTGCACTGCTGGGATAAATCGGATAATCCAAAAACAGAATCTCATGAATGCAATCATCACCAAATGGATCTGTGCAGCGGGCATGGCATCGCTGACTCTGACCGGCTGCGGGTCGGGCGAGACCTATCCGATGGCCTCCGCCGAGGGGCTTGCCAAAATCCGGGAGCTCGTCGCAGAGCATGTAGACACTACGAAATACAAGATTTACACGGTGGAGTGGCGCGAGGACAACCGCGACCGCCAACTGGAGAACATCCTCACACATATCGACGTTTACTACCTCGATGCCGACAACAACGACTACTATCTTTCGTTCCAACTCACCAACGGAAAGTTCACGACAGACGGCCCGGAAAAGGACGACCGCCCAAACTATTCCTACGCATGCTCGACGCCACTCAACCTCGATGACATCGACTTTGACTATCTCCAGAAAATCGGAGAAAAGGCAGACTCTCTGGTTATGTCCGATGAGGAGGGCAAGAAGCTGACGTTGAAGTCGGCCGGGATGTTCCGGTTCCGCGTCTGGCCGGTGTCGTTGAGCAACGTCGACCGCTGGAACCGCAGCGAAGAGTACCGTGCGGAGTCGGAACAGATGCAGGTGCAATTCGAACTGAACTACGTCGATGAGAGCGAGTCGCCCGAATATCAGGGACGCTTCACCGTGACGAACTATTACACGGTCGCCTTCACAGCCGACGCTGCGGGCGAGGTTGCCATCGACGATTAGCGGAGAGAAGATGGGATGGATGGGCGGCGCCCCGCCGACTACGGGAGCGGACTCCGGACGACTCTTTGCGGCCGGAATCACCTACATCTGCTGCGAAGCGTGGCCACAGGCCTACGACTGCTTCGTACGCTCGGCTCGGGAAGATGCCCCGACACGCTACAACCAGGCTCTGTGCTGTTTCCATGTGGGATGGTATGAGGAGGGCTACCGGCTGCTCACAGAGGCCGAACGGCTGCTCGATGATAAGCCGGGCGAAGGCTCCTGCCCGGGAGTCCCGTCCATGCCGCGGCGGCTGCTTCCCGAAGCCTTCCGCCGCTGGGATGCCGACAACGAATTGCCACGCTCTCCGCTGTTGTCCGAGACGCCACGCGACGATGCTCTCACGCTGATCCTCCGCCTGCGGGCCGAGGCTGCCTTCCGGCTGGGCCGCTGCGAGGAGGTGCGCACGATTGCCGCCCGCCTCGGACACCGATACAAACACCTTGAAAACCTGCTCAAAACGATTGACCGATGACACCGCTCCGGGAACTCTATGACCTTTATTGCTATCCCGCTCCAGCGAAGGAGGCGCACCGACACGAACTTCTCATGAAAATTCCGATCGACGCACGCGACGAGGACAACTACGGCCGCACATCGCTGCATATCGCGGCGGAATTTGCCGACTGCGAGGCCATCGCTTCGCTGCTCGACCGCGGGGCCGAGGTAAACGACCGCGACACGGAGGGGCACACGCCGCTCTTCCGCCTGGCCTCGCGCCGCAGCAGGGTGGCTACACAGGAAGAACAGATTGCCACGGCGGCTCGGCTGCTGCTGGATCGCGGCGCGAACCTTCCGCGTTCGGCCCGTGGCACAACGGCGCTGATCGAGGCCGTACAAAACCGGCACCACGCGATGGCCGCCGTGCTGATCGACTCCGGACAGCGACTCGACTCCGCGAACAGCTACGGCGACAATGCTCTGCACATCCTCTGCGGGCGCGCCGCCGATACCGCAAGGGAGATCGCCGGCAAGAAGCGTTTTATCGCCAGCTTCGGCGAACGATGGGTCTCGGAGAAGCAGCAGCGGGAGGCCCGCGAGGAGCTGGAGGAGCTTCAGGCGGAACAGATGCGCTGTTATGCGACGGCGGCACTGCTGCTCCATAGTGGGAAGATCGACCCCGACGAGAAGAACTCGGCCGGTCGGCGTGCGTTCGACCTCGCCATGGAGGGCGGAGCCAAATGGGTGGGTGCCCTGCTTTCGGGTGAGGATCCGTTCGATGAACTCACGATGGAGACCGGCGGGATGGACCTCTTCCAGGCACTGCGCCAAAGAGATCGGAAAGCGTTGGAAGCCCTGCTGCAGGCAGGTGTCGATCTCAATGCGGAGTGCGACAACCGTGAGATGAACGACTGGACGGGCAAGACGCCGCTGGTCTGCGCGCTGGAGTGGGGCGAGACCGAAATCGCGGCGATGCTGCTCCGGGCCGGTGCCGACCCCGACCGGCGAACGGCAAAGGGGATGTCTCCATTTGCTGTCTGGATCGAGCAGGGCTGTCGCATTTCGGACGGTATGGAGCGGTTTGCGCCGGTCATGGAGCTCTTCGAAGAGCGGGGATGGCACCCCGATGCCCCGCAGACGGGGAAGGACGAACGGGCCCTCATGCTGGCGTGTCAACACGATGATTACGAACTGGCCATCTGGACCTTGCGGCGCCTGCTGAAACAAAAGGTCGAGGTGAATGCCCGCGATGCGCTGGGGCGCACGGCCCTGATGCATCTGCTGGGTCCGCACAGCGCCGGGCCGTATCAGCCGGAGATGCTGGAACGGTTGCTGGAGGTTGGCGCCGACCCCTGCACCGCGGACAACGAAGGGCGCACGGTGCTGCACTATGCAGCCGAAGGCTACACGCACGCGGCGGCACGGCAGGCGGCCGAACTGCTCCTCGACTTCGGGCGTCCCGATGTCTCGGCCGTCGACAACGAAGGGCGTACGCCGCTCGACATCGCCATGCGCAGCAATAACGAGTCGCTTGTGAAATTTTTGCTGAAACACGTTTGAAATCAACGCCATGGATACCTTTCAGACCTTTCTGAACGCCTGCCGAAACGGGCAGAAGAGCATCGTGAAGATCCTCCTCGAACGGGGCGGCATCGACCTCAACCGGCGCGATGCCGAGGGCAACACGGCGCTCCATTATGCCTGCCGCGAAGGATACCGGGATTTGGCAGTGCTGCTGCTGGAAAAGGGAGCCGATGCCTCGTTGGTAAACAACCGGGGCGAAACGCCGCTCCACGCCGCCGCCCGGAAGGGGAACCGCGAGATCCTGGCCCGACTTCTCGATGCCGGGGCTGATCCGGATGCCGCCGACCGGGAGGGCTGCACGCCGCTGATGCGGCTCGTGGAAAACCGCCGCATGGATGCCGCGCTGTGGTTGATCGACCGCGGGGCCGACACAGAGGCTACGGACCAGACGGGACACCGCGCACTGGACTACGCCACGGCACACGGGCTGACGGAGGTAGTTGCACGCCTCACACAAAATGATGCGGCAAACGGCATGGCGCGCGATACCAATGGTAATACGCCGCTGCACCAAGCCGTTTACAACGATCAGGCCGAGGTCGTGCGTACACTGCTCGCGGCCTCGAAAGCGCAGCTCAATGCGCCGAACGATGCGGGCGAAACGCCGTTGCTGGTGGCGTGCGGACGCGGGAATCTGCACATTGCCCGGATGCTCCTCGATGCCGGGGCCGACGCAAACCGGCCGTTAACCAATGGGACAACACCGCTGCATTGGGCGGCACAGGCGGGCAATCGCTTCCTTGTGGAGGCGCTGCTCGGGGCCGGCGCGGCAATCGACGCCCGCAACGGAGAGGGTGAAACCCCGCTGCTCATGGCGGCCCGCGCCGGGAACAACGAAGTCGTGCGCCTGCTTGTGGAGCATCGTGCCGACGTCAATGCGGCGGACAACCTCCAGCACACGGCACTTTACTATGCCGGCGAACGCGGCTTCACGGAGATCGTCGAGCTGCTGCTTGCGGCCGGCACCGAAGGATAAAATGGATCGAAAACCTTAAAACATACCGAACATGGCAAACGAGAAGATGAAACCCCAAAGTCCGGAGGAGATTGCCCGGGCGGCACAGGAGGCAGCCCTGGAGCAGATGCGCGCAATGATGGGATCGATTCCGGGGATGCCCGACATGCCCGACATGGGCGACATGCAGGCACAGATCATGGCGCAGATGCAAGCTGCCGTGCCCAATCTGGCAGAGATCCAGGCACAGCAGGCCGCCATGGGAACGCTCGGCGGTGTGGATGCCGCGGCCGTGGCCGAAGCCGCCCGACAGAACCTGGCGCAGGCCGCCGCAACCATGCAGGCGATGCAGGACGGGAGTCTCGAAACGGAGCTGCGCGAAGCGAATGCCGCGGCGCTCGACTGGCTGGGCGAGGACGACGGCTGGGAGATCAAGCACGCTGCGACGTGCCATCTGACGGCTGAACAGATGCGACTGATGGCCTTTGCGGCGCCACTGCTCATATACAACGACGAGGAGGTGGATGCTGTCGAGAGCGAGGTCCTGCCCGAAACCTACCGCGCGCAACTTCAGAGCTGGTGGAACATTACGGACCGCGAATCGACGCTCGAAATCGTCCGGTGGCTGCTCCTCGAAGGGCATCATGCCGATGCCGACGCGGCGCTGGCGCTCATGCGCGGCGACCAGCCCGAAGCGGGCGATCCCGAGGAGAAAGCCGAAGATGTGCAGTTGATCGCGGAGTTTATGGTCGAAAACGGGTATTGCACAGCTGAAACGCTTCCGCGGACGGTCATTGCGTGGGATCTGGTGCGCATCGCCAATCTCGGACGCTGGGCCCTCCATGCCGGCTACCTCTCCAAAGAGGAGATGTGGCAGGTAATGCAGGTGGCGGCCGATGCCGCCAGCGAACACTTCCCGTCGTGGGAGGAGTACGGACGCAGCTTCGCCATGGGTCGCGGCGTCTGGCACGGCGATGAGGAGGATTGCCAGACCGCCTGGGAGATCGTCAGCGCGCTGCTCGAAGAGGAGACCTCGCCCTGGAGGCAGATCCCGTGGAACGCATAGCACCCCGACAACGCCGAGACGATGGAACGGGGACTTGAATTCTATGTGATGCTGGCTGCCGTGGCGGTCGGCGCTCTGACGTGGCTCTACAGGAAAGGCAGCCGGGTCTGGCGAACGGTGCGCAAGCTGCGTCGATCCTTCAAGGAAATATGCCTCAATCCGAAATCGACGCTCGATAACGAACGGTGTCGTCAGCTGGCCGTCGGGGCGATGTACGCCTCGCAGCAGGGGGCGTGGCAGAATTCACTGGAAACGGGGATTTTCGACACGCTGCCCGAGATCGTGGGCGGCTGGTGGGGCATTGACTCCACCGCCGAGGCCCGCGCACAACTGGACTACCTCTGCGAAAAGGGATTCCGCTACTACTGGCCCACGGTGCTCGAGGCCTTTCGGCTCGACGGTCGCGAACGGCAGGACGAACTCCTCCAACAGCGGATGACCTCGCAGGAGGATTACGACAAGGTCTCGTCGCAGCTCGAGAATCTGCGGGAGACCTTTGACGAACTCCTCGCGTGCGGCGTGGTCGCCTCGAAGGAAGAACTCAACGGCTGCAACGTGACAGGTTGGGATGCCGGGCGTATCGTTTTTCTGGCGCGCGCCTGCTGCGAGATGGGCTACCTCTCCGAAGAGGAGGCATGGCGTTACATCGGACGCGCCGACGCGCTGGCGCACGAGACGTGTGGATCGTGGCGCGAACTGGCGATGAGCTATATTCTCGGGCGCTCGCTCTGGGGCGGCAAACGGGCCTACAATTCGGTGATGAAGAAGACGGCCGACGTGCTGCTGAACGATCCGAAAAGCCCGTGGGTACGCTACCCGTGGTAAGAACACGACGAAGCAGCGATGAAAGCCGCGCTGAAATACCCGGTCTTCTACCTTGCCCCCGCGGAGCACATGGTTTATGTCTTCTGGCGGGAGGAGAACGTGACGACCCGCCGGCTGCTCGCCGAAGCCAACGGCTGGGCGGGACAGGAGGCGGTCGATGCCTCCGGACGACGCTACACGATCCGCCGCTGCCGGGAGATCGGGCCTGTCGGGCTCTGCGGTCGCATCGGCCCGGCTGACCGGCGCACCGTCCGCTACGATACCGACTTCGAAGAGGAGGTTCGCGATTGTCCGCTCCCGGAACTGCAGGCGTGGATCGCCCGTGAATACCCCCAGTCGGAGTGGTTTCGGGAGGCGTGCTGGCGCAACGCCGCCGACTTCCGACAGGCGGTCTACGGCTGCCGGAGTTTCGAAGAACTGGCCCGGATGTTCCGCTGCCGACCCGAAGAGGAGCCTTCTATCCAACGCGATCCGGTACGCTTTCTCGCCGTGGCACTCGTTGTCGGACTCGTTATCTGGCTGCTGGCCCGCTACACATAAAACCCAAAATCATGAAAATCAATCATCTCATCGTATTTCTCCTTCTGCTCGCCGCCACAGGCTGCGCAAGTACTCGCAAATCCGCGGAGATCGCCCCGACGTTCGTAGCCTCCGAATCGACCTGGCTGTATCGGGATGCCGAGGTGGTAAACCGCCGTCTGAAACCCCTCGAACGTCCGCAGGTGCGCTTCGATGTCGAGCGCGCCATCCTGCACGGGGATTCGGTCTGGGTAGTGGTTCGCGCGACCATTCCCCACCGCTCGATCCGCCGCGGGGAGTATTTCAAGGCGACGTGCGTTCTTCAAGCCTCCGAGGGCATCATGGAGCTGGGCGAACTGTCGCTCGACTCGGGCCATTTCATGCCCGACGGAGAGGGGGATGTGGATGTAGTGACCCGTCCCGGCCGGATGCAGAACCTCTATCTCTCGTGGCGCTTTGCCTGGGACGAGCGTATGCGGATGAATACCTTCATCGTGGTCTTTGCAAGCCTGACCGACGGCCGACATCTGTTCGAGTATCTGCCCCTGATGCTGCCGCTCTTCTGGATTGATGATACGGAGGATGAGTTTTACTGGCCCCGGTCGACCGGGATTCCCGAGGAGGCCCTGCTCGATCGGTCGCCCTTCGAAACTGCCGTCGAGTGATATGGAAAAAGTTATTCGGCGCGGATTCGGACTGCTGCTCGCACTGACACTTCCGATCTGGAGTGTACAAGGCGAACAGGCTCCGGCGGGCGACCTTCCCGACTTCGACGTTGTACCGGAAAACGCCGCCCGGGCGGTCCTGCTCCACACCACCACCCCGGAATGCGACACTGTGCGCTGCTCTCTCTCGATCAATGCCGGGCAGCCGCGGGCTCGGGGCGACTACGAGATTCTGCTCTCCAGCAACCAATATACCGACCGAACCCCGACCATCGTCACGGAGGAGGGGACATCGCTGACATGGCTCCGCAGTTCCTCTTCCGAATCCTGGAGCAACGGCATGACCACACGTGTCTGCCGGCACTTCTATCGCTTCTCTCCCGCCAAAAAGGGTGAGTACCGGCTTCGTTGCCGGGATCTCTCGTTCGACGGGGTGGCCTACGACGGCGTATTGACGATCCAGGTCGGAGCACCGGAGCTAAATGCCGTTCCTACCTTCCTGTTATGGGTGGCGGGAATCGGTTGTCTGCTCCTCGTTGAAGCATTCATTCGGATTGGATGCCGCAACGAAGCCCGGGGCGATACGGCCGACTTCATACGGCGACACCGCAGGCTGCCGCTCAACGCCGAAGGAATCTGGACCCATTACCTGCTTCCGATCATGCTTCTCTATCTTCCGCTCTTCATGGTCATCATCACTCTCACGGGTATGGTGTCTATCTCGACCAGCGCGCTTCTCTGGATCGCGGCCGTTTGCGCCCCGGTGGCTTTCGTCCTCTTCCGCCTCCAATACCGCAGGCTTTTCTTCCACTGGAGAAAAACGGAGCTGCCGCCGGAGCGGATCGACGCTTTGCTTCGGGAGCTGGCCGAGCAGTACGACTGGACGATCGGCCACATGGACCGGGATTTTTTCGTCGCACACACCCATCCCGCCTGGTGGAGCGCCACGTGGGGTGAACAGATCTTCGTCGCACACGACCGCGGCGGCATCTGGATCAACAGCATCAATGACCTCGGCAAGCGCAGTTCGATCGTCTCGTTCGGATATACCCGTCGGAATATCCGCCGGGTGACGGAGGCAATCGCAGCACGGGAAAAAGATACCCATTCATTCACCGATGTAAGTCCGATACCATGACACCACTGAAAATCACCCCGCTGCCCGGATGCACTCCCGGGACGGCCGAAAAGATCGATGCACTCAACCGCAAACTTGGATCGTTCATTCACGCACCGCTCAATCTCAAGGAGGTACTGCGCATGGAGCCGTTCGCCGCCGACGCGGAGGTGGTGCGGGCCGTTGCGGTCTCGCTCGACAACTACGCCATCCTCCCGACCTCGACGGAGGAGTGCGAACGCCAACGCACGACGGGTCTGCCGAAGGACTACGATATCGTGGGGTTCTGGTACTGCGTGGCGCTTCTCGCCCTTTCGGCAGAGCCGGAGGCCGTGCGTTATCTGCTCGTGCTGGCGCGCATACTGATGGTCGAGGATCCCGCGGAACTGTTCCTGCTGCGGCGCATTGTCCGCCTGCTGGAGGGATTTCCATTTCCCCACCTGCAGGAACTCAGAAGTCGGATTGAAGGCTTCTACGACTCCGTTACGCACCAATTGGAGGCCTTCCGATGGCTGGAGGCCGCCGGAATCCCGTGGCCCGAGTCATACGAATGGGAGGTCATCACGCAATTCTCCTCCGACGGCGAGCCCTATGCCGATCCGGCAGCACCGAAGGAGGAGCGGCGCCGGCGCGTGGTGCTGACGTTCAGGCTGAACAGTCCCCGCAGCCTCTACGGCAGTTGCCGCCAGCACAACAGCTACGAGATCTCGCTCCGCAACGACGACAACACGACACGCGGCCTGTGGAACGAGGGCCACGGCGATCTCTTCATCGAAGACCTCCCCGTGATGCAGCACCGGATGTTTACACCGTTGCAGCTCCCGGAGTTGTTCGACGCGCTCGAAGGATTCAGCATCCGCCTGGTACGCAAACCCGTGATGGTCTACACGAGTCAGGGGATCCGAAACTCCCACGTGAAAGTGTTTCAGATGCTCGAAGATCAGCTCGGACGCAAATCTTCGGAGGTCGAACAGGCCGCAGAGGAGACGCCTGGCCAGCCGGAGGCGGAGAGCGATACGGATGGCACGTCGGCAGAAAGGAGCAAATCCCCGGAGGTCGAGCGGGCCGTGGAGGAGGCGCTGGACCTGCTCAAATACGATGGGGAGGTGAACGACTCGCTGGCTGAGATGCGGAAAAAGTGGGGCGAAGAGATTTCAGTGCTGCACGACGCCCGATTCGACGAGATCGGGGTTCAATATGCCTGCCGCTCGCATGAGGAGGGTATGACCGCTCTCGGACAGGAGCTGACCGGCCACGGATACCGGCTCTATGATCTCGACGGCGACGATATCTACCTCCTCACGTTGCAGCCGGAGGCTCACGCTACGGATTTCGAAAAGAGCTGCCGGAAGGCGGGTCAATATTGCCGGCAATTGAAGCAGTCGGGGCGCGCACCTGGCTCTCCGGCCCGCGAAATCGACCCCGGGCGCACGATGCCCTGCGAAGAGGTACCGTGGCCCGATGATGCCGACTACATGCTCGACGCGCTGGCCGGCGACTTCTGCAGCGGACGGTGGAAAAGCCGCGATGCGGAGGAGTGGCAGGGGAATTTCGTCGCCGACCTCCGCCAGCGTCCGCTTCGGCCGGTCAAGGTGCGCTGGAACCGGTTTTGCTGCCTGACCTACTCGCCGGAGATGGATTTCTATGCGGCGTTCTACTACATTCCGCCCATGCAGTGCTGGATGCTCCTCGGAGGCAGGAATCCCCTGGAAGCGAACAGCTGGAAGCGGCTGTGCGACCTGCCGAAACAGGAGTCGCCCTTTCTTTTCCTCGATCAACGCCCCCGATGGTTCGGCCGCTATCTCTGCTTCGGCGACCGGCAGAGCGCCACGATCCTCACGATGAATCCGCAGGGAGTGGAGCGCGTCCAGCGTTTTCCCCTGCCCAAGGCGCAGCACCCTTGCAGGTTCGCCTGCGACGGACTCGGACGCGTCCTCCTTGCCCACGGCGATGAGACCTATCGTTACGACAACGGCTCGCTCTCACCGCTGGGCTTCCGCATAGCGAGCGGCGACGGATTCAACGGCTCCATCCCTGTCCCCGGAACCGGCCGACTGGTGATGTGCGGCTTCTCGGACCGGGAGTTGGTCGCCCGACTATTGGAACTCGACGTCGATACGCGCCGCTGCCGGACTACCCGGATGCAGAATGTAGATCCCTGGTCGAATCTTCTCCCGTTTGGTGACGACTGGGTGCTGATCAAAGGAGCGTGCGACTCGATGCGGCTGGATTTCGCCCGGCTCTGGAACCGCACGACCGGCGAGGTGCTGCGCATCCGTCCCGGGATGTTCGGCAGCGAAAAACTCGAACACATCGGAAGGCTGAGCGATGGCCGTGTGGTGTTGACCACACTTCGCTCCCATGTGGGACAAGTCGTGCACTTTCCCGCAGATTTCTGGGATTTCCTCCGCTCGGCAAGTCGTCCGCAAACTCTGGAGCCAATGCAACCCTACGAAACACTCTATCCAGATATTCCGCTGACACTGCCCGAAAGATCATAATAAAACATGCGCATGATTGGGTAAAAGAGGTGGATTAAAACATCATTCACAGCACGTGTGGGGAAAATGTGGGGGAAAATCCGAAAAATAAAAATCGCTTAATTCGTCTGTATCAACAAATTAAGCGATTCTCATAGTACCCGGAGCCGGGGTCGAACCGGCACGGCCACTGCTGGCCACAGGATTTTAAGTCCGGCGTGTCTACCGATTCCACCATCCGGGCCCTCTTTTCTTATGAAAGGCGACGGCAAAATTACGAAAAGATTCCCGATTCGCCAAATCCGGACACGTATTAACGTGTCCGTGCATCTACATATTCGATCATCGCCGCATCCTCCGTCGGGCCAAACCATCGAATCTCCGGATCGCGCCGAAACCAGGTTAACTGCCGCTTGGCATAGCGCCGCGAGTTGCGCTTGATCAGTTCGACCGCCTCGTCGTAACTCGTCCGCCCCTCGAAACAGTCAAAAAATTCCCGATAGCCCACCGTCTGTAGGGCATTCAGCGCCCGATAGGGGTAGAGCCTTCGCGCCTCAGCCTCCAGACCGTCGGCCAACATGCGATCAACCCGCCGGTTAATCCGGTCATAGAGCTCCTCCCGCGGCAGGTCGATGCCGATCTTGATGATCTCGAAGGGGCGCGTCTGACGACTGCCGGTCCGCTGCTCGGAGTAGGGGCGGCCGGTCTGCAGGCAGACCTCCAACGCCCGGACAACCCGGGCGGGATTCTTGCGATCGACCACCTCGTAATAGGCCGGATCAAGCCGGCGGAGCTCCTCGGCCAACGCATCGACCCCCTCCGTCGCAAGGCGTCGGCCCAGTTCATCCCGCAGGGCGGGATCCGCCTGCGGCAGGTCATCCATCCCTTCGCACAACGCCTTCACGTAGAGTCCCGAACCGCCGACCGCCACCACCCAGTCATGCCCTGAAAAGAGACGTTCCAGACACGACAAAGCCTGCACGGCATACTCGCCGCAGCTCAAGTTGTCCGTGATATCATGCGAAGCAATAAAGTGATGTTCAACGGTTTGCAGTTGTTCTGGATCGGGCTGGGCCGTACCGATCGGCATGCCGCGATAGAATTGCCGGGAGTCGGTCGAGAGAATCGGAGCGCCGTAATGCAACGCCAGACGGATGCTCAGATCCGTCTTGCCCGAGCCCGTCGGCCCGACGATCACCAGCAACCGTTTAGTACTCATCGTCGTAGGAGTCGTCTCCTTCGAAATCCTTGAATTCGTCCATGATCTCGTCGAAGGCCGAACCCTCCTCGGCATGGGTCTTCGAGGGGTCGTACTGATCCGGCGCTTCGGCCAGCGCAAAGATCTCGCGCGGATAGGTCGAATCGTCATCGGCTTCGTAGACACCCGTCAACTCCAGGTAATAGGCCCGGTCGCCAAACAGGTCGAAAAGGTAGATCAGACGGTCGCGATGGTGGTGGATCAACTGACCGAGTGTCACGCGATCCATCGTTTCGGGAGCATCCTCCGAACCGGCGCCCATATCCATCAACGTGAATTCGCGCTGACGCTCCCAACGCTCGTCGGCCGTAAAGAACGAGGCCATGCAGTCCTCGTATTCAAGCGACTGCAGGATGAAACGGTGAAAATCCAGCAGCGTCGTATCATACATCACTTCGTAGTCGCGCACGAAATTGTCGTTCTCGTCGCTCAACATCCGGAATCGGAAAACCATCGACATGGCAGAATCTTTTTAGTAATCGAAGACAAAGATAGCATTTTTATCCATTCAGCGACGCCAGCCAGGCCAATACGTCGCGGTCGTCGGGATAGTCGGTCAACGAAGGGGACTGCGCGCGGCCGAAATCGACCCGACGGCCGTGGTCGAGGCATTCGCCGACGACACATTGCAACTGGTCGTCGTGAGCAGCCAGCCAGTCGCGCACCTCGTCGAGCGAATCGTAACGCGCGCAATGGATCCGGCTCAGGGCATTGGGGAACGACGGCTCCTCGACCAGCAGCGAGGCTCCCAGATCGACGAACGGTGTCCCCTGCATCTCGAGCAGCGCCTTCTGTTGGATATAATTATTTTTGTATTTGGCATTTACAGGCGGCATTTGAAGCCTTGGTTCCACGCCGTGAGGCAGGAACAGCAGCGAGACGCTGCGACAGCCCAGTCCGGAATAGGCCCAGATATCGTCGGCCAGACCGCGCCACTGAGCGTCGGTTTCGCGACCCGACAGAACGGCCACCGACTGGCGGTTGCCCCGCAACAGCGAGGGAATGCCGGCATAACGGGCCCGGAAGTAGCGGTTGGCATTGTCGCTGCCCGTGGCGATCACCGCCTCGACGGGCTGGCTACCGTCGTAGAGCGAGACGGCCGCCTCGGGGTCGATCTCCCAAAGCACGGCAACGACATACTCCATCAGGGTACGGTCCTTGGTCGAGGGTTTGACCAGACAGCGGTGCCCCGCAATGATCACGCACAGCAGATCGAAGAAACCCACCAGCGGGATGTTTCCGGCCATGATGACCAGAACGTTCCGCACCTCATGCGGCCGGCGGAGAGCCGGATAGGCGGCCAGCCACGCCTCGAGACGATCGCGGCGCAGCATCTCCTCGCCGATCGTGCGCGCGGCCCGCACGATCTCCTCCGGAAGAAACCATCCGTTGGCGGCGTGGGCCGCCTCGACGACCTGCCGGGTCGCGGCATCCGTACCGAAACGCTGCAGGCGCGAGCCCAATTCTGCAAAAAGTTCCATGACATCTTTCATCGCCGCAAAGATACGATTTCCGGCGAAGATTTTCCCGAAATTTCGCAGGATTTCAAAAGGCGGCGACTCCAACGCCCCTCCCGGAACACAGCGAATATGCCGCAAGGCCGACCTCCGCCGGCGGCATCACGCCCAGACTTCGGCCCCGGCGGGATATCGTCTCCGCTGGTCGTCCGTCGGGCGGAAGAGGTACCACCGGGCATCGGCAAAGGCTGCGGCATCGAGCTCCGACTCCGGAGCAAGATGCAGGTTTACGGGCAAACAGGCCACATGACGGGCAAGAGCCAGCCGGTCGACATCGCTCTCAAAGGCATAGACCTCCGTCGCGGGGTGGACCAGTGCAAAGAGCAGGCCGAGTTCGCCCTGACCGTTGTTGACGATCACCACCCGGCGGGGAAGTTCCGCACCGTCAATCCAGCGGCTGAACGCCTGGCATTCGCGCAGCAGGCGACGACACCGCGACTCGACCTCGGGACCCTTATAGAGGTAACGGGCCAGGACCTGCGGCCGATACCAAGCCGTATCGGCACACATCCGGTGCATCGACCGCTCGAAGGTCTCGACCGACCGGGCGGCATCGGCAGTCGTCCGCAGCGCCGGAGCACCCCATGCGACCGTCAGTGTACCGGCAGCCAGAAGCACTCCACCGTCGGGTTGCAGCTCCCGGCTTCCGTGGATGCCCACCGGGACCATCGGAGCCTCTAAATCGAGCGGTTCATCGACCGGAAAGGCGACCCGCAGTCCGGCATCATACGCCGCACGGGCCCGGCTCCGCGGCGTCAGCGTATGGGTCATGCGCAGCAGAAGGGACAATCCGCGCGGCAGGCGGCGGTCCGTGGCAACGATCGTATCGTCGAAACAGCCGATCACCGCCAGCAGATCGAGCGGCGTATGGCAGCAGAAGGCCAGCAGGCGTCCGGCATCCGGCGACAGCGGCGACAGCGGTGCCGGCCGGGCGGTCTGACCGGTCGCCGGGGGCGCTGAAATTGCAGAAGCCGCAGGAGCTGCAAGAGCCGCAGGGGTTGCAGGGGCCTCAGGAACTCCCGAAACCGCAGGGGCCGTCAGAGCCGCCGAGTCTGCCGAAACCGACGGCGTCTTCTGAGCGGATGAAACCGACAGCGCGGGTGTCGAACCGTTCGGCTCGTTCGGCAGAGCCAGCTGTCGGAAGCGGATCCCCGCCAGATGGCGGAGATTCCACGCCGCAGCCCGATGCATGAAGCGGCGCAGCAGACGGCGGTTGTTGCCCGTGAAGAGGGCAAGCAGCAGGGCAGCCGCCTGCTCCACAGCCACAAAAAGCCCCAATTCGGCCGTTGCGAAGAGCCGTCCGAGGGTGACGGGATTCCGGCGCGGAGCCCCCTTCGCATCACGAACCAGCCAGCGGTAGATGAACGGAGGGATGATATAGGCCATCAACACCACGGCAAACATCCCGACGATGGTCACCTCGGCCAGCGAACGCATGGCCGGATGGCGCGAAAGGATCAGCGTGCCGATGCCGATGAGCATGATCAGCGCCGACACTACGATGCTCTTTTTGTAGGATCCGAGCAGTTTGCGGCCGTAGGCATGTTCGTAGATCAACCCTTCGGTGATGAAGATCGTATAGTCGTCGCCCTGGCCGAAGATGAAGGTGGCCAGGATGATGTTCACCAGATTGAAGCGGATGTCGGCCAGATCCATGATTCCCAGGATCCACAACCAACTGACGGTCATCGGCAGGAAGGCCATCAGACTCAGTTCGAGCCGCCCGAACGAGAACCACAGAAACAGGAAGACAATCACGCCGCACGACCAGCAGATGTAGTTGAAATCGCCGGTCAGCGCATTGGCAATGGTGCTGTTCAGCCCCCGCACGTCGAAATTGTAGGAGTCGGGGACCCGTTCGCGCAGGCTCGCCTCCACGGCGGCAAGGCGGCTCGGGGGCACCTCGAGACGGTCAACGACCGTCGGGCACGGCCCGTCACCGCCCAGATACCCGTCGAAGAGCGTGGCGGCCAGCGGTTCGAAGGCCGACCACGGCATCGGCTCGAAACGACGCTCCAGCAGGTCGTCGAAGCCGGCAAAGGCATCCGGCCGGAATCCGTTCGCACCCAGCGCCGCGGCCATCCGTTCGCGGATCATCGCGGCATGTTGCGCGCGAAACTGCTCCCAGCGGGCCAGCCGCCGCTGCTGCTCGGCCTGCGAGGGGAGGAACGGCGTGGCGCTCTTCAGACGGGCGCCGGGACAGGCGGATGCCTCCCGTTCAAGCTCCGAGCGAGCCCGCTCGCTGCGTTGCAGCGCCTCGTCCCACGTGCGGCCCTCGCTGGCCACATAGACCGTCGTCAGGCTGTCGCCACCCAGCATCGTGCGGAACGCCTCGAGGTCGGAACGCTGCTCGCGCGTCATGTAGTTGATGTGCTGCAGATCAGTATCGAAAGCCGTATGGCGGCTCAGGAATCCGAAGACCACCGTCAGCAGGCAGACCGCCACGAAGATCCGCGGGCGGTTGTCGAACGACAGGCGCGTCAAGGGCTCGAGCAGCGCATGTTCACGGGTCGGCTCCGGCCGGCGTCTGTCGGCCAGATGCGGCAGAAAGATCAGCACGAAGAGGATCGTCCCGACGAGCATGAAGGCGGCAAAGAGCCCCAGATCGCGCAGGGCCGGAGCCGTCATCGGCACCAGGCACAGAAAGGCTCCGACGGTCGTCAGATTGCCGATGACCAGCGGCGAGACCATCTCGCGCAGAACCGTGCGCATCTGCTGCTCGTGGTGCAGGTGCGCAAGCAGATGCAGCGGGTAGTTCACCGCAATGCCGATGATGATCGAGGCAATGCCCAGAATGATCATCGAGACCTCGTCGCGGAAGAGCGACAGGCACCCCATCGCAAAGAGCCAGCCGAAGAGGATCGTCACGCCGATGAGCAGCAGCGACCGCAGCGATCGCAGCGTGTAGACGAGCAGCCCCAGAATCAGCACCACGGCAATGGAGATGGCCCACAGACTGTCGTTTTTGATCTGCCGGGCATTCGTCACGGCGATGACCGGAGCCCCCGACAGGTGGATCTCCACCTCGGGCATCACCCGGCTGGTGGCTGAGGCCGCGTCGGAGAGCAGATCGACCAGACGGGCATTGCCGTCGGTCTCGTTCGAGCCATAGGACGTGCGCATCATCACGACGGCCCGGCGCCGGTCGGGCGTCAGGATATACCCGTCGTAGAGTTCGTATTTCAGATCGAGCTGAAACTGCTGCAGCCGCGCGACGGCCGGGGTGAAGAGGTTGAGCGGATCCTGCCGGAGGTGTTGCGAGAGAAGGCTTCCCGTCGGGAACATCAGCAGCATCCGGTCACGCGCAATCTGGGCGTCGATGTATGCGGGCGTAAGCAGCGAATCGATCCGGGCATAGTCCCCCTCATCAAGAAAATAGGGGATATGCGCGTAGACAAACTCCGGGACGGCGGCCAGACGTTCGTAGTCGATCCGCGTCGTCAGGTCGCGGAGCCGGTGGAGCGAATCGCGCTCCGTCACCTCGGCGGCAAAGCGGTCGACGGCCTCGGCCAACCGTTCGGGCGGCACCGTGACGGCCGTATCGCGCGGGAGGACGATGGCGACGATCCGATCCGAGGCCGAAAGCTCCTGATAGAGGTTCAGCGCCCGGCGGTGGGTCGTATCCACGGGCAGGAAATCCAGAATGTCCTCGTTGCGGCCCAGCGAGAGCATCCCGGCCAGCAGGAGCGCACACAGCACCGCCAGCAGGGCGAAGAGCCACCCCCGCCGCCGTGAAAACCAGTCGTAGAGACGAAGAAAAAAGGCCACCATACCGTCCGTTGTTTCAGTCGTTCAGATAATCCACCGGCGAGGCGTAGATGCCGAGGAAGATGTCGCGCAGCAGGTCGCCGTCCGCCACGTCGAAGCGCGACAACTCGCCCAGGCGGTCGAGGAACGCCTCCTTTTGGGCCGGCGTATAACGGTCGGCATGACGCGTCTGGCCGTAGAGCAGGTCGTGGGCGATGAAGTTGTTGGCCGACTGGCGGTAGCGGCTGCGGATCTGGCGGTCGAGCAGCCGCGTCACCTGCCGGTGGTACTCGTTGTGGGTGCAGTCGTCGTAACGCCGCAGCAGCTCCTCGTCCAGACACGGCCCGAAGGCGATATGAACAGCCCCCTTGGGCTGCAGCAGTCCCGTCAGGATGCTGTTCAGATCCTCGCCCGGCTTCTTCGTGTAGCGCGTGAAGCGCGATTCGTACAACTCCAGCGCCTTCAGGGTGTCGCACGGCTCCCACTCGTAGGAGATCGTCATCGGAACGATGTGCAACTCGGCCAGCGCCTCGATTTTGTCGAAGAGCCGGCTCATGCAGAACATCTTCACGATGCCCTGGTCCGTCAGGTCGTTGCCGTCCTTCGTGCGGCCGTTGCGCTGCGCGATCCACACCGACTGCCGCTTCTCGGTGATCGTATGGCGGATATACTCCGAACAGTGCATCGAACTGCGGTAGAAGTCCTTCATGTTACCGCCCCGCTCGATGCGGAACATCTTGTTCGCCCGGCCGATGTCGACCACCAGCTGCGAGGACATCAGATTCGCCCCGAAGGTGATCTCCGTCGTCTCGTGGCCGTTCACGAAGAGCAGGTACTGCAGCAGCGAGGCGTCGAGCATGATGTCCCGGTGGTTCGAAACGAAGAGGTAACGCTGCGACGGATCGAGGTGTCCGAGCCCCTCGTGGGTGAACGAGGTGATGCTGCGGGCGATGACCTGCTCGTTGACGGGCTTCATCACCTCGCCCTGGAACTCGCGGATCGTCCGGATGCGCCGGACGCGCTCGCGCACCGACTCCAGCTCCTCGTCCGGAAAGACATAGGTCGCCAGCAGCGGGAAAAATTCACTGGCGGCAATCCGTTGCATCGCCGCCGGAATCTCTTCGTCGTAGTAGGGGCGGATATCGTCGAATGGGGACTCTTTCATGGCTATTTGCGTTTGTCGATGAATTTGACCGGTTTGCGGCTCTTGGCCGGAAAGTTGATGCGCTGGATCTCCTCCACGGGGAGAATCTCCACTTCGGGGGCCACGCGGATCCGCGACCGGAAGCGGTCCTTGAGATCCTTCACCGCATCGAATTCGGGCGTCTGCTTCAGCCCGATGCGCACGATCACCCGGTCGGTGCCGGCATCGCTCTCGCAGACCTCGATGACGTAGTTCTCCACGTAGGAGGTGTTGTCCAGCACGTCGTTCAAGGCCGGCGGATAGAGCGTCGTACCCTTGAGCTTGATCATGTTGTGCTTGCGTCCGACGAGCGGCGTGAGGCGGTAGGACCACCGTCCGCAACGGCACTGTTCGGTCCTCTTGGCGGCGATGTCGCCCGTGCGGAAGCGCAGCAGCGGCATCCCCTCGACCCCGAGCGTCGTGACGACAATCTCGCCGTAGGCCCCGTCCGGCACCGGGAGGTTGTCCTCGCCGATGATCTCCACGATGATCAGCTCGGGATGGACATGCCCGCCGCAACCGTATTCGCACTCCGAGAAGGTGGCCCCCATCTCCGTCGAGGAGTAGGTGGCGAAGAGGTCGACATCCCACTTCTCGCGGATGCGCTGTCCGAGCAGGTTGAGCGAGAAGTCCTGCTCGCGCAGCCCCTCGCCGATGCCGATGATGCGGCGGATGCTGCTGCGGCGGTAGTCGATGCCGTGCTCCTCGGCATACTGGATCAGCCGCAGGATGAACGACGGAACGCACATGATCGTATCGGGATGCAGCCGCCGGATCGTGTCCCACTGCAGTTCGGGGATGCCGTTCCCGACACGGATAACGCTGGCACCCAACTCGCGGATGCCCAGGAAATAGGCCAGTCCGGCCATGAAGCGCTTGTCGAGCGTGGTCATCAGCTGCACGATGTTGCCCGGGCGGAGCCCCGCACAGGCGAAGGATTTCTTCTCGTTGTAGGCCAGACGCTGCAGGTCGAGCTCCGTACAGCCGAAGGTCACCGGATCGCCCAGCGTCCCGGAGGTGGTCACGTAGTCGATGATCCGCTCCCGCGGGCAGCAGAGGAACTCCTCGTTGAAGAGCTGCAGATCCTTCTTCTCCGTGAAGGGGATCTTCACCAGATCCTCGATGTGGCGGATCTGATCCAGATGGATCTCATAGCGGTCGAACATGCGGCGGTAGTAGGCCGAATGGTCGGCCAGATAGTGCAGCGCCCGCTGCAGCAGCTCCTCCTGAAAGGCCTTGATCTCCTCGGGCGAGCGGTATTCGATATCGTTCTCAAAAGGTTCCATAGTCGGTTTCGTATTTCGTATTGATGGCATGAATCAGTCGGTTGGCGCCCAGCAGCGCCTCGGCCGTATTGACGGCCGTGAGCGGTACGCCGCAGATACCGTGCAGGTTGATGTTCTGACCCGTGAGGAGCAGGTTGCGGATCTTCGTGAAGATCGGAACCTGCGAAAGGGCGATCTGCTGCGCATCCTTGCGGAAGCCGTACATCGAACCCTCCTTCACGCCGTAGTAGTCGCGGATGGTCAGCGGGCTCGACGTATGGATCGTCTCGACCGCCGAGCCGAAGGCGGGGTAGATGCGTTCCATGCGGTCGAGCATCCGCGCCGCCTGCTCCTCCTTCCAGCGTTCGTACTCCGCGCCGCGGCGGCCGGTGGCGGTCGACTCCCAGCGCCGCACGGCCTCGAAACTCATCGGGGCGGTGAGGATCATCTTCCGGCTGAAGGGACCCTGGCCGCTCACCGGCGGGGTCATGTACATCAGTCCGCGGGGCCACTCGTCGTCGTATTCGCCGAAGCGCCACACCTCGCCGTGCGAGGTCTGGCAGTAGCACGTATGGTTGATATAGGGGAACGCCCCGGGGCGAAGCGTCAGATAGACCGTGAAGGCCGAATAGCTGTTCGGGATCGTGTCCAGCCGCTGGCGGTAGGCCCGGGGCAGCGCCTCGTCGGGCAGCAGCCGCAGCAGCGTGCAGGGGTGGATGGCGGAGATATAGCGGTCGGCCGTAAAGCGGCGCCCGTCGGCCGTCTCCACGCCGCGGATCATCCGCTCCTCACAGTCGATCCGCACCGCCTCGGCACGGGTTTCGACCCGTCCGCCGCCCGCGCGGATGACGTCGGCCAGCGCCTCGGCCAGCTGCGAACTGCCATCCACGAAACGATCTTCGCCGTTGATGTACAGCACGTTGACCAACGCATGGATATAGGCCGGCGTATGGTGGGCGACGCCGCCGTACATGGGGTTCATGTAGGCCAGCACGTCGCGCAGCCGCGGATCGCCGACGTAGCGGGCAATCAGCTCGTCGGCCGGGCAGAGAAACTCCTCCGAGTGGGAGAAGATCGACGCGGAATCCTCGCGCAGGTAGAACATCCCGACCTCCTCCGAAAGGCGGTAGAGCGTATCGACATAACGGCGGATTCCCTCGGCTTCGTGAGGGAACAGACCGGCAAAATACTCCGTAAAGCGCTCTCTTCCGCCGGGAATGGCATAGCGTTCGCCCTCCTCGAGGTAGAGCAGCGAGTCCATGCAGTCGGGGTCCGTCGGGCGGAGTTTCAGGCGGTCGAGCACCCCCAGATAGTGGCAGATCCGGGCGATCGAACCGCCCGGGCGAAATCCGCCCAGCATGTGCATGCCCGTCTCGAAGCGCTCTCCGCCGCGCACGAAGGTCTGCAGACCGCCGCCCGGCGTGGCGTTCTTCTCGAGCACCGTGACCCGGCAGCCGTTCCGCGCCAGCAGCGCGCCGGTAAAGAGGCCGCCCAGACCTCCTCCGATGATCAGTACCGTTTCATCCATGGTTTGCTTCGTTTATTTCGTGATAGAGCGTCCCGCTGCCCAGCAGGTCACCGCAAACGACCAGCGTCCCGACCAGAACGCCCAAAATCCCGTGCGAATTGATGTTCTGCCCGGCCAGCATCAGGTTCGGGATGCGCGTGCGGTGGGAGACCCGGCCGCCGGCCCCGGCCTGCACGTCGTGCACCACGCCGTACATCGAGCCGCCCTCGGTTCCGGTATAGTCGCGGTAGGTGAAGGGGGTCGAGGTCCAGTAGGCCTCGACCTGCTGCCGCAACCCCGGGAAATCCCGCTCGACAACCTTCAGCAGCCGTTCGGCCTTGCGCCGCTTGAACTCCTCGTAGGCCTCGCCGCGATGCCCGACCCGGGTGTCGAGCCACGGCGTCAGCTCGTCGATCGACATGTAGGAGATCACCACGCCGCACCGCGCCCACACGGGATGAGCCTCGTGGCACGTATGCATGTAGAGATAGCCCTTCGGCCAACTCTCCTCCGTATAGGACTCACAGCCCCAGGGCGAATCGGTCGTATAACCGTAGAAGTTGCTGTTCCGGTAGGGGACCGCCCCCTCCCGGAAGCGCAGATAGACCGTAAAGCCCGCCGTCGTGTTGCGCAGGGCGTTGATCCGGTTGCGGTAGGCCGGGCGGATCCGATCGCTGTCGACCATCTCGAGCGTACGCCGCGGATGGGCCGTCGAGATCACCAGATCGGCCGCATGGAACGCCCCATCGGCCGTTTCGACCCCCCGGGCCCCCGTCGCATCGCAACGGATCCGAAGGGCCCGGCTGCGGGTCAGGATCCGACCGCCGCAGCGCGTCAGAACCCGGGCCAGCGCATCGGCCAGCGCGTCGCTCCCGCCCACAATGCGGAAGGCGCTCCGGTTGTAGAAATCGGTGATGAAGGCGTGGGTCGAGAAGGGGGTGCGGCCCCGTTCGGCGGCGTAGAGCGGCAGATTGCCCACCAGCACGTCGCGCAACAGCGGATCGGCGATCAACTCCCCGAGGACGGAATCGATGCTGCGCATCTGATACTCGGCCAGAATGGCCAGATCGGCTCCGCCCCGCCGCATCGCATGCAGGGCCGAGGTCGTGGCGATCCGCTCCACCAGATCGAAATAACGGCTCAAGGAGTCGCGTTCAGCCGGGAAGCGCGCGGCGAGCGTTTCGATGAAGGCCTCGCGCCCCTGCGCCAGCCGGAAGCGTTCGCCGCGGAGGGCGATCTCCTCGTACCCGGACGCATCGAGCGGGCTCAACTGCAGGTCGTCCCAGACCCCGAGGTAGTGCAACAGCTGCCAAAGCACCTCCCCCTCGTTGCAGCTGCCGATGAAGTGCATGCCGGTTTCGAACTTCGCCTCGCCGCGCCGGAAGCACTGCAGGCAGCCGCCGATCCGGGCATCCTGCTCCAGGAGGGTCACCTCGTACCCGTGCCGGGCCAGTATGACGCCGCACGACAGCCCGCCGAGGCCGCTTCCGATAATCACGCAACGCCGTTTCATAACACCCTCACGTTTATGACTCCGTCGCCGGAGCCGTTATCCGGACTGCCGCTCCGTCCGTCGGAGAGCCGATAGCGGAGCGTCGTGGAGGGCACCTCCGCCGCCGGATCGCAGACGTGCAGGTTCGGCGGAAGCGACAGCGCCCGAAGAGCCACGGCGCGGAGCTTCGGGTCGGATTCGACGGCATAGACCTCCGTCTGCGGATGCACCAGCGCATAGAGCAGGGCAAATTCGCCCCGCCCGGCGTCGTCGATCCGCACGGATCCGGCTGCCGGGGCCGTGTCGATCGTCGAACGGAAATTGTCGTTGCGCCGCAGCAGCCGACACGCCTGCCGATGGGCCCGCCATCCCGCCGTGCGGTACTTTTCGCCGACATACCACGCATAGTAGCCGGCCGTTTCGAGCCGGGCGCAGATCTCGGCGTAACGGGTCTGGTAAAGACGGCGCACGGCCGAAGTCCGGGAGCGGTAGTCGGTGCCGAAGCGCGGATCGTCGGGGGCTATGCGCCGGCCGATCTCGGTATACATCGCTCCCTGACGAAGCATGAAATCCTGTTTCGGGAGGACGTGGCCGATGCCGTGCAGGAAGATCGGCAGCAGATCCAGATGCAGCCGCTCGGCCAGGTAGAAGGCCCCGCGGTGGAAGCGTTGGATCCGGCAGTCGGGCGAACGCGTTCCCTCGGGGAAGACGACGATCGAATAGCCCCTCCGCACGAGGTCGGCCAACCGGTCGAGATTGGCCTCGATGCCGTCCGAAACAGCGTAAAACTCCGCCCGGCGGATCACCAGTCCGTAGATCGGATTGCGGTGGACCCAGTCGTTGGTCAGCACGACCAGCCGCGGCGTCAGCATCAGGATGCACATCAGATCGAGGTGCGACTGGTGGTTGCTCAGGATGACGGCCGGCCGCTCGAAGCGTTCACCGGCGGCGTTGTTCAGCGTGAAGGTCGTGCCCGGCACCCGGCGGATGACATAGCGCGACGCCCGACAGATGAAACGGTGCAGGCGCATGCGCTTGCGCTCCGTCGAGCCGCCGATCAGAAAATAGAGGTAGGTGGCCGGCAGCACCAGCAGAAACATGCTCACACACAGAAAGAGGATCGAATACAGGGAGTATGCGATCCGTCGGGCCGTCAGCGGCACGGTTCGGGAGGTATGGATGTCGGCACTCATCGCAACAGTTTTCTCAGCAGCGTCCGGGGCCAGCCGTAGACCACGGCCAGCAGGCACAACAGGGTATTGAGCAGCGAAATGCGCAGAAAGTCGAGCGTCGGCCGGAAGTGGCTCACCCGATCCTCGGGGTAGTCCACCCGCACCGTCACGGGCCGCAGCCGCACTCCGGCCCACGCCGATGCCACCAGCAGTTCGAGTTCGGCCTCGTAGCGCGAGGTCATCCACCGCTCGCCCCGAAGTCCGGCCAGCGGGTAGATGCGCAGTCCGGTCTGCGTGTCGGGCAGGTCGATCCCCGTCTGCACGCGGAACCAGAAGTTCGAAAAGCGGTTGGCGAAGGTGTTGCCGCGCGGCATGTTCGCGTGGTCGAGCGGCCGGCTGCCGACGATCAGCGCCGCGGGGTCCTCCCGTGCGGCGGCCAGCAACCGCGGCAAATCCTCGGGGTAGTGCTGCCCGTCGGCGTCGATCGTCACGGCGTGGGTGAAGCCTTCGGCCCGCGCCCGGCGGAACCCTTCGCGCAGAGCGTGCCCCTTGCCGCGGTTCCGGCCGCAGCGGACCACCGCAACGGGCACCGGCGAGGCGGCCAGCAGGGCGGCCGTACCATCCGTCGAACCGTCGTCGACCACCACGATATCGTCCAGCTGCGCATGGGTTCGCCGCACGACGTCCATCAGTGTCCCGGCGTTGTTGTAGGTCGGGATCACGGCGCAGAAGCGCGGCTCGGCAACGGTTTTATCGGCTTTCGGGCGCATCGTTCGCAGATTCTTCGAAAATCATCGACAACTGGGCAAACTGCATCGCTGCGGCTCGGACCACGGCCCTGACCTTCCAGACGCCCCCGTCGGGCTCGATGCTGCGGAACGTCACCCGGCAGGTCGGATGCTCGACGGGCGAGAGGACGTGCTGGAACTTCACGTTGACGATGCGCTTCAGGGCCAGCTGCCGTCCGACAACACCTTCGAGCAGCTCGGCAACCAGCTGTATCAGGCAGACGCCCGGCGTGATGGGGTTGCCCGGGAAGTGGGCCCGGTAGATCGGATGGCAGGCATCGAGGCGGAGATCACAGTGGGTCTCGCCGTCGGCCGTCGTCGTATTTTCAAGGTAGAAAAATCCGTCTTTCAGTTTCATGTCGATCGTTTTAGGGGTTCAGCCGGGTGAATCCGAGCGTCAGCGTCCGGCGCAGATGGGTCAGCGACAGCGTTCCGTCCGGACGGAGTTCCAGGAGGCGCCCCCGGTGTTTCAACGGCCGTTCGGGCGCCCCGCAGCGCAGCAGCAGCGCAAGATCGCGACGCAGCGTGCGGCGGATATACCACCGGTCGAGCATCGCCATCAGATTCGAGAGTTCGACCCGCCCGCCGTGCGGATTGCAGCGGAAATCGAAGGCCCGGATCCCGAATTCGTTCATCAGCGTGCCCACGATCTCGCCATCGAGACACTTGGCCACGCAAACACCCGTGAGGTGAGCCCGTCCGAAATCCAGCGTCACGGCATACTCCGCCCGCTGGCCCTCGGCCGTCGGGAAGAAGGGTTGCCGACCGGCGGCCGTCAGCGTTCCGATGCTCCACAGCATCAGACTAATCAATGGCAAAAACGCTCTCGTCAATCGTCGCATTCCGTTGCACGTTCTTCAGTTCGATCACCGTCCGGTCGCCGCCCGCCTCGACCATCTCCACCCGGGTGACCAGCTGGCGTTCCGGGTCGAAGCAGAGATTCACCCGGGCAAAAAACTGCGTCATCTCACGCCGCCGGGGGGTCAGTTCCGCAATCCACAGCCCCTTTTCGGCACGGACCCGGATATCGAAATCCGACGTGGCCGTCAGACAGCGGCCCGTCAGCGTACTCATCATCATCCGGGCTATCTCGCGGAACATCCGGTTGGCGGAGGTCTCTACGACGTCGGTCCGTCCGTCGGAGCGCATCATCACCCGATCGCCGTTCAGAACAAACGTATAACGGTACGGCGTCCGATACTCCCAACGCAGTTGACCGCCCGCCTGCCGGTAGTACATCACCCCCTGCGAGACCATCCGATCCTGCAGCAGCGAGAGCTCCTTGGTCTGCACGAAGTCGCACCGCAGGCTCCGCAGCGAAGAGGCGCTGCGGTCGATCGCGGCGATGATCTCCTCCGGCGATGCCGCCTGCGCGCGGTTCTGCCCCCGGGCGAACACCGGAACAAGCGCCGGGACAAGTGTCAGGAGCATCATGCAAAGAATCAGCCTGTGTTTCATCCTGTTATCTGGCTATCAATACGCAGCCCGCCATGATCAGCGCAATGCCGATCCAACGGGTCAGCGGAATCTGTTCGTGAAAAAAGAGCATGGCCGCCAGCATTCCCATCACGTAGGCCAGGCTCAACATCGGGTAGACCATGCTGAACGGATAGCGCTTCAGCAGATACAGCCAGCAGAAGGCCGTGGCCGCAAAGCACACGCCGCTGCCGATCATGTAGAAGTTGGCAAAGAACCGGTAGAACCATCCCCAGCTCCACGAAAAATCCCCCGCGCGGGTGACGGCAATCTTCTGCAGCAGCTGGCTGGCCACCATCAGGACCGACTGCACGAAGGCCAGTGAGATCAGTTTCCACATACGCTCCGAAGCAGTTGAAGGGACCATTGTTTGCCGTCGCGCTGGTTGACCAGCAGCAGCGTCTGCGGCGCTCCGTCGCGCAGCGGGGTAGTGCCGCAGACGAGCGTCGGCGGAATAACGCCCCGGTGGAGACAATGGGCCGCCACGTAGGGGGCATAGGCCGGTGCCGTGTAGCTCGTTCCGAAGAGGTGTTTGTAATGCAGCGTCGGGACGCCGGGCAGCAGCTGCGCGGTGAATCGCTCGTAGAAGGCGTCGTTGGCCCGATGGCCGTTGACACCCGTCACCACGCCCGAAAGCGCGTCGCGGGTGACTCCCGCCTCGTCCAGCAGACGGTCGAGCGCTTCGTGCAGCTCCCCGTTGCCCGGCCGGTAGAGGATCCGCAGACCGGCCAGTTCGCACAGCGCATCGCTCCGATCATCCGTCACGAGCAACGTTGCCGTAGCCTCCGACCCCGGGCCCTCGCCCTCGGCACCCAGATAGCCGATGCGCCGCAACAGCGTGTAGTACGACGCCGTCAACTCGTCGTATCCGCCGACCACGGCCGTATGGATCCGCCCCTGCCGGAACTGCAACCAGGCATCCAGCAGCGCCAGATCGAACGAGAGATCCTTGTGCGAATAAGTGATGTTGTAGCCGTGCGACCGCGTGTGGATGGCCAGCAGCGAGGCGATCGTATTGTGGGTCGACTGCATGAAGTGCGTGGGGCTGACCATCGATTCGCCCTCGTTGCACAGCGTTTCGAGAATCCGCTCCGTATTGACCATGCAGCCCAGTCCCGTGCCGACACAGATCGCATCGGGATGTTCGACGCCCGTCTTGCGGACAATGGTCAGCAGACTCACCAGCGCCCGTTTGAGGATGCGCCCCAGCCGGCGGCTTTCGCCCGCCGAGAGCCACGCCCTGAAATCGGGATCCTGAGCCGGGGCCCACGGCGCGTCGACCCGCACGGGCGACTCCATCCAGGCCTCGCTCAGAGGCTGCTGCAGCGAAATCTGTTCCGCAGCCCGGATATAGATGCGTCTCATGACTCCTCCTCCTTTCTTGAAAGTAACAGCGACGAATCGTTGCCGCCGAATCCGAACGAATTGCACAGCACGTGGCGGATCTTCCCCTGCGGGCGGCTCTCCACCACCGGGCGGAGCCCCTCCTCCATCGGTTCGTGCCAGTTCAGGTTCACCGGCAGGAACTGATGCCGCAGCGCCAGCAGGCAGATCACCGTCTCGATAGCTCCCGAGGCGCTGGTCGTGTGGCCCGTGAAGGATTTCGTCGACGAAAAGGGCGGCACCCGGTCGCCGAACAACCGTCGCAGCGCCGCGCTTTCACTGGCGTCGTTGTTCGGCGTGCCCGTACCGTGGGCATTGACGTAATCGACCGCTTCGGGGCCGAGCCCTGCATCGGCCAGCGCATCGCGCATGGCCCGGAAGGCCCCCTCGCCGTCGGGCGACGAGGCCGTCTGGTGGAAGGCGTCGCAGTCGTTGCCCCAGCCGTCGAGCGTCGCATGGGCCGCAACGTCCCGCCGACGGGCCGACGAAGCACGCTCCAACACCACATAGGCGGCTCCTTCACCCAGATTCAGTCCGGCGCGCGTGGCGTCGAACGGCCGGCACGGCTCCCGGTCGAGGATCATCAGCGCATTGAACCCGTTCAGGTGGAACTTCGTCAGGCACTCACTGCCCCCGGCCACCACGATATCGAACTCCCCGCTACGGATCAGACTGGCTCCCAGAATGATGGCATTGAGCGCCGACGAACAGGCCGTCGACGGGGTGGCGACAAACCCGAAACGGCCGAACCGATCGGCAATCAGCTCCGTCGAGGCGCCGCAGTCGTGCATGGCGATGTAGACGTTCCGCGAATCGTTGGCCAGGAAGTCCGGATAGTAGCATTCGCTGCGGTCCATGCCGCCGACGGTCGTCCCCGAGACAAAGGCCGCATGCGGAAGCTCCTCCTCCGTCAGCCGGGCCTCGTCGAGCGCCTCCCCGAGGGCCAGCATCCCCAGCAGGGCCGTGCGGATGGTCGGCGTTCCGGGAGCGATTCCCAGGCGGGCCGCAAGCTCCTCGTCGGAGAGCTGCACCTCGCCGACCGGGAATTCGCGGTGTTCGCTCCGCAGGTGGTGCATCGTCCCGATGCCCGTCCGGCCGTGCCGCAGCGCATCGAGCGTTGCGGCCTTGTCCAGACCGATCGCCGAGACGATTCCGGCACCCGTGATCCAGATCGGTTCGTTCATGGTCTGAGCGGGTTATTTCGTGCGGTGTTTGGCGATGTAGTCGGCCATGACATTGATGCTGCGGAAGATCTCACGTCCGGCGGCCGGATCCTGCAGCTTGATGCCGTAGCGCTTCTCCATCAGCACGATCAACTCCAGCGCATCGATCGAATCCAGCCCCAGTCCGTCGCCGAACAGCGGGGCATCGTTGTCGATATCCTCGGGTTTCACCTCTTCGAGATTCAACGCCTCGATGATGGCGTTCTTGAGTTCCAAAACAAGTTCTTCCATAACTTTATATAACCTTTATCAACTATTTGTCATTCATAATTCTGCAAATATTCTCTTCGCTCCATTCCAGCCCATCGGGAGCCTCCCCGACCAGGAACAGCACCGCCTCGAAATGCGCCGCATCCCGGCTGTCGACCCAACCGCAAAGCGCCTCGTGCGTTCCCGCATCGAGAAACGTCTCGCGCAGCGTCGCCGCCAGCGTCGCCGTCTCGTCGCGTCGGAGCAGGTAGCACGACGTCTCGCCGTAGTACTTGTTGCGGATGGCAATCTCGCCCGTCAGGATGTTGGCCAGCGTATAGACGAAAACCGCCGGGCTGGGGTAGTAATCCGCCGCATCGGCAATCGTCCGCTCGTAGTGGCTGTCGCTGGCAAACGAGCCGCTCTGCGTGAAAAGCACCACGGCCCGATCCTCCCGCGGCTCGAAACGCGACGTCTCTCCGTCGAGCAGCAACTCCGAGGCGATGAAACCCGCCCGGCACAGCGGATCCATCTTGAAAAACTTCGGATAGCCGCCCACCCGTTGGCGGTAGAGGGCCACCAGCAGCGGATCTTCCGACGGTTCGAGGCGAACCGGAACCCCGTCGACCACCGCCCCCGCGGGGGTGATGCGCACCCATCGTCGAATCGTCAGCATAGGCCTCCTCCCCGTTTGAAGAGCAGCGCGGCATTACACCCGCCGAATCCCGAAAGCAGCTTGACGAAACAGCTCCGCGTCGTCGCCGTATGCCGGGCTGTCAGCCGCAGCGGACGCGATACGCCGCATTCGCCGTATCCCCGCGTGCCAAGCACCAGCCCCGCATCGAGAGCGTGCATCGTCAGCACCGACTCCAACACGCCGGCCGCCCCCATCGTATGGCCGAAATAGCCCTTCAGGCCATCGACCGGCACCTGCGCAAGGCCGGCCCGGTCGAGGGCGATCGACTCCATCTCGTCGTTGTAGGGCGTAGCCGTGCCGTGTACGTTGACTACGGCCAGCTCCGCCGGATCGACTCCCTGCAACACGGTCTTCAGCGCGCGGCAGGAGCCTTCGCCCGTACGCGAGGGGCCCGAGATGTGGTTGGCATCGTTGCGGATGGCTCCCCGGCAGGCGACCCACTCCCGGTCGGTGAGCTCCTCCGCCCGCCGGCGGCTATAGACGACCGTCGCGGCCGCCTCGCCCAGATTCAGCCCCGTCCGGCGTCGGTCGAAGGGCCGGCACGGCTCCGCGGAGAGGGCCTTGAAGCTCTGGAACCCCGAGACGATGAAGCGCGACTGCCGGTCGGCGCCGATCACCACCGCATGGTCGCAACGCCCGCTCCAGAGCGCCCGCATGGCCGCAATCTGGGCGCAGACACCCGACGTACAGGCGTTCGAAACAACCGTCGCCGGATTCGGATTGCGGAAAAATGCGGCAATCCGGCGCGCCGACCAGTCGGGAAGCACCTCCTCCCGGTAGCGGTTGTCGGACTCCAGCAGCGCCACGTTGCCCTTCGTCGTCGAGAGGAAGAAGAGCACCCGATCCGACGACGGGTCAATTCCCGCCTCGTCCAGCGCCCCCGCAGCCGAAAGAATCGACATCCGTTCGAATTCGGTATAGCCCCGAAGCCGCTCAGCGCCGTAACGGTCGGCCAGCGCACGGTCGACCGCCCCGAAGTCAAGCAGCGAAGCCACGAACGGCTCCGGAAGATTCCACAACCCCTCGTAACGGCGCAACGCCGACTCCCCGGCCACTACGGCCCGCAGGGTCGACGCCGTGTCCATGCCCAGCGGCGAGAGGATGCAGTCGCCCGCGCGGACGATCAGTTCATGTTCCAGCGCTCTTTCCATTGTGCGTAAAATTCCGGCGTGATCCACACCAGCCGGTACTCCTTGTCCATGAAGACCTGCACGCTGTGGCCCGTGGCCAGCAGTTCGTCGGTCTCGGCATGGCGTATCTCGTAGTCGAAGACGATCTTGGCGGCTTCGGTCGGGCGGTAGTGGATGTCGACCCGGCACGGCATGCCGTAGACGATCGGCGACTTGTACTTGAACGACAGCTCGACCAGCGGCGCATAGTAGCCCTGGCCGAAGATATCCATGTAGCCCAGTCCGTATTTAGTGCCGAAGGCCTCCCGCGCATCCTCGAAGTAGAGCGGGTAGGAGCCGTGCCAGACGATGTTCATCGAGTCTACCTCGCTGAAACGCACCTCGAAATGCTTCGAGGCCACCAGCTCCTTCGTGATTTTGCGATCGCTTTTCATCGTCGGTCAATTTTGGGCGTCGATTTCACTCACGGCGATCTTCATCTGCGCCGTGGCCAGCAGTTCGCCCTCCGAGCGAACCTCGGCCCGCACGAGGATCATGCGGAAAACCTCCTCGAGGTTCCAGGTCGTCGTGTGCAGCGTCTCCCCGCACCGCGGCAGCCGGAGAATCTCCAGATCGCGGATCGCCCCGATAAAACCCAGCTTCACCCGCTCGGCATGCAGCAGGTTGATATATCCCAAGCGCGCGGCACACGTCTGGGCGATATTCTCGATCAGACCGGCCGCCTGCAGCCGGCCGGATTCGCACATCAGGTGCTCGGCCCGAACCGTGAAGCGGGTCTCAGTCCGCGCTTCGTCGAAGGCCGTCAGGCGGTCGATCAGCACGAACGGCGGCCGCTGGGGTATCAAATCAAGGATGTCGATCTCTTCGAGAGTCATGGCTGTTCCCAAAAATCGTAATAGTTAAACCATTGCGTCGGGTAACGACGCACAATCTGCTCCAGCTGAGCGGCAAACGACCTCGCCGACGCTTCCATGCGGCGGCGTTTCGGCAGGGTAGCGTCGCCCGTGTCGATTCGCCGGACAAAGATCCGGTAACGCTTCGCCGACTCCTTCATCACGAAGATCGAAAGCATCGGAACCTCCCGCTGCACGGCCAGCGCAAACGGCCCCAGCGGAAAGCGGGCCGGAGCCCCCAGAAAGTCACAGGCCACACTCTTCTGCGATCCGAACAGCCGGTCGCCCGGCATCCCGACGATATCCCCGTCCAGCAGCGCCCGGTTGGCCGCAAACAGATGGGACATGTCCCTCAAAACGGGAATCATCTCGATGTTGTTTCCGGCGAAGCATCTTGCCCGATTCTGCATGACGGTCTGCTTCTCGCCGGCATAGACCAGCGCGTAGAAGCGTTTCTCCTCGGGGTGAAGCGTATAACCGGCCAACTCGTAGTTCCCGACGTGGGAGCTCACCATGATGAAGCCCCCGGGGCGCGTGACCAGTTCGCGGTAGTATTCGTTGTGTTCGATCTCCACCTCGAAGCGGCGGCCGGCGTAGACGGCAAAACGGTCCAGAATCACCTGGCCGAAGCGGTAGTGGCTCGCGTAGACCGATCGCAGCGTCCGCCAGCGGCCGTAGCCCATACGACGCCGGAAAAAGTCCCGGTTCGCACGGTAACCCCGCCGGTTGAAGAGCATGTAGAAGACGACAACCACCCCCATGACCCCGTAGAGCACCTGCACGGGCACGCGGCGGAACAGCACGATCAACGATCGCAGCATCCACGGACGCCCGTCGGTATGGCCCTGCCACGCCTCGTGCGCCGAGGCCTCAGCCGCCGTCGGGGACTCGGGCTCAATCGGGCACTCGGGCGTCGAAACACGGGCCGTCGGGGTATGGGTCGCTTCAGGCTCCATCGTTACCGGCTATTTGTCGCCCAACTTGCTCTGGATATAGTCGCAGAAGTCGCTCAGCGTCTTCACCCCGCCCATCTCCTCGGGCTTGATCTTGAAGCCGAACGTCCGCTCGACGATCACCACAATGTCGACAAAATCCAGGCTGTCGATGCCGATATCCTCCTTCAGAAGCGCATCCGGGGCAATCTTCTCCTCGTCGACCTCCAGTTCGTCGATCAGAAACGCCTTGACCTTTTCTTCAATCTCTTTTCTTTCCATATCAATTAAATAGACTTGTTTTTGTGTTTGTTACTGTTTTTTCCGGCATACCATGATGCTGTGGTCCCAACCCAGAAAGTCGTGGATCGTCTCCACCTCCAGACCCGCCGACTCGACCAGCCGCCGCATCGAATCCGAATGGTACATGCGGCTGTTGCCGTTGGCGATGGCCGTGAAGTAGAGGCTCGTCAGCGTCAGGCACATCGCCGCCGTCTCGTATTTCTGCCGGTCCCAGAAGGTCTCCATGATGCAGAGACGCGTCGCGTCGGTCATGATGCGCGACGCCCGGCCGAGAATCGAACGGATCTCCTCCTCACTGAAGCAGTCCAGAAACTGGCTCATCCAGATCGTATCGTACGGCCGGTCGGTCGGGAAGGGAGTCGACTCGTCGAGCAGGTTGCAGCCGTAGCCATGGATGCGATCCGCACCCGGCTCGGAGGCCGTCGCCCGGCGCATCAGTTCCAGCTGCTGCGGAAGGTCCATGATCGTCACCTCGACCTGCGGATCGCAGGCCACGCACCGCAGCGCCCACCGTCCCGTATTGCCGCCCACGTCGAGCAGCTGACGCGTCGGCCGCGAAAAGACCACCCGCAGCGCCTCGTCGAACGAATGGTCCGAATAGAAGTGGTCGAAGCCGAACCAGCTCCGCTGCACCTCCGCAGGCAGTTGCGAAAGCCCCTCGTAGACCGTCTTCCACGGACCGAAGTGCTCCAGTCCGGCCGGGCGCCCTTCACGAAGGGACTCCTCCAGGCGGAACCACCCCTCGTAGTTGACGTCGTGGTTGAAATCCAGATTGACACGCGTCGAGGCGTCGGTCAGCAGGAACCAGCCCGTCTTCGAAAGGGTGAAGCGGTCGCTCTCGGGGTCGACCAGCACCGTCCCGATCGAGAGCGACGCCTCGAGCAGCACCCGTACGGCATACTCCGAAAGCTCCGTGCGGCGGGCAATCTCCCCGAGGGTCAGCCCCCCGTCGCTGTCCCGCAGCAGCTCCAGGATGCCGAACTTCACCATCAGCCGCGAAACCTCGAAGACGATCGGTCCGAAGGCGATGAACTGCGCCGCACGCTGCGCCTCGCGGGCCGTCAGCTGTTCGTGCGCATAGCGCTTTTCCAAGTCAGGGAAGAGTTTCATCGTCGCGGCGTTATTTGACCTTGCGGATAACCAGCGCACTGTTCGTCCCGCCGAAGCCGAACGAGTTGGAGAGCACCGTATCGACCTGCGTATCAACCGTAACGGCCGTCAGATTCAATTTGGCCGCGTATTCGTCGGGATGCTCCAGGTTGATGTTCGGGGCCACGAAGTTATGCTGCATCATCAGCGTCGAGTAGACAATCTCGCTCGCTCCGCCCATCCAGCACTCGTGACCCGTCATCGACTTGGTCGAGCTGATCAGGGCGTGCGTGCCGCGGAAGACCCGGTCCAGCGCAATGGCCTCGTACATGTCGCCCTGCGGCGTCGAGGTGGCGTGGGCGTTCACGTAGTCGATCTGGTCGGGCTGCATGCCGGCCGCGTCGAGCGCCCGCCGGATGGCCGTCACCGAACCGTCGTCGCTCGGCTGCGAGATCCCCCCGCCGTTCGACGAGAAGCCGTAGCCGCACACCTCGGCCAGAATCGGCGCGCCCCGCCGAAGGGCATGTTCGTACTCCTCGAGCACCAGCGCCGCCGCACCGCCGCTCGGAATCAGTCCGTCACGGTCGCGGTCGAACGGTCGCGAGGCCTTCGTCGGCTCGTCCATCCGCACCGAAAAGGCCCCAAGAGCGTCGAACGTCGCCATCGAGTAGTAGTTGACCTCCTGCGCTCCGCCGCACAGCACGGCGTCCTGCAGCCCCTGACGGATGAGCAGGTAGCCCAGTCCGATCGAATGCGAGCCGCTGGCGCATGCCGCACTGACCGTGAAGTTGATCCCACGCAGGTGGAAAATCGTACTGAGGTTCATCGTCACCGTGGAGTTCATCGACTGGAAGATCAGTCCCGACCCCAACAGCGCCGAGTCGTGCTTCTCGTCCATGATCCGCGCCGCCTCGATGACCGGTTTGGCCGACGAATCGTTGCCGAAGAGGATGCCCACCTCGTTCTCATGCAGGTAGGCGTCGTCCATCAAGGCCTGTTCGAAGGCCTGCCGCGAGGCCATGTAGGCATATTCGGCCTCCTCCGAGAGCCCCACCCGCATGCGGCGGTCGAGGACCCCCTTGAGCTGCGGCCGCGGGACAAGTCCCGTCAGCCCCGAGCGGTAGCCGTATTCGAGCCGCTCCTTCTCCACGCCAATGCCCGATCGCCCGGCATGAAGCGACTCCTTCACTTCATTCAGATTCTGTCCCAGGCAGGACCAGATGCCCATGCCCGTTATGACGACTCGTCGTTCCATCTGTGTTCGTATGCTTTTTTATCTATTTGTCAAGTGTATAAACCGCCGTTGATCGAGACGGTCTCGCCCGTGATGTAGGCCGCATCGTCCGAGACCAGAAACGCGACCAGCGCCGCAACCTCCTCCGGCCGCCCGAAACGTCCAGCCGGAACCAGCTTCCTGAGCGTCGCCTGGTCGAGATCCTTCGTCATGTCGCTCTCAATGAAGCCCGGAGCCACGGCATTGACCGTCACCTTGCGCGGCGCAACCTCCTGCGCCAGCGCCTTCGTCGCCCCGATCAGCGCCGCCTTCGCCGCCGAATAGTTCGTCTGTCCCGGCATCCCCTTCAGACCCGACAGCGAGGCCATGTTCACGATCCGTCCCCAGCGGTGGGTCAGCATCTCCTTCAGCAGGCGCCGCGTGACGTAGAAAAAGCCGTTGAGCGTCGTGTCCAGCACCCGGTGCCACTCCTCGTTCTGCATGAAGATCAGCAGGTTGTCACGCCGGATGCCGGCGTTGTTGACCAGCACGGCGATGTAATCGTCCGGGTGGCTGGCACTCCACGTCTCCAGCGCCCGTTCGATGGCATCGGGATCCGATACGTCGAACGGAAGCAGTTCGGCCACTCCACCTGCCTCGGTGATCGTGCGCAGCGTCTCTTCGGCCGCCGCCGTGTTCGACTGGTAGTTGATGAGGACCGGCCACCCCTGGGCCGCCAATCGCTGACAGATGGCGCGTCCCAATCCCCGGGAGCCGCCCGTTACCAATGCGTATTTCATCTTGTTCGCTTATTCCAGTTTGAGCGGATGGTTCTTCAGATAGGCCTCGACCTGAGCGATCTGCTTGTAGAAGGGTGCATCCTCGACAAAGCGCGGGATGATCGCCCGGACATCGTCGTAGACCCGACGCGAGGTCGGAGCCAGCGCGTCGCGGATCTCCAGACAGTCGACCGCCTGCGCCAGGGCGATCAGGTGGATCGACATCACCTGGAAGACATTCTCGATCACCTGCCGGCACAGCAGCGCCGAATTGGTCCCCATGCTGACGATATCCTGGTTGTCGTTGTTGTTCGGTATGCTGTGCACGTAGTTGGGCATCGAGAGCGTCTGGCACTCCGCCGTGGTCGACGTGGCCGTGAACTGGCACGCCTGCATCCCGTAGTTGAGACCCAGCGTCCCGAGATTCAGAAACGGCGGCAGGATGTTGTTGATCCGGTCGTGGAACAGGTAGTTCAGCTGTCGTTCGGCCGTCATCGCCACACGCGTCATGGCGATCTTCACCTTGTCCTGCTCGAGCGAAATGTAGTCGCCGTGGAAGTTGCCCCCGTGGAAGACGTTCCGCCGCTCGGGATCGACAATCGGGTTGTCGCACGCCGAGTTGAGCTCCTCCTCCAGAATGCGGCGCGAGGCCTGGAGCGTCTCGTAGACCGGACCCAGAATCTGCGGCGCACACCGCAGCGAATAGTAGGCCTGCACCTTGTGGCGGCTGTCGAAGGTCTTCACGTCGCTGTGGCCGCCGCTGTAGAGCTCATGCTCGCGGCGCAGCATCCGCCTTCCACCCTCCGCCAACCGGCGCATGCGCCAGGCTATGACCTGCTGCCCCTCGTGGCGGCGGCATTCGTTCAGCCCCTCGGCCATGAAGTCGTCGTACGAGGCGGCAATCTCGTTCATCATCACCGTGGCCAGCGTTGCCCAGTCCAGCAGCCGCTCGGCGTAGAACTGGTTGACGATCCCGATACCGGTCATTACGGAGGTTCCGTTGGTGATCGAAAGCCCCTCGCGGATGTGGATCCGCATGGGTCGCAGGCCGTTTTCGCGCAGCACCTCGCCAGCCGGACGCCATGCACCCCGCCAGTGGACCTCGCCTTCGCCGATGAGCGTCAGCGCAATGTGCGCCAGCTGGACCAGATCGCCGCTGGCTCCGACGCTGCCGTGCTCGGGAATGAAGGGGATGATGTCGCGGTTGATGAACTCGGCAAGCAGTTCGACCACCTCGGGATGGACTCCTGAACGGGCCTGAAGCAGCGTCCCCAACCGGGCGATCATCGCCGACTTGACATACAGGTCAGGCAGCGGAGTGCCCGCACCGGTCGAGTGGCTGCGGATGATGTTGTACTGCAGATTCTCCAGATAACGGTCATCGACACGCCATTGCGCCATCGGCCCGAAACCCGTATTGATTCCGTAGATCACCTTCTCCGCAGAGAATTCACGCAGAAATTCATAACATTTTTTCACCTCGTCGAGAGGCAGTTCGGCAAGATCTATCTTTGCGTCGGAAAACAGCAGCTTTTCGACACGATCCAGTTCCAACGGTTGTATCATTCCTTCATTCAGTGTGATTTTTGATCCGCCCGGAGATCCATTCGGTCCGAACCAGAATTCAAAAATTTCACAAATATACATAAAAAAGTTCAGATCCCCACAGAATATGTCTCAAAAGAGGCAAGTCCGATCGAAACGAATTTCCGGCCGACAGAGGCAAAAATACCGGCAAAGAAGGCAGAATCAACCTGGCGGCCGAAGCCGAACCGCAACGAAAAGAGGGGAGAGGCAAGAGGGGCAGCGGAAAGAGGGGATGAGGGAGGCAGGGGAAGGAAAAGAAAGAGGGAGGGGCACCCGAGGGGAGGGGCACCGCAACCAGACAGTGGTATATGTCCATCGCCCCTCCGGACTGCGCCTTCAGGGTGCACTCAAAGAAGCCGCAGATTCTTGGCCAGGCGGCACGCCTCGATGGAGTTTTTCACCTGCAGCTTGCCGAGGATCTCCTGCCGGTGCCGGCTGACCGTATGGATGCTGATGCTGAGCATCGAGGCGATCTCCTTGCTCGTCAGCCCACGGTCGATCAGTCGCAGAATCTGCGTCTCACGGGGCGAGAGAATCTTCGACGTACGCGGCACCTCCAGCTCCTCCGTGTGGCCGTCGATCCAATCGACGACCAGGCACGCCGAAGGCATCTCGAAAAAAAGAGGCCCGTAAAGACACATGGCCAACCGCTGCGCAGCATGCGCCGGATCCGCGATATAGAACATCCGGTGCAGGACGGGCATGTAACCGTGCGTGGCCGTCTTCATCCGCAGCCGGCTCATCAGGCAATAGTCGCCGCGTCGCCGGCGAGGCTGGTTCTTGATAAAATGAAAGAAACAAAGCTCCTGCAGATGCTTGCGCGCCAGATCGTCGGGGTGGATCAGCCGGAAGATCTCCTCCTCCCAGATCGACGAAACCTCCCGCGGCTCCCCCGGGCTCGCCAAACCCAGCGTACGCGAAAATCCACCGTACCAGATACGGCTTGTATTGGCCCGCAGATCACTCAGAACCGCGATGGCATGCTCCATCCGCGCGTAATGATCCGCCATCGCGCGGCTGGCCGCCAACAGCCGGTCCGCGGACGGCTCCTGCGAAAAGTCCTGCGCCGAAAACTCCCGGATCAGTTGCGTAACGGTATTCATCTTTTCCCCGTGTCTCAAAATGGTTATTTATAAGCATTGTCCGACAGGGCACAGAGCCCTACCTTTGCAAAGGTACAAAAAACGATGATGATTTGGGGATCGTCCGGCACTTTTGTCCTCCAAAAAGGCCGAAAACGACGTCGCCGCCCCCAACAAAAACAATCAACAGACAAACCTGTATCAAAACAGAAAAAAATGAAAAAATTACTCCTCACCTGCGGGCTCCTGCTCGCCGCGTCACTCCCCGGTATGGCTCAATCCCTCGAAAAAATGCAATGGTTCAACGAACCCGAAATCTGGAAAATCGAAAAAAATGCCCTCATCATGGAGGTAACCCCCCAGACCGACTACTGGCGAATCTCGCACTACGGATTCACCGTCGATGACGCCCCGTTCCTCTACACGCTCCGCGGCGGCGAATTCGAAGTCAAGGTCTGCATCTCGGGCGACTACCGCACGCGATTCGACCAGTCGGGACTCATGCTGCGTCTCGACCACGAAAACTACATCAAGGCCGGTATCGAATTCGTCGACGGAAAGTACAACCTCAGCTGCGTAGTCACGCACCACACCAGCGACTGGAGCATCATCTCGCTCGACAAACCCGTGGAACACGTCTGGATCAAGGCCGTACGCCGGCTGGATGCCGTCGAGATCTTCTACTCGTTCGACGACCAGGAGTATACGCTCATGCGCAACGCCTGGCTGCAGGACAACCATCCCGTCATGGTCGGAATCATGGGTGCATGCCCCGATGGAGACGGCTTCACGGCCCGTTTCGAGCAGTTCTCGATCAAGCATCTGCCCGACATGCGGCGCCTGCAGTGGCTCGAAAAAAATCAGGCCCAGCAGAACAACTGATATTGCACTCGCTCTAAAATCTCAAAAGGCGCACCGATCCCCTGAATGGCCGGTGCGCCCTTTCCGTTTCTGTAGCCGTCTTATGGGAAAAAATTTCAATTCGATCGGTAAGTATCTGCGGGGAGACGCATAGCTGCCGAAACGTGTTCAGGTCTTGTCTCTCAGTGCGCCTGTCGGTCAGCAGACAAAGATATTGACGTCTACATCCGGTTGGTGAGATCCTTGACCAGCTCACCGTCGAAGAGGTGCAGCACGCGGTGGGCAAAGGTCGAGTCGTACTGCGAATGGGTCACCATGATGACGGTCGTTCCCTCGCGGTTCAACTCCGAAAGGAGATCCATCACCTCGCGGCCGTTTTTCGAATCGAGGTTGCCGGTGGGCTCGTCGGCCAGAATCAGCTTCGGGTTGGACACCACGGCGCGGGCAATGGCCACACGCTGCTGCTGACCTCCGGAGAGCTGCTGCGGGAAGTGTTCCGCGCGGTGGGAGATGTTCATGCGGGCAAGGAGCTCGTTCACGCGGCGCTTGCGCTCCGAGGCCTTCACGCCCAGATAGATCAGCGGCAGCTCGACATTCTCGAAGACATTCAGCTCGTCGATCAGGTTGAATGACTGGAAGACGAATCCGATGTTTCCCTTGCGGAAGCGCGTGCGCTCCTTTTCGCGCAATGTGGCCACCTCGCGGTCGAGCAACTGGTAGTTTCCCGAGGTGGGATTGTCCAGCAGTCCCAGAATGTTGAGCAGCGTCGATTTGCCGCAGCCCGAGGGGCCCATGATGGCGACAAATTCGCCCTCGTTCACGTCGAACGATACGCCATTCAGGGCGATGGTTTCGATCTCTTCTGTTCGGAAAACCTTGCGGAGGTTTTCTACTTTCAACATAGCCATAACAGGTATCTTTTAAATTTGACAATTTCGTTTTTCGGGTCGACTTATTCGGACTTGACCGAGTCGGCCGGGTTTTCGTTGGCCGTGCGCCACGAGCAGAAGGTCACCGTGGCGACCGTGACGAGGAGCACTGCGGCGAGCGCCGCCAGAGGAATCCACACCGTGAAGGGGGCGCGGTAGGCGAACGAGGCCATCCAGCGGTGGACGATCCAGAGGCTCAGCGGCGCGGCAATGACGAAGCAGACGACCACCATCCACAGGTAGCGGCGGTTGAAGAGGCGGAGCACCTCCGGAGTCGTGGCGCCCAGGACCTTGCGCACGGCCACCTCGCGGCGGCGGTACTGCGTCTCGAACAGGACGATGCCGAAGACCCCCATCAGGGCAATGACGACGGCCAGCACCGTAAAGAGCCCGACGACCGTGGCCAGCCGCCGCTCCTTCGTATACTCGAAGCCCAGCTCCTCCTCGAAGGTACGGATCTGGATCTCGCCCGGCGTCAGATGCGGATCCGCCTCGGCGATGCACTGCCGCAGGTAGTCAGCCACTTCGTTGACGTCGGCCTCGGGACGGTAGCGCAGGTAGAGCAGCTGCGAGGCGCGGCCGCCCGAACGTTGCGACATCTCCTCGGGAATGACATAGAAGACGAAGGGGGTGACGCCGTATTGCATCGGACGGAAGTTGAAGTCGGCGCAGACGCCCACGAGCGGATCGGTGCCGTAGAATCCGCCGATCTCGTCGCCCGGCTCGAAACCGTATTCGCGGCGGGCCGCCTCGTTGCAGATCAGCATGCCGGTCTCCTTGTGCTCGTCCGATTCGAGGAAGTCGCGGCCGTCGGTAATGGCAATACCCATCATCTTCAGGAAGTTCCAACGGACGATGTATGCCTGCATGCTGACCCGCTGCCCCTTGTAGGTGCGGCCCCAACTCATGCGGTTGACGCTGACCAGACGGCCCTCGGCCCCCGTGACGTCGACCACACGCGGATCGGTCATCAGCCGGTCGCGCAGGGCATCGTATCCCAGCGCAGCCTTTTCGGAGAGCTGCACGGCCATCAGGTTGCGACGGTCGAAGCCCATCTCCTGCCGCAGCATGAAGTTGTGTTGCAGGAGGATGAACCCGGTGGCGATGATCAGTCCCAATGAGATGGTGAACTGGAAGCCCAGCAGCAGCGTGCGGAGCCGTCGGCCGCCGGCCGTCCCGGAGAACGCCCCCTTGACCACCAGGGCGGGCGGAAACGAGGTGATGTACCACGCCGGATAGAGACTGGCCACGAGGGCCATGACCACCGCCACGGCAAGCAGGATGCCGATGACCGGGAGGTTCTGCGCCACGCTCAGCGGTGCGGAGATGTAGCTGGCCAGTTCGGTGCCCTGGATGGCGAAGGAGAGGTACCAGGCCAGCAGCAGGGCGATGAGGACCAGCCCCACGGCTTCGAAGATGAAACCGAAGCGTAGCGAGGCGTTCGGCGCACCGAAGACCTTGAAGGTGTTGACCGTGCGGATGCGCACGGGCACCAGCGCGAAGAAGAAGTTGACGAAGTTGATGAATGCCAGCGCAATGACCAACAGCGCGATGCCCAGCAGCGTGTAGGTCGTCACGAGCGACCCTTGGGCGCACGGCACGCGGCTGTCGCTCTCGAAGTAGAGATCGCGGATACACGACAGGCGGAAGGGTTCCGTTTCGAGCTGCCCCTCTTCGTTGGCCTCGCCGGGGTACATCTCCGCGAAGAGCCGCTTCCACTCCTCGATGACCGTCCGGAGATCGGTCCCGGGCTGGAACCGTACGTAGTAATTGTAGCTCCATTCCGAGGGGTCGTCGATGCTCCGGTCGCCCAGATCCACGGCCATCTGGCACCTGGCCATGAGCGAGTTTGCGGGAAAATCCTCGAAGACGGCCACCACCTCGCGGGCATTCTCGGCCGAGGGCTGGTCGGTGTCGCTCCAGATCATGTCGCCGACACCGACGCCGAGCCGTTCGGCCGTCGAGCGCGAGACAATGACGCTCTGTGCGCGTTTGAGGTCATGGACATCCCCTGCCACACTCCGGAACTCGAAGACGTCGAGCAGCGGCAGCGAAATGGAGCCTGCATAGATGTTGTTGAAGCGGTCGTACCCCATTTTCGTGGCATTCTCGCGCAGCACGACCGTGGGGCCGAAGCCGCCCCAGGTGCAGCCGCCGGCTTCGACGGCCGAGGTCGATGTGATGAACCGCTCGACCATGGGCCGGCAGAGCCACGACTGCCAGGCGCCGGGCGTGTACCAGTCGGTGGACTCGACCAGATAGATGCGCTCCGAATCGCGGAGCGTGCGGTTGTAGGTCATCTCCCAGCGCACCTGCACCAGGATGATGTAGCAGGCCGTGAAGGCGAGCGTCAGCCCCACGATATTGAGCAGCGACGAGACCTTGTAGCGTCGCAGTGTGGTGAGGAAGTTTCGCAGTGCGATTTTCATATGCGGAATTTGTTTCGATTATTCGGATTTCACGCAGTCGGCGGGGTTCTCGTTGGCCGTGCGCCACGAGCAGAAGGTGACCGTGGCGACCGTGACGAGGAGCACCACGGCGAAGGCCGCCGCAAAGATCCACCAGCGGATCGGCACGCGGTAGGCAAACGCGCCCAACCAGCGGTCCACGATCCAGTAGCCGACCGGCGCGGCCAGGATGAAGCAGACCGTAACGAGCAGGACATAGCGGCGGTTGAAGAGGCGGAGCACCTCCTGTGAGGTGGCGCCCATGACCTTGCGGATGGCCACCTCGCGGCGGCGGTGCTGCATCTCGAAGAGGACGATGCCGAAGACGCCCATCAGGGCGATGACGACGGCCAGCACCGTGAAGAGCCCGACGATGGTCGTGATGCGCCGCTCGCGGGCATACTGGGCGTTGATCTCCTCGTCCATGAAGCGGATCTCGACCGGTTCGCAGTCGGGGTCGAGGCGTTCGACTGTTCTCCGGATATGGTCACAGACGGCGTCGGAATCGGCCCCGGCGGCCATGCGCACGAAGAAATACTCCATGTCGCCCGGGATGGTCACGAAGGCAAACGGTGCGACGGGATACTGCAACGGTCGGAAGTGGAAGTCGGGACAGATACCGACCACATTGCCGTCGTCGAGCCGGTAGCCAAGCCCGGCCCCCTTGCGGGCGAGCAGGTCGTTGACGATGTAGTGCAGCGTCGTGTCGCGGTCGTATCCGGGCTTGAAGTCTTCGCCGGCAAGGACCGGAATACCCAGCACGTCGAGGAAGTTGCTGCGCACCGGACGCACGTGAATCATCACCTCCTCATCGGCGACCTTCCGTCCCCAGATCGAGAAGTTTCCGGCGACGAGCGGTCCTTGCCCCGCGGTGACGCCGACGATCTGCGGATCCTGCTCGAGGGCCGAGGCGAACGCTGCGAACCGGTCGGCACTGGAGATCCGCTGCGAAGCGGTCCGAAAGGTCAACACCCGTTCGTGATTGAACCCCAGGTCGTAGCGACGGACGTAGCGCTGTTGCAGCAGCGAGCAGATCGAGAAGATGATCAGTCCGATCGAGATGACGAACTGCACGCCGAGCAGTGCCTCGCGGAAGCGGCGTCCGGCCGTCGAACCGACGAACGATCCCTTGGCGGCCATCGCCGGGTTGAACGAGGTGATGTACCACGCCGGGAAGCTTCCGGCAACGAGTGCCGCCACGAGCGAAACGCCGAGCGAGATACCCAGCACGGGGAGGTTGTCACCCAGAGCGAGCGAGCTGTTGACGTAGGAGGCGAACTCGGTACCCTGCAGGGCGACGGCGACATACCAGGCGCAGAGTTGAGCGATGAGGACAAAGCCGAGAGCCTCGAACAGGAAGCTGAAGCGCAGCGAGGCGTTCGGGGCGCCGAAGACTTTGAGGATGTTGACAGCCCGCAGCCGCACGGGCAGCAGCGCAAAGAAGAAGTTGACAAAGTTGATCAGGGCAATGAGGATGACAAGCACCGCCACACTCAGCAGCGAATAGGTCAACGTCGTGGAGCCGCTGGAGAAGGCGCCCATGCTGTCGGCAACCCGACGATCGAAATAGAGCTCGTCAAGCGGGATCAGCGTACAGGCGCGCGGATCGTTCATCTCCTCCTCGGTCAGCTCCTCGCCCCAGATGGGGGCCATTCGCTCCATGTAGGCGCGGTAGTTCTCCGCGTGAATCTGCTCCCAGCGCCGGGCCAGCACCTCGGGGTCGGCCCCGGCGCGCAGACGGACGAAATAGCAGTCGTTCCAGTAGGAGGGGGGCATGTCCCGGTCGCCGACGTCGGTCACGGCGACGACGTCGGCAAAGGTGCTGTTCGCCGGGAAATCCTCATAGACGGCTACGACCTCCTTCTGCACTTCGGGACGACGGTTCTCCTCGTCGCCGAACCAGAGGACGTCGCCGACGCGCAACCCGAGCCGTTCGGCCTGCGAACGCGCAAGGGCAACGCTGTTGGGTTGTTTGAGAGCCTTCAGCTCTCCTTCGAGGGCCTGCAGCCCCATGGTTTCGACAAACCCGGCCGATACCTCGTTGAACGACCCCTGAAGACGGAGCAGGTCGCCGCCCCGACGCACCCATACGGGTTGCTCCCAGTGCCAGGGGCGGATGCAGCCGCCGGCCACAATTTCGGGCGATTGAGCGATAAGCTGTTCCCCTTCGGGGCGCGGCGAATTGATCGAGTACTCCGTCTCGTCGAACGGCGAGAGGGAAGCGACGAGGTAGATGCGGCCGGCATCGGGGATGGCGCGGTTGAAGGTCATCTCCCAGCGCACCTGCACCAGAATGACGTAGAAGGCCGTGAAGGCCATCGTCAGCCCGACGATGTTGAGCAACGACGAGGTCTTGTAGCGCCGCAGCGTGGTGAGAAAGTTATGGAAGGCAATCTTCATGGCTCTATTTGTTGAGAATCAGCACGTCGTTGGCGCCGTAGTTCTCGTATCCCGAGACGATGACGCGCTCGCCCGGCTCCAGTCCCTCGAGCACCTCGTAGTACTGCGGGTTCTGGCGTCCGATGCGGATCTGGCGCCTGTAGGCGCGGTCGCCCTCGGGCGCGAGGACGTAGATCCAGACGCCGCCCGTCGACTGGTAGAACGAGCCGCGGGGGATGATCACCGCATCGGTCGGCTGCCCCAGTTCGAGATGGAGGTAGTAGGTCTGGCCGCTGCGGATGTTGCGCGGATGGGCCCCCACGAAGGTGAAGTCGGCGCGGAACTGCCCGTTGCGCACCTCGGGGTAGACCTTTCTCAGACGCATCGTGAAGGCGGTGTCCTGCCGCTCGAAGGTGGCGTCGAGCCCCGCCCGCACACGGTCGATGTAGCTCTCGTCGATCTGCGCCTCGACCTTGTAGTCCGACAGGTCGTTCACCTGGCCGATCTTCTGTCCCGACGAGACCGACTGTCCCAGCACGACGTCCAGCAGCCCCACCTCGCCGTCGATCGGCGACTTGACCTGCAGGTTGCCGATGCGCTGGCGGATGAGCTCCATGTTGCGCTTCATGTTGGCGAGGTTCTCCTCCATCTGCTCGATCTGCACCGTGCGGTAGAGCGAATCCTGCACCTGCCGCTCGATGTTCAGCTCGCGCTTCTTGGCGGCCAGTTCGTAATCCTCCTTCGACTGGAGCCAATCCTCGCGCGCTATGAGATTGCTGCGGTAGAGCTCCTCGTTCTGCTGCCAGGTGCGGTGCTTGCGCTCGACGTCGAGGTCCAGCTGCACCTTGTCGAGCCGCAGGTCGAGCTTCTGCTGCTCCATCGAAATGAGCGTGTTGCGCAGGATGTTCTGCTTCTCGGCCAGCTCAGCCTCGCTGTTCAGGATCTCGAGCGTCAGCGACGTGTTGCTCAGCTCCACGAGCACGTCGCCCTTGTGGACCGAGGCACCCTCCTCGACCACAAGCCGCTCGACGACGCCCGCCTCGAGGGGGCTCAACTGCACGGTCGTGATGGGCTGCACCTGCCCCGTGACGCGGATGTAGTCGTTGAACTCGCCGCGGGCGACTGTCCCGACGGAGATCGTGCGGGCATCGACACGCAGCGTCGAGGAGTTGCCGCGCACGAGCAGCCACACCACGAAAACCAGTAGCACGGCTCCGGCCAGATAGGGAATGCCCCGCCGGGTGAAGAGAGCGCGCAGCCCCTTTTTCTTTTCAATGCGAATATCCATGGTTGTGTTGTTTTTTCCGGGTTTAACGGATCAGCGGTTCGCCGTTGTAGTAGGCCACCAGCCGTACCTTGATGATGTACTGCAGCCGGGCGCGCAGCCGCTCGGAGCGGGCCTGGAGCAGCTTGTCGGCAGCCGTCTGCAAGTCGATGGCCGAGACCATGCCGCGCTCGTACTTGCCCGCGACAGCCTCGTAGGCCAGCCGCGCGGCGTCGCTCTTCTTCGAGGCCTGGACGAATTCCTTGCCGTAGCCCAGCATCTGCTGGTAGGCCTGCGCCACTTCGCTCTGGAGCGTGCGGAGGGTCTCCGTGCGGGTCTGCTCGGCGATGCGCCAGTTGTTGCGGGCGCGGTTCATCGAGGTGCGGCGCGCAAGCCCCCCGAAGATCGGGACCGACAGCTGCGCCGAGACGTAGAAGCCGCGGTTGTCGCGGAACTGGTTGGGGAACGAGGCATAGAGCGAACGGTCGTCGAGGGTCATGAAGAAGTTGGTCGAGTAGCCGCCCCCGACGTAGATCGACGGATAGAGATTGCCCTTGGCGATGGAGAACTGCAACTTCGAATGGCGCACGTCGTGCCGTGCCGCCACCGCCTTGGGGTTGTACTCCAGCGCATTGCCGAGCACCTCGTCGAAGGGGGCGACACCGGCCGGGGTCTCGATCTCCACCGCCGTGTCGATGCGAAGCGGCCGGTCGGCCGGGTAGTTCATCGCCTCGGAGAGGGTGATTTCGGCCAGCGCGAGGTTGTTCTCCTGCTGCGTCAGGAGGTAGTCGTCCGAAGCCTGCTGCGACTCGACCTCCGCCACGTCGGCAGCACTCTTCAACCCCAGTTCGAAGAGTTTGCGACTCTTCTCGAGTTCGGCCGTGCTGGTCTTGAGCTGCTCGCGTGCCAGCCGCACGCTCTCGGTGTAGTAGACCACGTCGAAATAGGCCTGCATGGTCTTCAGGGCGATCTCGTCGCGGGCCAGCTGCAACTCCTCGACCCCCTGCAGGCGCATGACGCGGGCGGCACGTACGGTGTTGATGCCGGTCAGCCCGGCAAACAGAGGCAGCTGCCCCGACAGGGAGTAGGAGTTGTCGAAGTTCGAGACATCGGTATAGGTGTTCGTCTCGGGGTCGACCGAACGGCCGAAGCTGGTCGAGACGCCGACCGTGCCGCTCACCGAGGGGACCAACGCGGCGACGGATTCGATATAATCCTGACGGTAGTTGCGGTTGGTGTAGGCCTGGCGCTGCACGGCGGGGCTGTGCTCGACGGCATAGCGCATGCACGCCTCCAGCGACATCGGCTCTTCCTCCGGAGCAGTCCCCGCCCCGGTAACGGTTGCGGCGGAGTCGGCCGACGAACTGGCAGCGAAATCGAGCCCCGGGGCCTTCGCAACGGGAGCCGGCGTTGTGGCTGCGGAGTCGACCGTCGCGGAGACAGGGAGAGCCACCGAATCGGCTGCCGCGCCCGACTGCCCGGGGGTTGCAACCAATGAATTTATCTGGAAGAGTGTCCAAAAAATGGACATCCATGCAATCAAAACCGCTCTTTTCATACGGATTTCAGACTTTCTTGATTTTCACCCGAAATGTTGCCATCCGTGTGCCAAAATGATTAAACGATTGATATACAAAAGATAACAATTCAGATGCTGCGCGAAGATCGTAAAATATTTTTACACTCGCGTAAAAAATCTGGACGGCAGGCCCCCGTTTTTCCCTTGAAAACACTATTTTTATCCCACCGAAACCCCGGAGCCGTTTCGCCGGAGATGCGGGAGCCGTCGAGCGATCCGCTTCCTGCCGGCTCCCGCAAAGATCCGCAACATGGCCAAAGAAAAGGAGGGTGCGCTGCGGTTGTCGTCGACGACAACCGCAGCATTCTGGCAGCCGTCCAGCTGCTCATGGGTAACTACTTCGCCCGCGTGCTGACGCTCCCGACGCCCAACCAACTGATGACGACGCTGCGCCGCGAGCCGGTCGACGTCATCCTGCTCGACATGAACTTCTCGGCCGGCATCAACACCGGCAACGAGGGCTTCTACTGGCTGCAGGAGATTCACCGCAACTATCCGGACATCCAGGTGGTGCTCTTTACGGCCTATGCCGACATCGACCTTGCGGTGAGGGCCATGCGCGACGGAGCGGTCGACTTCGTCGTCAAGCCGTGGGACAACGAACGGCTGGTCGCCGCCCTGCAGGGGGCCTACAACCTCTCGCGTTCGCAGCGCGAGGTGAAGCAGCTGAAGGAGATCAAGCGCGAGCTGACCAACGAAGAGCCAATGTTCTGGGGCACGAGCCCGGCGATGGCACGTATCCGCGAACTGGTCGAAAAGGTGGCCGCAACGGACGCCAACATCCTTATCACGGGCGAGAACGGAACGGGCAAGGAGATGCTCGCCCGCGAGATCCACCGCCGCTCGGCCCGCCACAACGAGCTGATGGTCCCCGTCGACATGGGAGCCCTGCCCGAGACGCTCTTCGAGAGCGAGCTCTTCGGCCACGTCAAGGGGGCCTTCACCGATGCCCGGGCGGATCGCGCCGGCAAGTTCGAGGTGGCCAACCACGGCACGCTCTTCCTCGACGAGATCGGCAACCTGCCGCCGCACCTCCAGTCGAAACTGCTCACGGCGCTCCAGAGCGGCCGCATCGTCCGCGTGGGGAGCAACACTCCCGTCACGGTCGACATCCGTCTGATCTCGGCCACGAACCGCGACCTCTACAAGATGGTCGAGCAGGGTGCGTTCCGCGAAGACCTCCTGTACCGTATCAACACCATTCATATCGACCTGCCGCCCCTGCGCCAGCGCCGCATGGACATTCACCCGCTGGCCGAGGGTTTTCTGCGCCGCTATGCCGCGAAATACGGCAAGGCGATCGAAGGTTTCGACGCGGAGGCTCTCCGTGAGATGGAGACCTATCCCTGGGCGGGCAACATCCGCGAGTTGCAGCATACCGTGGAAAAGGCCGTCATCCTCTGCGACGGCCCCGTGATAACCCCCTCGACGCAGCTGCTGCGCCCAGCAGCTGCTCCGGCCCCCGCAGCCGACTCCGACGTCACGACCCTCGACGAGATGGGCGTTCGATGATCGCCCGGGCCATGGAGCGCTGCGGCGGCAACATGACCGAGGTGGCCCGCCAGCTGGGCATCACGCGCCAGACCCTCTACAACAAGATCAAACGCTACGGACTATGAAACTCCCCAAGGGCATTGCATATGGTCCCATCATCACCCATGCGGGACTGCTCGCCGCCGCGGCACTTGTCAGCGGGTGGTTCGTGGCGCAGCGGCTCTACCCGCTGCTGCTGATCACCATCCCGCTCATGGTGCTGGAGTTCTACCGGATTTTGCACCAATACGGCGATTCCGTGCGGCGCATCACCTTCATGTTCAACGCCATTGACAGCGACGACCTCTCGTTCCGCTTCAACGAAGACCCCTCAAAGGTCGATAACACCATGCTCAACGCCGCGCTCAACCGCATCAAGGAGATCCTCACGCGGACCAAACTGCGGGCCGAAGAGCGCGAGCGCTACTACCAGCTCATCATGGAGAGTGCACAGACGGGGCTGATTACCGTCAACGACACGGGAAGCGTCTACCAGGCAAACAGCGAGGCGCTGCGCATCTTCGGCCTGCAGCAGTTGACCCACATCCGACAGCTGGAGGGGACTGTACCCGAAGCGGCACGGGCCTTGGCGGCCATCCGCCCCGGAGAGAAGCTCCGCGTCACGTGCTCGACCGAGACGGGCGAGATGGCCCTGACGCTGGGATGTTCGGAGATTACGCTCGAAGACCGTCACCGGCGGGTGATCTCCGTGAGCGATATCAACAGCGAGGTGAGCGAGATCCAGATCGAGTCGTGGAGCAAACTCTCACGCATCCTGACCCACGAGATCATGAATTCGCTGGCGCCTGTCACCTCGCTCAGCGACACGCTGCTTCATATCGACCGCCCGCTGGATCCCGATGTTCGACGCGGTCTGGAGACCATCTCGGCAACGAGCCGCCGCCTGGTCTCCTTTGTCGACAGCTACCGGCGCTTTACGCGGATCCCGGCACCGCAGCGCGAGCCCTTCGAGGTGCGCGAACTCATCCGGCAGGCCGTGGCGCTGACGGCGGCCGCAGGCGATGCCCTGCAGATCCATGTCGACATCGAGCCGGCCGACACGATGATCTACGCCGACAAGGCCCAGCTGGGACAGGTGGCCGTCAATCTGCTCAAGAACGCCCGCGAGGCGACGGCCGGACGGCCGGACGGTGAGATCCGGATCCGCTCGCGCATCGACGCGGCCGAACACGTCATCATCGAGTTCAGCAACAACGGCGGAGCCATCCCGGCGGAGGTTGCCGAGAATATCTTCACCCCCTTCTACACGACCAAACCCGACGGTTCGGGTATCGGGCTGAACCTCTCGCGGCGGATCATGCTGCTCCACGACGGTTCGCTGCGCCTGACAAGCAATACCGATCACAGGGTGACCTTCACCCTGCAGATCGGATAGGAGAGAGCCGATAGATTCCTGTTTCCCGGCCTCAAACAAAAAGAGCAATTCCATGATGGAATTGCTCTTTTCTATCGGGTAGTATGAGGGATTAACTTACCGGACAAAGTTCATCCGATTCGATCTGCATGACGATCATTTTCTGCTGTGGTCGGTAAAGCAGCCATTTTCGGAAGGCTTCGGATTCCATACTGCCCACACGGAATGACGAGGCGGCAATCATCTCCAGATTGTAGAGATCTACATAGCCGGACTCGAGATTACACTCAAGAAAAATAATATAGTTGCTTGATTTTGGGGTGTAAAAAAGGGTGTAAATCTTGTAACTACTTGATTTACACCCTTTCTGGCGGTGCGTAGGGGACTCGAACCCCTGACCCCGTGCGTGACAGGCACGTATTCTAACCAGCTGAACTAACGCACCCCTTTCGGTATTGCGAGTGCAAAGATAACGCTATTTTCCGATTCCACAAACTTTTTCCCCATATTTTTCCGCCTTTTTTCAGATTCGTCCGACGAGGAGATCCTGCCCCCGAAAGCTACATGGTGGATAACATTCTACCAACCAGTGCTTTCACATCTCCAGAGCGGCTTCCGCAAAAAAACAAGCCCCCGCGGCTCTTCGTCGCGGAGGCTTACATCAGTCGTAGGGTAGAACAGCAACTCCAGCGCTCAACCATCGATGCAGCACGCTCCCGGCTACCGATTCCGCACGCGCAATTCGTACAGATCGTGACGGCGGTCCTTCAGATTGCGGACACTGCCGTAAGTGTGCAGCTCGTTCAGCAGATCGAGGTCCACATCCGAAATAAGGATCATCTCCGTATTGGGTGTCGCCTCGGCCCGGCGGCCGTCCGTCGGAAAGGCAAAGTCACACGGCGTGAAGACCCCCGACTGCGCATACTGGATGTCCATGTTGTGGACCCGCGGCAGGTTGCCCACACTGCCCGCAATGGCCACAAAGCACTCGTTTTCGATGGCGCGCGCCTGGGCGCAGACCCGAACCCGCGAATAGGCATTCTGCGTATCGGTGAGGAACGGCACGAAGAGAATCTGCATTCCCTCGTCGGCCATGATGCGCGACAGCTCCGGGAACTCCACGTCGTAGCAGATCAGCACGCCGATCCGCGCACAGTCGGTCTCGAAGGTCCGGATCGCCTTGCCGCCGCTCAGACCCCAGCACTTCATCTCGTCGGGCGTCACGTGCAGCTTCTCGTACATCTCGTACGAACCGTCGCGCCGGCAGAGAAATCCGACGTTGTAGAGCAGTCCGTCCTCGCGGATATAGGGCATGCTGCCCGTAATGATGTTGATGTTGTACTTGATGGCCAGCCCCACGAACCGCTCGCGGATATCGTCCGTATAGCCGGCCAGTCCGCGGATGGCCTGCGACTCGCCGTCGTTGTTGAAGCGAGCCATGAGCGGGGCGTTGAAATACTCGGGGAAGAGGACGAAGTCGCTCTGGTAGCGGCTCACCGAATCGACGAAGAACTCCACCTGTTCGAACAGGTCGTCCAGGGTCGTATAGGTACGCATCTGCCACTGGACCAGCCCCACACGCACCGTGGTCTTCGGCTGCACGTACTCTTCGGTGGGGGCCTGGTAGTAGATGTTGTCCCACTGCAGCAGGCAGGCGAAGTGGCGCGACTCCTCGTCGTTGGGCAGGTAATTGCGCATCACCTTGCGCACGTGGAAGTCGTTCGACAACTGGAACAGCAGCACCGGATCGTAGATCTCACGCTTGCGAACCTTGTCGATATACTCCTTCGGACGCATCCGGTCGGCATACTTGTGGTAGTTGGGCAGGCGACCGCCGAACATGATCGCCTTCAGGTTGAGCTTCTCGCACAGCTCCTTACGGTATTCGTACATGCGGCGGCCGAGGCGCAGTCCGCGGTAGTCGGGGTGGATGAAGACCTCGATGCCGTAGAGGATGTTGCCCTTGCGCGTATGGGTGTCGAAGGTCTCGTTGCCGGTCACCTGGGCGTAGGTGTGGTCGCCCTTCACCAGGTCGTAATTCACGATGATCGAGAGGGCGCAACCCACGATCTTGTCATCCACCACCACCACGATCTGCCCCTCGGGGAAGATGCGGATCAGTTTGTCGATCTGGGCCGGGGTCCAGAATACGTCGCTCCCGTCGGCATAGACCCGTGTGAAAGAGGAGGCCAGCTGGTCATAGTCCTGCCGCTGAAGGTTGCGGATCTCCACCTTGTTGATTTTCGAAATATCCATCTTTTTGGCTCTTTTTGGCTCTGTTACGGCCACAAAGATACCGATTTTCCCGACAGATTGTTCCCTGCGGTGCTCCGGCAGGAATAAAAAATCGAACCCGTCCTCAAAGGTCGGATCCGATTGTGTGGAATCAAGCCGGGGGCCCAATCAGAGCAAGGGAAAGGTCCCAATCAGGAACAGCGGATGGGGCCGACCCGAAGAGGTTAGAGCTGATAATCCCACTCGCGAAGGGCATCGCCCCAGTGACTCTCGACCCGTTCGATCGTCCGCGAGTCGAATTCGTAGCGCTTCTTGCGGTAACCGCGCAAGGTGGCCAGATAACGCTCCATGGCGGGCCGGACCTGTTGGAAATCGCCCAGCGAGAGCCGGTCGTAGATCAGTTCGACGATCTCAAGCGGCGACTCCTGCAGATCCTCGAAGCGCACCTCGAAGAGCTGTCCTTCGGGGATCGTCCCCCGCGCCGACTCGTAGCTCTCGTACAGCGCCCGGTAGTTGAGCAGGATTTCGCGGTCGAGCGCCTCGTCCGTAATGCGCTGCATTCCCACGGCATTGATCGTCTGGCGGAAGAAGTTGTGCGTCGATTCGTAGACCACGTAGGGGTTGCGGACCAGATAGATGAACCGCGCCTGCGGATAGCGTTCGAGCAGCATCGCCACACGACCCGTATGGGGCGGATTCTTGCTCAGGAACTGCCGCCGGCCAGAGACCTGCAGTGCGATACGCATCACCTTGTCCTCGGCCGCAAGGAACTCCTCGCGCTCCCGGTCGGTCGCCCGTTCGAAGGTCAGAAAGCGTTCGCGGTATTCGGCCATGCGGTGGGGGAACATCCAGAAATGGTAATGCGAGCAGGGGGTCATGTTGCTCAGCGCGAACTCCTCCTCCTGCGGGAGCTCCACCCCGAGACGCATCGAATCGGTCGGGCGCGACGAGGGCATCACCGCCGCCATGCAACGCTCGAAGAAGGGTCGCCCCCACAGCATCAGATGCGGAAAGACCGTCTGGTAGGTCGTGCAGCAGCCGAAATGGTCGTCGCACGAAAGCAGGTTGTGCGCATAGGTCGTGCCGCTGCGCCAATGGCCGATGATAAAGACCGGCGGTTCGAGATCCGTCCGCTCGGGCAGCCGATCGTAGCGGCGCTCGTTGAGCAGGTAGAAGGGGTCGAGCATGCCCCGCACCAGACGCGTCAGCCGGTACTTGCCGCGGCACGACGGGTCGATCTCCGCCCCGCGCGTCACCTCGCGGAAGGTTCTCCGGTCGGCGCCCACCAGCGTATTGACCGGCAGCGTATCGAAATTCAGTCGGAAAAGGCTCATCGTCACACTATTTTCGGGTACATTCCACCTCGATGCCGGTCTGGCGGCGCAAGGCCCGGCAGAATTCGGCAATCGCCTCGTCGTGTTCCGGAGCAATGCCGCACGCCGCAAGGTCGATGACGATGCGGTCGGAATCCCCGGCCGACGTCTCCTCGTCCGGCGCCACGATCATGCCGACGGCCGAGGTGAAGTTCGTCACCGGGTCGATCAGGATGAAGGCCCCCGTCTGGCGGTTCTCGCGGTAACCGTCGTAGATCAGCGGCGAGTCCGTAACGAGCGACACCAGCGCGATCTCGTTGAGTTTCATGCCGTCGGCCTCGACCTGCTCGCCGACGTTGATCTCCACGCGGTGGTGGATCGTCCCGACATGAGCCCGCGTCGTGCGGGTCGTATGCTTCAGGTAGAAGGCCTTCGAACGGTCCAGCGGCTCCTCGTCCATCCAAACCATCATGGCCCGGAAGCGGTGGCCGACGTGGGGAAGATCATCCGGGTGGACGAGCATCTCGCCGCGCGAAAGGTCGATCTCATCCTCCAGCGTAAGCGTCACCGACTGCGGGGCAAAGGCCTCCTCCAGATCACCGTCGTAGGTGACGATGCGCGCAATACGCGACGTATGGCCCGACGGCAGCGCCACGACCCGGTCGCCGCGCCGCACGATGCCCGAGGCGATCTTACCGCTGTAGCCGCGGAAATCGGCGTCGGGGCGCAGCACATACTGGACCGGAAAACGGAAATCGTGCATGTTGATGTCCAGGTCGATCTCGACCGTCTCCAGAAAGTTCAGCAGCGACGGACCCTTGTACCAGGGCGTGCGCGGACTCGGGTCGACGACGTTGTCGCCCTCGAGCGCCGAAAGCGGGATGCATTGCAGATCCGGAATGTCGAGTCCCTGCGACGAAAGCCACGTCTTGTATTCGTCGACAATCTCGCGGAAACGCGCCTCAGAGTAGTCCACCAGATCCATCTTGTTGACCGCCAAAACAATATGCCGGATGCCGAGCAGCCAGACCAGATAGCTGTGGCGACGTGTCTGGGTGATGACCCCCGTGCGGGCATCGACCAGAATGATGGCCAGATTGGCCGTCGATCCGCCGGTGATCATGTTGCGCGTATACTGCTCGTGACCCGGCGTGTCGGCGATGATGAACTTGCGGCGGTTGGTGGCGAAGTAGCGGTAGGCCACGTCGATGGTGATGCCCTGTTCGCGCTCGGCCTTCAGTCCGTCGCACAGCAGGGCGTAGTCGATATGGTCGCCGGCGTTGCCGCACCGCTTGCTGTCCCGCTCAAGGGCGTCGAGCTGGTCCTCGTAGAGCCGCTTGCTGTCGTACAACAGCCGCCCGATGAGCGTCGACTTGCCGTCGTCGACCGACCCGGCCGTCAAAAAGCGCAACAGGTCCTTGCGTTCGTCCTGTGCCAGAAATTCCTCTATGCTGAGTGCCATGTTCGTCTCTCTTTAAAAGTATCCTTCGCGTTTTTTCTGCTCCATGCTCCCCTCCTGGTCGAAGTCGATCACACGCGTCGTGCGCTCGGAGCGGGTCGTGGTCATCATCTCCTCGATGATCTTCTCGATCGTGTCGGCCTCGCTCTCGATGGCCCCCGTCAGCGGGTAGCACCCCAGCGTGCGGAAGCGAACCTTGCGCATCTCGGCCCTGCGCCGCAACTCCTCGGGCATGCGGTCGTCGTCAACCATGATCAGGTTACCGTTCACCTCGACCACCGGACGCTCCTTGGCAAAGTAGAGCGGTACGATCGGAATCCGCTCCTGGCGGATGTACTGCCACACGTCGAGTTCCGTCCAGTTCGACAGCGGAAAGACCCGGATGCTCTCCCCCTCGTGGACCCGCGTGTTGTAGATGTCCCACAACTCGGGACGCTGGTTCTTCGGATCCCACTGCTGGAACTCGTTGCGGAACGAGAAGATCCGCTCCTTGGCCCGGCTCTTCTCCTCGTCGCGCCGCGCTCCGCCGAACGCCGCATCAAAGCCGTACTTCTTCAGCGCCATGAGCAGCGCCTGCGTCTTCATCAGATCGGTATGTACGCGGCTGCCGTGCGTAAAGGGCCCTACACCCGCCTCGTAAGCCTTTCTGTTGTACTCGACAATCAGATTCCAGTTGTATTTCTTCGCATAGGCGTCGCGGAACTCGATCATCTCGCGGAATTTCCATTTCGAATCAATGTGCATCAACGGGAAGGGAACCTTGCCCGGATAGAAGGCCTTCTCGGCCAGACGCACCATCACCGACGAATCCTTGCCGATGGAGTAGAGCATCACCGGATTGCGGAATTCGGCCGCCACCTCCCGGATGATGTGTATGGCTTCGGCTTCGAGCGTCTTCAGATGGCTCAGCTGATACTCTTTCATCTTATTGTTGTTCTGTTTCTGTGTCCTTTTTCAGTTCAATTGCCGGCAGCAGCCGCTCCAGAAGCCGGTCGACACACCCGTCGACCGACCGTCCCGACGTATCGAGCCGCAGCGCCGGAGCGTCGGGCTCCTCGAACGGCGCCGAGATGCCCGTAAAGTCGCGGATCTCACCCCGTCGGGCCTTGGCGTAGAGCCCCTTCACGTCGCGCCGCTCGCACTCGGCAAGAGGCGTCGAGACGTAGACCTCCAGAAAGTCCCGCTCGCCGACAATCCCGGCGGCCATCTGCCGCAGCTCCCGCGTCGGGCTCACGAAGCAGGCCAGCACCACAACGCCCGTATCGACGAAGAGCCGGCACACTTCGGCCACGCGGCGGATGTTCTCGCGGCGGTCGGCCTCCGAGAAACCCAGTCCGGCGTTGATGCCGCAGCGGACGTTGTCGCCGTCGAGGATCCGGCACAGGATGCCCCGGGCCGAGAGGGCCCGTTCAAGGGCGATGGCCAGGGTACTCTTCCCCGAGCCCGAGAGCCCCGTAAACCAGACGACCGCACCGCGGTGGCCGAGCTGTCGCTCCTTCTCCGCGCGGGACTCCATACGGTCGAATATCGGATGAATGTTTTCCATGTTCTTCGGTTTCAGATCAGCGGTTCGAAGGGCCAGAACAGCGGGATCAGGACCATCGAAACCACAAAGGCTATGAGATTCAACGGCAGACCGATACGCACGAAATCGCGGAAGCGGTAGTTGCCGATTCCCTGCACGATCATGTTCGTCTGGTAGCCGATCGGCGAGGAGAAGCTGCACGAGGCCGCAATGCAGATTGCCACGAAAAAGGGCATCGGATCCACCCCGAGGTGGGCGGACGCCGACAGCGCCACGGGAAAGGCAAAGGCTGCCGCCGCATTGTTGGTGATGAATTCGGTGATGAGATTGGTCGTGATGTAGAGCACGGCCAGCACGGCCCACGGCGATGCCGCAGACGACAGTTGCGACAACCCCGAGGCGATCCAGTCGGCCAGCCCCGAGTTGACCATCGCCCGACTGATAGCCAGCGCCGAGGCGATCGTCACCAGAATATCCCACGAGATGAATTTCGTGTATTTCTTGGCCGGGAAGATCCCGAAGCAGGCCATCAGCACCGCCACCACGCAGACCCAGAAGAACATGTCAAGCCGCATGCCCGGTACGAGATCCGCCATGAAGGGCATGCTGCCGAAGGTGGCCCCGGCGATCATCACCACGAGCAGCGCAAGCGCCAGCCACTTCTTCCACCGCGGACAGACCGGGCGGTGTTCCGAGCCGTTGTTCAGCATCAGGAAGACCCGCGAATCGCCCCAGCGGTCGATGAACGTTCCGTCGGTCTCGAGCACCAGCGTGTCTCCCGCCCGGAAGATGACCGATTCGGGCGGCAGCTCCTCACCGCCCCGTCGCACGGAGCGGATCCCGGCCCCGTAATGGCTGCGGAAATCAAATTCGGCAAAGGTGCGGTTGATCCCCGGGAAGCGGGGCCCGAGCACCGCCTCCACCTCACGTCCCGACTCCTCCGTTCGGGGCTGCTCCTCGAGCGTCGAATCGTCTGGAAGACGCCGGTTACCCAACAGAATCATATAAAGAAGGCCCACAACGGCAATACAGCCTCCCACCTTGCCCAGCTCGAACATCGAAAACCCCGCAAACCCCTCATCGAGCATCATGCCGTGGACCACCAGGTTGGTCGACGTACCGATGAGCGTGCACATGCCGCCCAGAATGGCCGCATACGACAGCGGAATGAGAAACTTGCGCACGGCAAGTCCCGTTCTGCGGGCCCACTGCTTGATGATCGGAATGAAGACCACCACCACGGGCGTATTGTTCAGAAAGGCCGACACGGCGACAATCGTCGGCAGAATGCGCAGGTAGCCCTTGCGCACGGTCATGTCACGCCGTACGGGCAGCAGCCACTTGACCAGATGCCCCAGCGCATCGCTGCGCCGAACCCCTTCGCTGACCAGAAACAGCAGCGCAACGGTGATCATCCCCTCGTTGCCGAATCCCGCGAGGGCTTCGTGCGGCGTGAGAATGCCCGTGCACATGAAGAGCACCACGCCGGAAAACAGCACGAAGCCCGGTCGCAACCAGTCGGCGATCAGCATCCCCATCATCAGGCAAAGCCCCGCAAGGACGATCCATATTTCGATATTTGCGTCCATAATTCTTCAAAGTTACCATTTTATCCGCAGGTTGCCAAACCTCCCGTCCGTCCCTGTTCAGCCGTCAAAGGCGGGCCTGAACCGGCCGATCCGGGTGCTTGCGGGGGCGGTCGAACCAACGGATTTTTTCCGACGACCGATCCGGAGTCCGGGACGTGCCGTTCATGGCAGCACGTTTGGCGGCGTATCGGCCGAAAAGCCGCCACAACAACACAACACACTAATAAACAAAATGATGCACAGCCGACAAATCAACCGGCCGGTAGTTCGGATCGTAAGGTTGATCCTCGTGCCCGCGTATCGGTTGCCAGTCACGAATCCGGACCGGGACAAATGCCCGATCTCGGGACATTCCTCCCGGATGAAGGTTTCACGCACAACCGGCGGGGTTGGCGGTTATACGCTTTTTGAACAATATTCGAACGTTTTCAAACAGAAAAAAAAGCGTCGGGGAGCATCGGCCCAACCAAACAAACCGTTCATAACCCCCATTTTTCACCCCGCTCCCGCAAAAAACAGCTCCTGAATTTTATCCGTCACCGCGAACGGAAGAAAAAACTCCTGCTCGCCGGTCTCCTCAACGGGCGGAGGCTCCTCGAACTCGGTCGGCGGCACACAGGAGCGTGCAGCCGACGGGCCCCCCCCCTTCGTCCACAACCGACGGTACGACCACCCAGTTGCGGAATCGGGGCGACGGAACCCTCGAAGGCCCCGACGGTTCCACCATGAAAGGCAACGGTTCGGGACAGCTGTTCTGACACGTTTGACACGGCGCCGCAACCCGCGGCTCAGCGAAAAGCGGTCCGCAACCTTTGGGGTTGCGGACCGCTTCGATTCCGGACCAGGCCGTTGCAGGGCCCGGCTACCAGTCCTTCAGACCGGCGCGTCTCCTCCGCCAGGTTACATAATCCGGCACGGGATTTCGGTGCAGTCTCCACCGACACGCAAACCTTAATACCCAACTTGCACTGCGGATCCTCTTTGTAATATTCGAAGATCGAATACCAGGCATTCAACACCGGTTGCGGATTGATCATCCGGCAGTCGGCAAAGGCGATTCCGTAGAAGGGCGAATCCTTCTTGGCATCGGCCATACCCAACTCCACCGGCTCCTTCGTGGCATAATTCCCAATATCGGCCGGACGGATCCCGATTCCGAGCATCTGATCCGTCACGAGCGGAGCGACTGCTCCCTCGATCCGGTCGACACACAACGGAAGCATCCACGGCTGCAGCATCATACCGTAACGTCCATTGAGCAGCGTCTCGACCGTCCGTTTGAAGGTCACCGGGGCATCAGGCGTCGTCGCAGCCTCCACGATATAGGCCGTATTGGTCACCGGAGAGGTGCCGTCGTCGTAGTCGTCGCTCTTGCAGCCCGTGGCAAGCGCCGCCAGGGCAAGTGCCGCACAGAAGATATGTTTCATCATTTTCATGGTCGCGTTTTTTTATTGGGCGGGGCCCTGCTCGTCGGCAAGCGTCCCCGTCAAGGCTACAATCGGAAGAATCCGGCCCGCCTCGATACCGTAGTAACCCGTCCAGTAATCCACCTGACTCCCGACGGTATAGACGTCGCCCGCCGCCGTGAGATCAAGCAGATAGAGATCGAACATGCCGCGGTTCGCCGCCGTGACAAACCCCGCATTGTCCTCGAAGGCCAGCATCTTGTCGTTCAACGTCGCCAGGCGCTGTACGATCTGCGGCTCTAGCGCCGCGGCCGCGGCCGTCACACTCCCCGAAAAACGGAGCACAAGGCCGTCCATCCCGGCCCGACGCGGATCCGCATAGCCGTTCATGTAGCTGTCCAGATCGGCCGAAATGGGGTGCTGTTTCCACTCGCCGAAGCAGATCACCGTGCGGTTGACCGCCGGCTTGAACTGCGCATGGTCGGAATTGGACTCGATCATACCCCCGGCCACGGACAGCGAATTATCGGTCCGTACTGGTCGGTCAGCCGGTGCATGATCGCCACACGCAGCAGCGAAGCCAGTGTCAGCGGCATCTCGCCGTCCGTCACGGCCAGAATGCCGCGATAGGGTGCGTAGGGGTCGGTCATCAGCGTCACGAACGGCGCCTTGAGCCAGTCGGCCGTGGGGTTGAAGGTCGAAAACTTGCCCGTCCACGTCGGAATCGCTTCCGAATAGCCGCCGTAGGCCATGCCGGTCAGAATCTCCGTAAACTGGTAGAGGTGCTCCTCCGAGGGAATGACCTCGTTCTGCAACTGCAGCAGCTTGGCGCCCACGTTGTAGTTGTCGCGCTCGAGCTCGCTGTCGGTTGTCTCGTTGGGATTGTGGTTGTACTCCTCGAAATTGCCCGTGCAGGCTCCGGCCGCCGTCATCAGGGCGGCTGCCACGATCCCGTGCAGGCCGATCATTATGAATCCTCCAGAATACGCAATTCGGTCTGCTGAAGCGTGTCGTGAGCCCGCTGATGCTGCACACGGTCCCGCAGCCAGTTGCGGCACTTGCGGACTATCACCGTATAGATATAGGTAGGGATATTCCGCTGGTCAAGGTCGTGTCGGTTCGTCCAGAAGACCACGAAACTGTCGGTCACGATATCCTCGGCGGCCATCCGGTCCCACACATACGACATGGCAATCCGCACGAAATAGCTCTTGTATTTCGCATAGATCTCCTCGAATCCAGGGGGGGGGCAGTACAACGGACGGACGCATCCTGTCCATAAACGAAACGGCTCTTCTGCAAAAGGTAAAGGTAACACCCCCGACGGGGTTGGCAAATTTCAGGAGCGTTTTTTCCACCGGCACGGCGACGAAGAAGCTCCCCGTCCGAGCGGATCGTGCCGGCCTTCCCGCGGATGAGCGCCTGCGGCACCCCTCCGCATCGGAACACGTTGCCGCTTCGCAACCGGGTCGTGACATCGGCATGACAGGAGATCCGCCGCACGGGTGTATCACTGGATTTCGGCCCATACCGTGTTTTTTATGACATTTTGCCCCGTCCGGCCTCAACGTTTGACTGAAAATGCGTACCTTTATCCGAGCAAAACAGTCTGAACCCGTGAAACACCTTCTCCTCCCCGGTCTCTGGATGTGTCTCGCCGCAAGCCTCAACTCCGGCTGCGGCTCCGCTCCGGAAAACAAGTCCTTCGCCCGTGCCGAAAACGGCCGGATCCTCATCAACGGCAAACCCTGCTACTTCCTGGGTGCGAACCTCTGGTACGCCCCGATCCTCGCCTCGACGGGCGAAGGCGGCAACCGCCCACGGCTCGCACGCGAACTCGACTCGCTGGCCGCCTGCGGCATCACAAACCTGCGCGTGCTCGTCGGGGCCGAAGGCGATGCGGGCGTCACCGCCAAAATCGAACCCATTCTCCAGTATGCCCCCGGGCAATACGACGACCGTCTGCTCGACGGACTCGACTATCTGCTCGCCCAACTCGGACAGCGCGGCATGCAGGCCGTACTCTATCTGAACAACTCGTGGGAGTGGTCGGGCGGTTACTCCCAGTATCTGGCCTGGAGCGGCGAAGGAAAGGCCCCTATTCCCTGCGTCGACGGTTACGAAACCTATACGGACTACGTCTCGCGGTTTATCCCCAACATGCGGGCCCGCGAACTCTTCGAAAACCACGTGCGCTTCATCGTCGGCCGCACGAACCGTTACACCGGTCTGAAATACACCGAGGATCCCGCCATCTTCTCGTGGCAGATCTGCAACGAACCGCGACCCTTCGGAACCGCCAACCACGAAGCCTTCGCCGAGTGGATCGCCCAAACGGCCCGGCTGATCCGTTCGCTCGACCCCAACCACATGATCTCGACCGGCTCGGAGGGCTTCTACGGCTGCGAAAGCAACCTGGAACTCACCGAACGGATCCATGCCATCCCCGAAATCGCCTACGTCAACCTCCACATCTGGCCCAGCAACTGGCGCTGGGTCGATCGCAACGCGCTGGCCGAAGGGTTGGAAAACGCCAAAGAGATGACCCGAAAATACATCGACATGCATCTGGAGATCGGCCGGCGGCTGAACAAGCCGGTCATCATCGAGGAGTTCGGATTCCCGCGCGACAGCTTCCAGTTCGCAAGGAACACGCCGACTACCCTGCGCGACGTCTACTACACGGAGATCCTCGACCGGCTCGTCGAGTCGAAACGCAGCGGCGGGGTATTGGCCGGAGCCAATTTCTGGGCATGGGGCGGCGAGGCCCGGCCCGAACACCTCTACTGGGAGCGCGGCGATGACTACTGCGGTGATCCGGCCCAGGAACAGCAGGGTTTGTACTCGGTCTTCAACAATGACTCGACCGTCGGACTGATCCGCCGCACCAACCAACTGCTCGAATAGCACGCCTGGTTGTTCAGAGATGATAGATAATCTCGTTATTTTTCAATCGGTATCCCGTTGGATTCTGCATTGAAAAACAGGGGTGTTCGCTCAACCAGATTCTCGATATGCGAGACAAGACGCTCTCGATCATCAGGCCGAATGCTCAATATCCGGACAACTGCCGCTGGGCTGTTCTGAACCGCAAGAACCGCCTGACCCACTTCCTCGATACGCTGCGGGGCACGCTGGTTGAGTTAAGCCAGAAGTAAACGGTTCTTCCATAAACGACCGGCCGCAAGGAACTGGACAGGTTCCTTTCCGCCCGGTCGTTTACCGGTATCAGACCGTTAGGATTTTCCCGATTTTTTGCATCTCGCGGCTGATGTTCGCCTCGGAGATCTTCGCATAGCGCCGCGTCATGTTCGTATTCGTATGACCCAGAATCTTGGCGATGATATCGGTCGGCATCCCCGAATGCTAAGAAATATTTTCTAATTTTGCGACTCTAACACAGGATTATTGAAATAATATATGATGCATTCGAAAACAGCAAGAATACTGTATTCTATCATTGCGAGCATTATTATAATCTTCTTCTGGAGAAACATAGGCTTTGTAACAACACTTTTCGATATACCGAGCAATTCTATCCCCGGGCTGTCGATAAAGGCTTTATTTCTTACTCTTGCTGCTTTGATTATGACGATCGTCGTAATTAAACCAAAAGAACTATTCCCGTTTCTCGGGTTAAGCAGCAATATTCTCAAAGGATTCGGGATCGCACTCCTATGCGTACTACCACTTTATCTTATATTTCCTTTGTTCGGAGACCTCAATACAAAGTTGACGTTCTCCGTGATTTATGACCGAGCGATCCTTACCGGATTCAAGGAGGAGTTGGTGTTTCGGGCCTTTATGTTCGGTTTGCTTTTCCGATATGCAAAAACAGGCTTCTTCTGGGCTGTCATATTACCAGCTCTTTATTTTGGTTCGGTGCATCTCTATCAAGGTCACGATGTTCTTTCGGCGCTCGCTGCTTTCGGTGTAACCTTTATCGGTGCACTTTATTTCAGTTGGATGTACGTTGAATGGAATTTCAATATATGGATTCCCGTCGGATTGCACATACTGATGAACGGAGCATGGCATATTTTCACGATAGAGGGCACAGAGGTCGCGGCAGGTGGCTTGATTTCCAATATTGCCCGAATTATCAGCATTATATTGGCTATTAGTATCACAATTTATTATCATAAGAAGAGCGGTAAGAAAGTCTTTGATTATCCCATTTGGGGATTGTGACTTTCTTCATTTCTGTATATTGCACCATATTACGCATAGCAATACAAGAATTTGGTTTTCAGCACTGGAATATTGCAGAGTAATATGATGCACATCAGCGAAATAGAGCTTAATCGTGACCTGTTTTCGGTCCGAGCAAAAAAGGTCACGATGAAGGCCTGAAATACTTGCTGCCTTTTGCTTTCTTTCTGGGTTTCTTTCTGGCCCCCTCTGGAGCGGAAAACGGGACTTGCACTCGCGCTGCGCACGAGTGATTCCGCGAATTTTGGCAGACACCCCCGACCCCTGGGAGGGGTGCTTTGAGGTCACATGTGCCGAGTCCCTCATGCACCGGCATACAAAACAAAAGGGAGAGCCTCTGAAAGGTTCTCCCTTTTGTTTTGGAGCGGAAAACGGATTTCCGACCCAAGCATATTCCTCATTCACAATCAGCGCATTACGTGAAGCATTTTCCTCAAAGGTCACTCCCGCGATGCGGTCATCATGCACTCGTTTGCATCCCAATGCTTTCGACAAAGATACGAATTATTTTCACACAATTCAAGAACGCTATTCAAGCTGTTTTCTGTACGCTGAATCCAATGTATTTCCATCCTTGTCTTTCCACAAAGTCCATCCGTTTAAGGATCGCCCCATGCAGAAATCGGAGGCAATATTGGGTCTGGGAAAAATCTTGTCAGAAGCGATCGTCCCATTACGGTCAACAGGACTATTCCGCATAATACTTTTCCGCAAGGCGGCGAACCAAGTCGGCCATCTCCCGGCGAACCTCTTCCGGACCGAGAAGTTCGACCTTCTCACGCATCCACAGAATCCGCTGGTAGAAGTCGAACGACGGCCGCAGGAAGTAGGTGAAGATTGAATGGTCCTCCTCGGTTTCGATCTCCTCCTGCGATTCATGCAGAGGTTGCGCGCGCAGGTAGCAGCGCTGCTGTCGGTCGGCCCACAGGCGAATCAGCCTCGGGCGTTTCTCCGCTTCGCGGATGATTCCATAGCATCCGGCGTAATACTCCTCGGGGCAAAGTTCGGGCGAGGGGTCGGCCTGTGTCTCGCCAATTTGCAGTCGGGAAATGCGCTCGAGGGCGAAGGTCTTGACCCGCTGCCGGTTCATGTATTCGGCAATCAAGTACCAGCGCCCCTCGAAAACACGCAGAAAGGCCGGAACAAGTTCCCAATCCTGCAATTCCGGACTATAGTAGGAGGTGTAGTTGAACCGCACGGTCCGTTTCCGGTCGATGGCATCAAGGATGGTGGACAGATGCTCCGCACCCGTCGGTATGGGCTCCATCATCACGCGGTCGCGATGCCGCAGGGTCTGGGTGTTCAGGTCGGCAATGTGGTAGGCAGCGAACAGATAACGATAGAGCGCATTGTCGCGAATCTCTTCCCGATTGACAATATCATACGTGTTGGTCGAGGGCGAATAGTCGATGTCGATGGCATATTCTTCTGCGATATGCTCCTTGTAGCGGGAGAAGGTGCGTTCCTGGATTCGGTGGCCGTCATAGAGCGCCGACCGCTCCCAACGTTTGTTCAGTTCGCGCAGCGAAAGAGCGCCTGCCTGCAGTAGCGTCTCAACAATCCAAAGGCATTTTCCGTTTTTGGTCATTGGTTTCTGATTTTATTGCAAAGATAAGGTTTTAGTCAGACATATTTTGTCTGACCAGTGGGTTTATTTTGCGGCATGAAAGTAACAATCGCTAAAAAGAGCTGCAAAATGGAAAGGACTCAAGAAAACAAAGGCACGGCAATACTCTGCACGCCGCTTATTCACATGGTTGACGAGGCGGGCGAAAAGTATCTGTACGACTGGAATCTGTCGCAGTCACTGCCCGCCGACAAGAACTTCCAGGTAGGGGAGTGCCCGCATCTGGGCTACCTGGATTGCCGGTGCCTCTACCGCAGGTTGCAGGACGGGGCGTACAAGCGCATGAGCGACGGACTTGTCGTGGCCTTCTCCAACGAGGACATGAGCGTGTCGCCGACGACCCCGGATGAGGAGCTCTCCGACGCGGCCTACTGCGCCAAAAACAGCATCCTCGGAATCGGCTGCCGGGGGAGATATTTCATCGCGCTGGAGATGGACCCTGAGATTTGACATTCACCTATTGTATCACACTTAATTTTTACGACTATGGAACTCGAATGCCCGAATTGCGGCGGTTACGACTGCTATTTCGATGGGCTGCAGTTCGTCTGTGACGATTGCGGCCATGAGTGGGGCGCTTATTGCCCCTGCACATCCTGCGATGATTGAGCGGCTCGATGCGCACGGCCGGGTTTTCCGGCCGTGCGCATCGCACCCTCGTTAAGTGGCTAAAGGTAGATTTTCCCGTCATTAAGTTTGCCGTGAACAAGTGCTGAAGTAATGCCGCCTATTACGGCACACGCAGCATAGCCCCATCCTGAGGGTTTTCGTCCCAGTTTCTTGCAGCCCCAATAGTACAATGCGGATGTAGTGCCAGCCACCGCAACGCCGGATGCAATACTCGTGGTCATTTTATATTTGTGCACATAATAGTCAGCCGTATTCTTCATCTCCTCCAGTTTGGAAGCGGGTTTGGAAAGCCGCGCTTTCATCTTGTCGTTATTTGAAGTGAGGCTCGAACCGCAATGCGGGTTTATCTTATGCACCTTTTCATCTACCAGCACCATATCGCAATCGTTCTTGGGACTATGGTCATGGTGCCAGGTACGACCCTCCGGCGTCTTTCCGGCTTGCAGGTTGTCGAGGTCGCTGGAAGTAAGATTGTGCTCTTCGCACAATTTCGGGTTGTCCGCGCATTGGCGATAAAGTTCTTTTGAGGCCATCTCCATTTGTTTCCGATAGCCGGAGTTCGGGTTTTTCTCCCAGAATTCAGGACTGTTCGCTCCAGGCAGATGAACACGAGGACCCTCAAAGTCGGGAACATCCGTAAACTCCGCAATCTGACCATTGCCATAATTTTTAACCACGGTTTTCGTCTTAACCGTCACCTGCGACGTACGCAGGGTCTTGATTCTTGTTCTCATATTATCAATATTTTTTTTTAGTTTTATGATGCAAATATAGCAACAATATCAAATATATGCAACATTAAATGCATTTTTTTTGCATTTTCCGATTTACACGCAAATAACATAGCGCATTAGTGACATTTTTTATATATTTGCACCCATAATAGAATATAATATTAGTTTTATGGAGAAACAGCAAGAGACGTACGGTTTCCCCCAGTGGATTGAATATCTAAGAAAAGACGTCTTTACCTATACCCAAAAGCAGTTTGTAGAGTTCCTGCAGGAATCGGCTCCAAGCCTCAATATGCGTTATATTGCAGGATTGGAGAGTGACGCGAAAACGGTACGCATCGATGTGTTGGGTCCGTTGTTGAAGAGTCTTGGCTTCGATTTCTATAAAATCACGGAGTTCTTTGAGAATGCCCGGGAAGTAGCCAGATGTGTGCACAAGCTCGAGGGCAAGCTGCTCGTGAGTGAGGAAGATAAAAAATATCCTTTCTTGGCATTTCTGAAAAGGCGACCGACACCGGGAAACCCTAAAAATGCGGATGAAATATTATCGGCAAACTGGCCTAAATACATAGAAACATTAGTCTATATACCGCCTGAAGAATTTGGTAAAAACCGAATCATTGATATGCAGAGTCTGAACTTTTTCTGGACTTACGCTGCCATAGAATATATCATCGCAAGACAAGGCAGACAATCCCTGACTGATAAAACTAAAAATGCGATTCAAGAGGCAATCAATGATTCGATAAAACTGATTAATCAATGCAAACATATTTATATCAAACTGGCTCAAAATATCTCACAAGAGGCAATAAACGAATTTGATAGTGTTATTGCTGAAATGGAAAACGCACGTAACGAGGGTCAGTTTTCCGAAATTAAAAAGAAAGATGTACAATTAGAATATAAGGCAGAACTGCGAAAGATACGTATATTCCATTGTATCATAGACGTTTGCAATTCATTTGCTGAAGTCTGCAATATCGACAACATCATAGATGATATAAAAAAGCAGGATTATAATCAGGCAGGATTAAATGAAACGGCGAATTTAATACTGGTGATGGTCCAAAGCCTGCATACATATTTTATTACAGGAACAACAAATAATCCAGAACAAGACAAGGAGATAAGAATATTATCAGGGAAAAACATGCTCGATATGATATATAAGGCCGCTTATGATGTAGAGCAAATAATGCATCTAATGCATTTGCTGAAGAATCAAAAACATTAACAACCTCAGTCTCCTTTTGTCCGACCCTCCCTCTACCTTTGCTGTAGAAAATAAGAGACGATACTATGTTTAACTTATAAAACTATTGCAAAATGAAAGAGATGAAAAGAAATCCGATCGGTTACCGCACGGTAACGCGCATGGAGGAGGAGTCGGCAAGCCGTAACGAAGAGCAGGCGCAGGCCGAAAACAGTACAACAGCCTCGGAGCAGGCCGCACAGAATCATTTCGAAGCGGGCGGCTGGCAGCACGAGGCCGAAGAGACGGTCAACGACCGGGAACGCATGGAGGACTTAGGCAACAAACGCGATGAGTTTACACGGAAAAAAGGTCTTTCCCGAGTGAAGCAACAACTGGTATTGCTGTGGGACTATTTGAGTGCCGTGACTTCCGGCCGTTACAAGGGGTATTCCATGTGGGCCTATCTGAAGGTGGTAGCCTGCCTGCTCTACGTGGTAAGTCCGTTCGATCTCGTGCCCGACTTCTTCCCGTGGGTCGGATGGTTGGACGACATCGCCGTCGTAATCTATGTCTGCGGGCTGGTCAAGGAGGAGTTGGACCAGTTCTCAGTTTGGCAGGCGCGTCAGCATCTGTCAACGGAGTATTAAACATGCAGTCGGTCCCGGGCGGACGGGCATAACCTCCGCCTAAAGCATTGATGTTTCGAATGTGCCGGTGCGCGGCACAAGGCCCGAACAGCAGGTCGCCTGAAAAAGTCACCGGCCGAGCGGAAACGTAGCCGGGACCGATTGTTTTTTCACTCGGAGCTTTCTGAAACGATATTTTCCATTTGTTGGTTGTTGCCTCGGTCAGTTTCTGACCGGGGCAACCCTTTATTTTGCAGACGCAAGTTCAAAAAGCATGAAACAGAATGCATTCAAATATTGGGCAAAGACAGCAGGAATGATACTGCTGGTGTTATTGGTCGTACATGTGCTGATTTACTGCACGGGGTATCGCGGCGACGCGCTGCGCTGGATGCCTACCGCACAATTTTTTAATTCGTTAATGGATAAACTGATGTGATTATGGATTTCAATCTGAATCAAATTGCGACCACACACTTCGCTGGCGAAGGAGAAAAATTTGTATCAATCGACCTGGACGATTATCGGAAATTCGTTTCCTCGCGTCATATTGTCCGGTCGTCCAACATCGTGGTCAAGAAGGGGGATTTGCAATCGGTGATTCCGAGCGTGCGCAAGTCATATGCGGGGAGCATTCATGCGTCCGAGTTTTTCGTCTCTATCCGGCTGAAAGAGGGGGTTCCCTGCAACTATGAGGAGGTTCTGAATTTGCTGCAGACGATTCAGTCGGGCAGTTCTTCGGACGATGCGTCTATACAATGGGGGCTCACCATAAATGCTCTAATGGAGGAGGATGTCCGGGTACTTATATTGGCGGGAGAAAGGGAAGAAGAGTAAAAATGCCCTAAATCTGGACTTGAGATGTCAATAGGTGTAAACCTATCCTCTGTCAATTCGGATTATTGGGGGGGGGAACGTCATATCAAAGGTCATTCTCTTTCGTATTTTCCCTTCCACCCGATAGCGACCAGCCCCGGACTTGGCGGCGACGGCTGCAAGGCCGTCCCCGTAGAACGCTCCGTACAGCCTTGCAGCCGATGCCGGCAAGTCGGATCTTTGCGGACGGGTGGAAAGGGACGGGCTTCCGGCAAAGAGTTACAACTGGCGCGCCCCCGTTACCGACTCGGGCCGCGCGACTTCTTCTTCGGGGTGATAAAGCGGCGTGGCCGGTCCTGCTGCTTTTGGGTCTGTGAAGGGCGTGGTTCGCGGGGATCGTCCCAACTCTCCCGGTAGGTCGTATCCGATTCCTTCTCCTTCCACAGGTAGGGCCGTGCCGTCGTGCCTCCCCTCCATTTCACCAGCGCCCGCACCACGTAGCCCGCTTCGATCCGGTCCCGGTCCATGCGTCGCATCATGTATTTCCCGTACTCCACCCAGTCCCGCGGATCGTCCCGATAGACCCACGCCATCTGCAGCCGGTCGTCCATCACCACATAACCCTCCGATTGCGTTCCCCGCACGTAGATCGGCTCTCCCTCGCAGAGCATCTCGATCTGCTCCTTGGTTAAGGGCCTGCCTGCAATCGACAGATTCCGACGCGGCTGTTCTGGCTGTCGTTGCCGTTGCTTTTCCGCCTCCAACTTTTTCAGGATAGCCGAAACCTGCGGACGTTGCTCGTCCGTGTAGTTGCGGACCCGCTCGATCATCGCCTGCCGGAGGCGAATCTGCTCGATTCGTTGCATCAGACGGCCGTAGCTGAACTTACGATCCACCTGCGAAGCCTTGAACGTATGCCCCTCCAGGGTAAAGGTTACGCCCTGGATCTCCTTCGTCGGATCGCCGCCCCGATGAACAAAGGTCGTGGCGACCTGTCGTTTGGCCAGTTCTTCTGCGATTGCCGTCCAGGTGGCACACTCGGGCAGCACCTCCCGCAGGTGGTCGTAAATACGGTGGCGCAGTTGTTCCGGACCGTGCAGCCGTTCCGTGGCAACCTGCTCCTTACCGTGCGAAAAGGTCAGTCCGTACTCCTGCTTGAGCTCCCTGCAGATGCGCATGTTGCGCAGGCGTTCGTTGCGGTCCGGAACCAGCGTCGTGTCGTAACGTACCCGGTTATAGAGGATATGCAGGTGGGGATGTTTCGTATCGGTGTGGCGCACAACAAGGTACTGCGTGCCGGTAATCTCCATGCGCTGCATATATTCCCGTGCCAGGTCAAGCATCAACTGGTTCGACATCCGCGGATCATCGTCGGGGTGGAACGATAGGGAGATATGACCGACAACCCGTTCGACATCGGGGCGGGCCCGGCGCTGGAACTCGAAGCTGCCGATCAGCGCCTGCCGGGAGGAGAGTTCCACGCCGCCACTCGTCAGAATGTAAGCCTTTCCCGGCTCCTTGCCGAGCAGGTAGCGCACCGCGCCGCCGAAGGATTTGCCGGTTACGATTTTGCCGATCATCGTTTTAGAGTTTTTGTTTCAACCGTCCGATCACCTCGTCGTAGAAGCGGAGGATCCGCCGCAGCTCCTCCTCGTGGGAGGCGACACCGAAGGCGTGCTGGAGGAAGGCCAGTTGGTTCAGGTTATTCCGTTCGCGCGTCAATTCAGAGACCAGGCGCAACTCCTCTGTGCCGATCCGCCGCAGGATCCGTCCAGAGGTGACCGCCTGACGGGCATACTCCGAGAGGGTCAGATTGCAGGCCGCTGCCTTGCGTTGCATCCGGAGGTACTCCGCCTCGCTCACGCGGAAACGTACTGTGCGTGAACGCAAGGTCGCCGCGCTCTTCCGCGGGCGTCCACCCTTGGGTTTCGTTACCTCCATGGCGCGAAGGCATTGACGGTGGAACAAACAATCGGGAGCCGTTTCGTGCAGCGTCGGTCGAAAGCGACGTCCCGTGCCCCGAATCCGCGACGAGCCCGGCGAGCGGCGGATGGTTCGGTATGCGACCCTCGGGAGCAGACCGGGCGGGGCAGCCCCGCAGGGCGAGGTGGTTCGATGTGGCAGCCAAAAAACCGATGCGGGGTTTTTGTGCCACAAGAACACAACCTCGCTCCTTTCGGTTTTCGGACCCGGGATTCAGCAGCACATTCGACGTTTGAAGTCGAACGGTGCGGAATCCCGGGGTCGCAAAGGCGTCAGCGCGGAGGCGCTCCCGTACCGGCAAACGGCAGGAGGTTCATGTCGCGGCAAGGATGGGAAGCGTGCAGCTTTGGACCCGAACGAATCGGGACTTGTTGTCGTCCAACCGGGGACGGTAGGCAGCAGATAGAAGGTGGTCGGCTCTTCATTGGGGAGCCTTGAAAGGGATGAATGGCGTTGTCATGGTCGGTGGTTTTTGCGTCGTTGTGAGGATAACGGCACCCGCTGCCGGTTTGTTTCACCATGAGGCGCGATTGCGCTTTCTTGCTGGTAGTTGCATTATAAATGCGACAACTGTTCAAACTTTGATAAAACAGTTTTTTTATTTAAATTCGTACTTGCATGTGCATTGGCTTCAATTAATTGACATGGAGATAATCAACAATATAGACAAAACCCTGAAGGACGATTTTATCGAAGAGATTAAATCGGGAAGCAAGATTGCCATTGCAGCATCTTGTTTTTCAATTTATGCCTTTCAGGAGTTGAAAAAACAATTGAAAGACATCGAAGAATTACGCTTCATCTTTACGTCTCCGACTTTTATTACTGAAAAAGCCAACAAGCAAAAACGGGAGTTTTACATTCCCAGATTAAACCGAGAGCGCAATCTATATGGTTCTGAATTCGAAATAAAGCTTCGCAACGAATTATCTCAAAAAGCCATCGCCAAAGAGTGTGCGGAGTGGATCCGGCGAAAGGCTTGCTTCAAATCCAATCGGACGAATGAGAACATGATGGGATTTGCCAATATAGATAACAAAAGTTATATGCCCATTGCCGGATTCACCACAGTCGAATTGGGGTGTGAACGTGGCAATAATGCATATACAATGGTCAACAAATTGGATTTCCCCATGTCTCAACAATTTTTGGCCCTGTTCGATCAACTTTGGAACGACACCTCCCGAATGCAGATTGTCACAGACGAAGTTCTGGACAACATAACCAATGCCTACAAGGAAAATGCACCCGATTTTCTCTATTTTGTCACATTATACAATATTTTCAACGAATTTCTGGAAGATATATCCGAGGATGTCCTGCCCAATGAGGCCACCGGGTTCAAGAGCAGCATCATCTGGAACAAACTGTATAATTTCCAGAAAGATGCATGTCTGGCCATCATAAACAAGCTGGAAAAATACAACAGCTGTATCTTGGCCGACAGCGTTGGTCTGGGCAAAACATTCACGGCCCTTTCGGTCATAAAATATTATGAAACCCGGAACAAGTCAGTTCTGGTCCTTTGCCCCAAGAAACTATACGACAACTGGGCAACCTACCGCAGCAACTATAAGAACAATCCCATAGCCAAGGATCGGTTGCGATATGACATACTTTTTCATTCCGATCTGTCCCGCGAAAGCGGAAAGTCCAATGGAATAGACCTGACACATATCAACTGGTCAAATTATGATCTTGTCGTCATAGACGAATCGCATAATTTCCGCAATGGAGGTAAAGTATCCACGGATGAGAATGATGAGAACCCAAGAGAAAACCGTTACCTGCAACTCCTCAATAAAGTAATCCGACAAGGCGTCCGGACCAAGGTCCTCATGCTGTCCGCAACTCCCGTAAATAACCGGTTCAACGATCTCAAGAATCAGATCGCTCTGGCTTATGAAGGAGATGCAGCCAATATCAACTCTCTGCTGAATACCCAGAACGGAATAGACGATATTTTCCGACAGGCTCAAGCTGCATACAACAGTTGGGTTCGTCTGCCACAGGCCGAACGCACAACCAAAGCGCTGCTCGACAAGTTGAGTTTTGACTTCTTCGAGGTCCTCGACTCCGTTACGATTGCCCGCAGCCGCAAACACATCGAGCAATATTACGATACGACCGATATCGGCCAATTCCCGAAGCGGCTTGCTCCGATATCCCGTCGGCCTCACCTGACCGATCTGGATCGGGCAATCAATTATAACGAGATATTCGGACTTCTTCAGCAACTGAATCTGGCCATCTATACGCCTTCGCTATTCATCTTGCCCAGTTCGCGTGCCAAATACACCAAAAGCGACTCGCAGGAGGGCTATGCGAACCTCACCATGGCCGGACGGGAGAGCGGTCTGCGTCAGTTGATGAGCAGCAATCTGTTGAAACGGCTTGAAAGTTCGGTCAATTCTTTCCGACTGACCCTCACCCGTATCCAGAGCTTCATCAACGCCACTATCCGGAAAATCGACAGCCACGATACGGAAACGACCGCCATCGACGATTTCGATTTCACCTCCGGACTGGATATCGACGATCAGGACAGCCTTTTCATTGGAGGCCGTAAGTCGCAAATCGCGTTGAAGGACATGGACTACGTCAGCTGGAAGCGATACCTCTCCGAGGATCTCGAAACGCTCGACCTGCTGCTGTTCATGCTGGCCGACATAACCCCGGAACACGATTGCAAGTTGCAGCAGCTCATTGCCGACTTACGCCACAAATTCGAACACCCGATCAATGACGGGAACATGAAGGTTCTTGTCTTTACGGCGTTTTCCGATACGGCCGAGTATCTGTACAACAATCTGGCGGAACGCATTCACGAAAAGACAGGTCTCCACACGGCGCTTGTTACCGGCGATGTGGAGGCCCGAAGCACTCTGCGTCTGCGCCAGAAACTCGATTTCAACACCGTGCTGACCCTCTTCTCGCCGATATCGAAGGAGAAAGAGGTGCTTTTCCCGGATATCCACGAACAGATTGATGTGCTCATTGCCACGGACTGCATCTCCGAAGGACAGAATCTGCAGGATTGCGACTATCTGATCAACTACGACATCCATTGGAATCCCGTGCGGATCATCCAGCGCTTCGGACGAATCAACCGCATCGGGTCGCGCAACGCCGTTATCCAGCTGGTCAACTACTGGCCGGATATGACGCTCGACGAATATATCGACCTCAAGGGACGTGTCGAAGCCCGCATGAAGGTGTCGGTTCTGACCTCAACGGGAGACGACAACCCGATTTCACCCGAGGAGAAGGGCGACCTGGAATACCGACGCGAACAGCTCAAACGGCTGCAATCGGAGGTGGTCGACATCGAGGAGATGTCGTCGGGCATCTCCATCATGGACCTGGGGCTGAATGAATTCCGGCTCGACCTGCTGGATTACATGAAGACGAATCCCGATATCGAACATACCCCCTTCGGACTGCATGCTGTCGTCAACCATACGGACAACTGCCCCCCGGGGGTCATCTATGTTCTGAAAAACCGCAACAACTCGGTCAATATCGACCGCCAGAACCGCCTTCATCCGTTCTATCTGGTCTATATTTCGGAAACGGGCTCCGTCGTCATCAACCACCTTGCCCCCAAAGAGCTGCTCGACCGGCTTCGCCGCCTGTGCAAGGGCCACAGCGAACCCGATGCGACGCTCTGCCGGGAATTCAACCGCCTCACCCGCGACGGCCGCGAGATGCGCCACTACTCGGAACTGCTCAATCAGGCCATCGCCTCCATCGTGGAGGTCAAGGCCGAGAGCGATCTGGACAGCTTCCTGAGCGGAGCCCCGGGTCGCCTGTTCGCCGACGAGATCAAGGGGCTCGATGATTTCGAACTGATCTGTTTCATCGTTATCCAATAACCAATGTACGGACTTCCTTCCTCCACCGAGATGCGCCGGTCGCTTCCCAAGAAGACGATCTACTCCCGTTTTGAATTGCGGGCGGCGCAGCGCGACCGGTTCGATGCCGACATCAGCCGCATCGACATCGTTGCCGAGATCTCTCCGGCCACGGTTCCGGCCCTTGCGGAGGGCGAACGGGTGAAAAAATTTTATCTGCTTGACGTCCAGCTCAAACACCGCGAATGTCAGGCGAAGAATCTGGAACTGCTGGTCCGATTAATCCCACAAAATCTTATCTTTGCATTATCGTTCGACGGAGAGGTCCGGCTGGCGCTCTTTTGTTCGCGGATGATATTCTCGGCCTGGCAACCCGCCGGGAGTGTCCGCATACCGCTCCGGGGATTGAATCTCGATGCCGTATGGGATGAAATTGTCGCCTCGATCGGAGCCGTTACCCCCACCGAGGGGCTCAGCGTTGCCGAACAGATTGTGCAGGAGGACCGCCGCGCGAAACTGCTTCACCAGATCGAGGTGCTGGAACGCAAGGCCCGTTCGGAGCGGCAGCCGCGGCGGAAAACGGAGTTGTTCGAGGAGTTGAAGAAACTGAAAAAAGAATTGGAATAAATATGGACATAAAGGAATTTACAACCCAAACGTTAGTACAAATTGTAGAAGGGGCTAATGAGGCTGACTCGCAATTACAAAAAATAGGAGGATATATTCCCAAAAACGGACTCGCATCTAATGGCGATTATAGATATGTAAGAGGAACTGTCGAAGGTAACGTTATTGACGTTGATTTTGATGTTGCCATAACAGCCACAGAAAGCGACGGAAAAAGTGGCGGGGCAGGTATCAAGGTTGTTGCCTTCAATTTTGGAGGCAACGTTGAGTCGAAAGTCGAAAGCCAAACAATCAGTCGCATAAAATACACGATTCCACTTGTGTTATCAATAAAAAAGAAATAATCCCCATGGAACACCTGAAGATGCAGACGGCGGATATGGCCGATAGAAATATAGAACAAATCGGGGCGTTGTTCCCCGAGTGTCTGACCGAACGAATCAACAGCAACGGTCGCGTCGAACAGGCCATCGACTTCGACAAACTCCGCCAACTCCTGGCTCACGACGTGGTCGAAGGCCCCGAACAGCGTTACCAGTTCACCTGGCCCGACAAGCGCGCAGCCATCCGGCTGGCCAATACCCCGACCTCGAAAACCTTGCGCCCGTGCCGTGCCGAAAGCGTCGACTTCGATACCACCCAAAACCTCTACATCGAAGGCGACAACCTCGACGTGCTGAAACTCCTGCGCGAGAACTACCTCGGCAAGGTGAAGATGATCTACATCGATCCGCCCTACAACACCGGCAACGATTTCGTCTATAACGACGACTTTGCCAAGGGCAAAACGGAGTTTGAGCAGCGCAGCGGGCTGTTCGATGCGGAGGGCCACCAAACCATCGACCCGATGCAGCGCAATACCGAAGCCAACGGTCGTTTCCATACCGATTGGCTCAATATGATCTATCCTCGCTTGAAAGTGGCCCGCGACCTGTTGTCGGACGACGGGGTGATCTTTATCTCAATCGACGAAAATGAAATAGAGAATCTCAAGAAAATCTGTAATGAAGTTTTTGGACAAGATAAATTTGCAAATTCTTTCATTGTTCGTAGATACGACAAGAATTTGAATAGGCAATTTATGAATCAAGGCTTAAAATCGTTTAATATAGGATTTGAATATATTCTATGTTACTCGAAAAATACATTTCTATTTAACCCTATTTTTAAAGCATCTTCTGAAGAACGTGCTTCAACCGGATATTGGAAGGGATTCTGGAATGACGCTAATAGACCAACAATGCGTTATAATATTTTAGGTTATACCCCTACTACTGGACAATGGAAATGGAGTAAAGAGTTGGCATATGAAGCTGTAAAAAATTATGAAGAGTATGTCCAAAAATATAGTCATACAATGACTCTTGAGGAATACTGGGAAAAGACTGGACGATGCAAAAAATTTATCCGGAGAAATCCCAATGGCAAGGGGAAAAATGCGGGTGTGGAAAATTGGATATCCCCAGCAGACGGTATCTTAAGAAACACGAACTGGACAGATATATTGGCATCGCGAAATGACGATACGACACAAGGACTATTCGATTTCCCTAAAAATGTTGATTTGCTCAAATTATTACTAGAGGCAGGGACAAATTCCGACTCTCTTGTTCTTGATTTCTTTTCCGGGTCGGCCACGACGGCCCATGCCGTGATGCAGCTCAATGCCGAGGATGGGGGAAACCGCAAGTTTATTATGGTCCAGCTGCCCGAAAAGACCGACCCCCAAAGCGAAGCTTACAAAGCCGGATACCCGAACATCTGCGAAATCGGCAAGGAACGCATTCGCCGGGCCGGAAAGAAGATCAAGGAGGAAAACAAGGACAAGGAGGCAATCGACCGTCTCGACACCGGATTCCGCGTGTTGAAACTCGACTCCTCGAACATGGCCGATGTCTATTACACCCCGGCCCAGACGCCCATCGAACAGACCCTGGGATTCGAGGCCTTCGAGGACAACATCAAGCCGGACCGTACGGCGGAAGATTTGTTGTTCCAGGTGATGCCGGAGTGCAATCTGCCCTTGTCGAGCCGCATCGAGGAGCGCGAGATTCACGGCAAGAAGGTCTATGCGGTCGACGGCAACTACCTGGTCGCCTGCTTTGACCGCGACATCGACGAGCAGGTGATCACGGAGATTGCCCGCATGCAGCCCTATTATTTTGTGATGCGCGATGCCTCGGCCGCCACGGACAACGTGCTGGACAACTTCGACCAGATTTTCAACGCATACAGCAAGGAGACCATCCGTCGGATTTTGTAGAGAGTGCCATGAAATTCAGATTCAAGATACAGCAATACCAGACCGATGCGGTGGAGAGTACGGTCGATGTGTTTGCCGGACAGCCTTCGCAGGGGAATGCCACCTACCGTCGCGACCTCGGCAAGCGGGAGAAGGAATACCAAACCCGGATGGATGAACGTGAGCTGGAGACCGGCTACCGGAACCAGGAGGTTTGGCTCAACGCCTCGGAGCTGCTGGAGAACATCCACAAGATACAGGACCGCAACAACATCAAGCGTTCCGAGGCATTGTCCAGGGGATTGGGCGCCTGCAGTCTCGACATCGAGATGGAGACCGGTACGGGAAAGACCTACGTCTATATCAAGACGATGTTCGAGATGAACAAGCGGTACGGCTGGTCGAAATTCATCGTCGTGGTGCCCAGCATCGCCATCCGCGAAGGAGTGGCCAAGAGTTTCGGGATGCTCGAAGACCACTTCATGGAGTATTACGGCAAGAAGGCCCGCTGGTTTATCTACAACAGTGCCAATCTGCAACAACTCGATTCATTCTCGTCGGATGCCGGGCTGAACGTGATGATTATCAATACGCAGGCTTTTGCCGCCTCGATGAAGGAAGGGGGACGCAGCAAGGAGAGCCGCATCATTTACTCGCAGCGCGACGAATTCGGCAGCCGCCGGCCAATTGATGTGATTGCCGCCAACCATCCGATTATCATCATGGATGAGCCCCAGAAGATGGAGGGCGAGGTCACGCAAACGGCGCTGGCCAAATTCCAGCCGCTGTTTATGCTGAACTACTCGGCCACGCACAAGACCCGGCACAATACGGTCTACGCGCTCGATGCACTCGATGCCTACAACATGAAACTGGTAAAAAAGATTCAGGTGAAGGGCTTCGAGATCAAGAATCTGCGCGGATTGTCGAGTTATCTCTATCTCGACAGTATCGTATTGTCGAAAAACAGGCCTCCCATGGCCCGTATCGATCTGGAGATAAATACCCCGTCGGGCATAAAGCGCAAAGCTCACACGTTCGGAGTCGGCGACAAGCTGATCAGCGAAAGCGGGCTGGCTCAATACGATGGATTCGACATCTCGGAGATTGATCCCTATGCCAACTCCGTAACCTTTCTCAACGGCATTACGCTCCACAAGGGAGAGGTATTCGGCGACACCACCGAACTGGCCATGCAGCGGGTGCAGATTCGGGAGACGATCATGTCGCACTTCGAAAAGGAGAGCGAACTTTTTGCCAGGGGAATCAAGACGCTGTCGTTGTTCTTTGTCGACGAGGTGGCCAAATACAAAAGCTACGACGCGGAGGGACACGAGGTCAAAGAGATATTCGCAAAGATATTCGAGGAGGAGTACACGAACATGCTCAACGAGCAGTTGTCGCTCTTCGATTCGGATTATCAGCAATATCTGCGACGGTTCAGCGTGGGCGACATTCATCGGGGCTACTTCTCGATCGACAAAAAGGGGCGCTCCGTGAACAGTAAAGTGAAACCCGGCAAGGATATCTCCGACGACATATCGGCCTACGATCTGATTCTGAAGAACAAGGAGCGTCTGTTGAGTTTCGATGAGCCCACACGGTTCATCTTCTCGCACTCGGCCCTGCGGGAAGGTTGGGACAACCCGAATGTCTTCCAGATCTGCACGCTGCGTCACTCCAATTCCGCCGTGGCCAAGCGTCAGGAGGTAGGCCGGGGACTGTGTCTGTGTGTGGACAGGAACGGTGTTCGCATGGACTTTGAAACCCTGGGCGAGAACGTACACGATCTGAACCGGCTGACGGTCATTGCCAATGAGAGTTACAGCAGTTTTGTCGACGCCCTGCAGCGTGAAACCCAGGAGGTATTGCGGGAGCGTCCGACAAAAGCCGATGTTGCATACTTTACGGGGATGTTTGTTTTGTGTGATGGTGAAAAGCATGCAATCACCAAAGAGGAGGCAACTGCCATTCGGAGCTATTTGTGGGAAAACGACTATATTGACGACAAGGATCAGATTACCGAACAATACAAATCCGATCTGGAAAACAATGCGCTTGCCCCCATGTCCCGGAAACTCGCGCCGATGGCTGAAGGTATTCAGATGTTGCTCCGCGCCCTGTACGATGAGGCAACCCAAGATGCCGTCAGCAAGATGTTCGAGAACGGGAACAAGCCCAATGTTCAGAACAACAGACTCAATGAAAACTTCAACAAGAAAGAGTTCCAGGCCTTGTGGAACGAGATCAACCACAAATATGCCTATACGGTTCACTACGACAGCAATGAACTTATTAAGAATGCGACAAAGAGCATAAACGCCAAATTGCACGTCAATCAACTGCGGTATGTCGTAGTCTCCGGCGAGCAACAAACAGTGGATGCATTCGACGAAACATCTTCGACCTCGAAAACCTTGAATACCTTATCCACATCGTCAGTCGCGTACGATCTCGTCGGTGAGATTGCCCGGGGAGCCACGCTGACACGCCGTTCGGTAGTCAAGATTCTCAATGGTCTGACTCCATCCAAGTTGGCCATGTTCCGCAATAACCCCGAAGAGTTTATCCGCAATACGATCAAACTGATTCGGGAGGAAAAAGCGACGATGATTATCGAGCACATATCCTACAATCTGATTGAAGGCAAATACGACAGCAGCATATTCACCCGAGAAAAGCCCATACAAAGTCTGGATAAGGCATATCCTGCGAAAAAGCACATTTTGGATTATGTCTTTTCTGATTCTGTAAAAGAGCGGGACTTTGCAAAAGATATGGATGCGGCGGCAGAGGTATGTGTTTACGCCAAACTGCCCCGATCCTTCCAGATACCAACTCCCGTTGGAAACTACGCTCCGGATTGGGCCATTGCATTCGATACGGGGAAGGTCAGACATGTTTTCTTTATTGCTGAAACCAAGGGATCAATGAGATCAATGGATCTCAGAGGGGTAGAAACTGCTAAAATAGAGTGTGCAAAAAAATTATTTAATGAGGTTTCTACGAGCAATGTAAAATATGGCGTAATAACTTCCTATGAAGATCTGCGATCAATTATTACCAGAATAAACTGATAAAGCAATATGGCAAAAAGGACTCCTCCGATTTAAAAAAATCGAAGGAGTCCTTTGTCTGCTACTCGGCAGCTGCCCGAAGGTTGTGGTCAAGGACTGCCCGGATCCCCGATTCGGGATAGAGCAGCAGGCGGTTGCCAAGTACAGTGAAGGGAATCTGCCGCCGGTCCCGCAGCGTCTGCAAGGTGCGCGGTGAGAGGCGCAGGCGTGTGCAGACCTCCTCACCGGTCAGGTAGCGCTCCTCGCCGATCATCGGGCGCTCCTCGGAGGCCTTTCGCAGCGTGAGTTCCACGCCGTTCAGCCGTGTGAACAAGCGCTGTACCTCTTCGCTCGCTTCGTTGAGATAATCCAGCGGCATGGCTATCGCGTTTGAACGGTTTTACGGGAGAGCCAGGCGGCAAGGTCCCGGCGTCGGTAGTAGAATTTTCCGCCCAGACGCGAGCAGGGAATTGCTCCCCGGTCCCGGTAACTCTGCAGCGTGCGTTTGGTGATGTTCAGTGCCCGGCAGACCTCTTCGCTGTCCAATCACCCGTCGTCCTGCGGTGGCGTCAAACGGCGTTCCAGGCGTTGGGCAAGGGCGGAGAGGTGTTCCACCCGTTCGAGGAGCCGCTGCCAACTCCGCTCCCCGATACATACGATCTTTTCCATGGTCTTCTTTCTGTTTGGTTCGACTATGCGGCAACCCGTCTCTGTGGGTTACACTTTGTGTGGATGAGGCCACCGAACATTCAGCGGTCCCGGATCCGAAAGGCACGGCGTTTCATCTTTTTCCCGGTTTATGAATCTTTGTTCCTGCAAGCTTGCACTCGGATAACGCGCGCAGCCCCTCAAAAGTTTCGCCTGCAAAGTAATGTGGCAGTGGTTGGCGTCGGTTGGCGTCGTGAGGGTGGACAAACTGCGGGAAAAACGCCGGTTTATAACCATTCTGATTTGCGCATATGGCAAACGTGCCTATGATAATACACGGACAGAGACGGGATACGGGCTGTCGAGCCGGAAGCTCAAAAGGGTAGTTTGGGACGAAAGTCATGCAAACCGCATCTCCGAATCACCGGGAGGGACTGGAGTCGCAGACCGGTTGCGGATTCCGACAGGCCTTATTCGTCCGCGCCGCGCCGATAATCTTCGAGGTAGGCCGAGCAGGTCTGTCCGGTCTGTTGCTTGAAGAAGCGCATCAGGTGGCTCGGGTCCGAGAAACCGTACGTTTCGGCCAGCTGGCTGACGCTGCGCCCCTCGAACAGCAGGTCGTTCTTCACAGCCTCCAGCAGCCGCTGTTTCAGCAGGTGTACGGCCGTGACGCCGAACTGATCCATGACAGCCCGGTTCAAGGTCACGCGGCTCACGCGCAGCATCGAAGCATACTCCTCGACGCGTTGCACCTCACGGATATGCTCCTCGAGCAGCGCCTTGAAGCGGAATGCACAGTTATTGCGCGGCAACGTCACGGGCAGTCCGTAGGCGGCGGCATAGTCGCGGTTGAGCGTCACCAGCAGGTAATAGAGCACCGAAACGATCAGATTGTAGCTGTCCGAAGTCGGGGCGCGCAGCTCCGCCTTGATCTTTCCGAGCAGCCGGAGATACTCCGCAAAGGCTTCCGGTCCGGCATCGAACCACGGCGGCGTGTCGGTCTGGTAGCAATAGAGCAGGCGGTAGACGAAGAACTTGTCAGCGAGGAACGTGCGCATGAAATCCTCGCGGAAGATCAGAAACGTGTAGTCGAGCTCCGCCTCGTCTACGAGCCAGCGCTGTTGCTGGTGGGGCGAGAGGAGCAGCACCATGCCGTCGTGCAGCTCGATGCGGCGTCCGCCGAGCAACAGCACGCCTCGGGCCCTGTGCAGGAAGAAGAACTCGAAGAAGTCGGTCCGGAAGAGCGGATGCTCGGTCAGTACGCCGCGGATCTCTTCGCTGCGGCCCGTATTGATGTAGAAGTCGACGCCGCACTGCGTCTTGCTGAACGGCACGGTGACCAGCCGTCGGGGATTTGTCGTTGTTTTCATCGCGTGCATCCGGTTTGTCCGAAGACAAAGATACGACATCATTTATCAAAATGGCATACATTACCCCCTTTCGGGCATAGTTTTGCGCAAAAAATCTTCGGACCTTTGCCGACGGAAGATTCGATATGAATCCACCCTCGAAAAACATCCGGCCATGAGTGTCTGCATCAAATCGTTGATCCGCAATCTGAATCTGGTAGTCGGCTGCACCGTCGGCTGCACCTACTGCTATGCCCGCAACAACTGCCGACGCTTCCACATGACCGACGATTTTTCCGTCCCGGAGTACATGCCCCGCAAGCTCCGCATTCTCGAAAGCCGCGACCCGCGGGTCTTTCTAATGACCGGCATGAGCGACTTCTCGGACTGGCGGCCCGAGTGGACGACGGAAGTTTTCGATCGCATGGCCCGCAATCCGCAGCACGCCTACCTCTTTCTGACCAAACGACCCGAACGGCTCGACCTGCAGACCGACGACAACAACGTCTGGATGGGTGTCACCGTGACGTGCGAGGCGGAGAAGGGACGTATCGCCACACTGCGCCAACACGCTAGGGCCCGTCACTACCACGTGACCTTCGAACCGCTGTTCGGGCCGATCGAAGGGCTCGACCTGACGGGCGTGGAGTGGATCGTCGTCGGCACCGAGACCGGACGCCGCCGCGGCAAGGTCGATGCTCGGCCCGAATGGGTGAGGGGCATTGTCGCCCAGGCCCGGGTGCAGGGCGTGGCGGTCTTCATGAAGGAGGATCTGTTGCCGATCATGGGTGAGAGCGGCATGATACAAGAGTTACCCGAAGCATTCAAACAAAGAGTATGGAACAGGAACTGATTCGCGACATCGACGTGCAGAACGTCATGACCCGTTCGTCGCTGCCCGTGGGCGGCTATTCGGCCAACCCCTATGTGGGGTGCCCCCATGCCTGCAAGTATTGCTACGCCTCGTTCATGAAGCGCTTCACAGGCCACACCGAGTCCTGGGGATCGTTTCTCGACGTCAAGCACTGGAAACCCGTCGGCGATCCGCACCGTTTCGACGGCCAGCGGATCGTCATCGGCTCGGTGACCGACGGCTACAACCCTTTCGAGGAGCATTTCCAGCGTACGCGCCATCTGCTCGAGGAGTTGCGCGGCACAACGGCCGAGATTATGATCTGTACCAAGTCGGACCTTGTGCTGCGCGATCTGGATCTGCTGCGGGAGTTTCCGCACCTGACGGTTTCGTGGTCGGTCAACACGCTGGACGAAGCCTTCCGCGCCGACATGGACCGCGCGGTGAGCATCGGGCGGCGTCTCGAGGCCATGCGGCAGGTCTACGAGGCGGGCATCCGCACCGTCTGCTTCGTCTCGCCGATCTTTCCGGGCATCACCGACCCGAAGGCCATCATCGAACGGGTGCGGGAGTTTGCCGATCTCGTGTGGCTCGAGAATCTCAACCTGCGCGGGCAGTTCAAGGGGACCATCATGGACTACATCCGGGAGAAGCATCCCGAACTGGTGCCTTTATACGAGGAGATCTACAACCACCGCCGGACGGACTACTGGCAGGCACTCGAGCAGGAGATGGCCGCCTATGCCGCCGCAAACAGCCTTCCGTATCGCGTCAATGATCTGCCGTACGGCCGCTCCGAAAAGGGGCATCCGGTTGTGGTTAATTACTTCTATCACGAAAAAATCCGACTCAACAACCGATCCTCGGAGCGGTAGGATGCCGTAAACGGAAAAACTCTTAAAACACGATAAACGATGAAACAGATTGAAAAAATCGCCGAAGCCGAAAATTTCAGTGCTATCGGGCTCGGCAAGTTGAGCGAACTGAACGAATTCGTGCTGGAGCTGAATCCGGCCGTCAAGATTCCGGGTAAGGTCTTCGGCGGTAGAGCCTTACAGACAACGGGCGCGGAGTTCTCCTTCCAGTCGTTTGCTCCCGGTACGGAAACCGGGTTTCTGCACACCCACAAAACCCATGAGGAGCTCTACTTCTTTCTCTCGGGCGAAGGTGAATTCCAGGTCGACGGCAAGATCTTCCCGATCGGTGAAGGTTCGATCGTGCGGGTAGCTCCTGCCGGGCGGCGTTCCGTCCGCAATACGGGCCGCGAGGCGCTTGTCATGCTTTGCGTCCAGTACAAGGGCGGCACCTTTACGGCCGAGGACGCTGCCGACGGCGTGATTCTGAACGAACCGGTTAGTTGGTAAGGTTTCCATACCGTAAATGACAGGTGTGATACCGTTTGCGACGGCATCACGCCTGTCTTGCTTACCGGCTGTTACCCGAAATAACACAACCCGTTTCCGCCGTCAGGACTTTGCCGATGCGGCGCATCTCGCGGCTGATGTTCGCCTCGGAGATCTTCGCATAGCGCCGCGTCATGTTCGTATTCGTATGGCCCAGAATCTTGGCGATGATATCGATCGGAATTCCGTATTCAATCGCCAGGGTGGCAAACGTATGGCGCGCCAGGTGCGTGGTCAGATGCTTGTGAATCTGGTAAATATCCGCTATCTCCTTCAGGTAGGCGTTCATCTTCGTATTCGATGGGACGGGCAGCAGTTTGCCCCGCGCCCGACAGTTGGCATCGTCACGGTACTTCTCCAGCAGGGCCGCCGCCTGCGGAAGTACCGGAACACGGCTCATCACCGAGGTCTTCTCCCGCGGCTTATGGATCCACAGCTGACCCTCCTCGTCCGTCGTGAAGTGTTCCCGCCGCAGGTGGTCTCCGTAAAGGCCAATCCCGTCAGTGCGCAGAAGCAGAAGACATCCCGAATGCGGTCCAAACGCTCGTTGGGCATCGGCCGCTTCAATAGTAGATCCAACTCCGCCTTTGTCAACGGCACCTTGACGTTCGTCTTGTCGATCTTCATCTTGTAGTAGCGGAAGGGATTCTTCTCGATCCACTCGTTGCGGACCGCATAGAGCAGGAAATTCTTCAAACAGCACAGCAGATTGACCGCCCCGTTGTTGTGGCAGTTGTAGGCCGTCTGCATGTAGGTATTCAGCCCATCAACGTAGGCATAGTCGACCGTCTCCAGCGGAAGATCCTCTTTGTGGTAGGTATCCCGGATATATTCGGTCATGTAGCGCAGCAGGCGGTGGTACTTGTTGGCCGTGAGCTGCGTGATACGGGTGCCGACCTCCTGCTGGCGTTTCTCGCAATATTTGCCGAACTCTGCCAGCACCATCCGGCTCGAAGAGGCGGAGCCCAGCAGCTGTTTGACAGCAAAGCAGGTCGGCGTCCTGTTCTCCTGGATCAGCCGGTCGTAAGCGGCAAGGATCGAGGCCCGGTAACTGGCGATGATGCGGTTGATCTGCTGGTCGACTTCATCCTTGTAGAGCGAACGTTCGAGACGCTGATTCCAGCGTTCGGGCTCGATCTGGCACTGTGTATAGACTTCGGTCGACTGGCCGGTCGTGGTGATGCGGGCATAGATCGGGGCTTTGCCCTTTTTCGTGACTTTGGTTTTCTTGCAGAAGAAGACAACGCTGAAGGTGGTTCGTGGCAACATGGCTGCTTGTTTTTTGGATAAATTAAACGTCTTCAGCACTGGAATGTTGCAGAGTAAGATGATGCAAATCAGCGAAATAGAGCTAAATCGTGACCTGTTTTCGGTCCGGGCAAAATAGGTCACGATGAAGGCCTGAAATACTTGCTGCCTTTTGCGTCAACAGGAGTGGGGGAATACAAGAAAAAGCCTTGCATATCGCTGATATACAAGGCTTTTCGCTTTCTATCGGGGTTTCTTTCTGGCCCCCTCTGGAGCGGAAAACGGGACTCGGACCCGCGACCTCAACCTTGGCAAGGTTGCGCTCTACCAACTGAGCTATTTCCGCATGCATGACCGCTCTCTGGCGGATTGCGAGTGCAAAGGTAGCGAAAAAATGTCAATCTCCAAATTTTTCATCCTCATTCTGCAATTTTTTTTACAATTCAGTCCAGATCATGCCCTGCGAACACGGTAGTTGCAGACCTTATTTTCATGCCGGACGAAGTTTTCCCCCCCCCGGTAAAAGATGCTCCGAGAGATTGGTTAAACGACCACACAAGACATTTCGTCGACAAAATCCGCCGCTTCGTCCAATTTAATTGTGCGCCTGCAACGCGAGATGTAGTTTTGTGACCGAACAAGAGACAAGCCCCGAAAGGCAAAAGTTGAATGAAACGAATCGTGTTGACATATTGCTTCATGCTGGCAGTCGGAATAGCCGCCGCAGCGCCCGGTGAGGGCTCCGACAGCCCCGTAGTCGTGATGACAGACAGTATCTCCGGAGCGGCGGAACATGCCGGCAACACCGTTGCCACAACCGGTGAACCGACCGCAACGATACCGGCCTCCGATACGCTCTCGACGACGAAGACCTGGACCCTGAACGAATGTCTGCGTTACGCCCTGGAGAACAACATCCAGCTCCGACAGAGCCGCAACAACTACCTCTCGGGGCTCGAAGACACCGAAGAGGCCAAAGCCGCCATGCTGCCGTCGCTGACAGCCTCCACGACCCAGAGTTTCACGAACTATCCCTCGACGAACGTCTCCGACCGCAACACCTATACGGGAACCTATGGTGTGAATGCCGGTCTGACGCTCTACGAAGGGGGCAAACTCCGCACGGCGGTCCGCCAGCAGAAACTGCAGAACCGCATCGACGCCCTCACGGTGGCCGAATCCGAGAACGACATCCGCATCGCCATCGTGCAGGCCTATCTGCAGGCTCTCTATGCCGCCGAGGCGGTCGAAGTGGCCCGCAATACGGCCGAAGTCTCCCGCGCCCAGCGCGACCGGGCCGAGGAGCTCTGGAAAGCGGGATCAATCAGTCGGGTCGATCTGGCACAACTCGAAAGTCAATATGCGAGTGATCTCTATCAGGTCACCACGGCCTGCTCGACACTCGACAACTACCGGCTTCAGCTCAAACAGCTGTTGGAGCTCGACATAACGGAGGAGATGAACCTTGCCGCGCCTGCCATTCAAAAGAGTGAGGTGTTGTCGTCCCTGCCCGCCAAAGCCGCAATCTATGCAACGGCACTGGAGGCCATGCCCGAAATCGAACGGGGCAAACTGGCCGTCGAATCTGCGGAGCTGGGTATTCGGCAGGCCCGGGCCGGGTTCTATCCCTCCGTTTCACTTACCGCCGGCATCGGCACGGGCCACATGTCCAACGGCGGATACGAAAGCGGAAGCCAGATCTGGAACCGCTTCAACGAGAATCTCGGTCTGACGCTGAGCGTGCCGATCTTCTCGAACCGCCGCAACCGTACGGCGGTGAACAAGGCGCGCCTCGAGGAGGCCAACAGCCGCCTCTCGTGGCAGGATCTGCAGAAGACGCTGCTGCGCGAGGTGGAATCGGCCTACCTGGACGCCCTTTCGGCCCAGTCGCAGTACCGCGCCGCCACCGAGAAGGAGCGCTATGCCCGTGAGAGTTTCGACCTGACGCAGGAGCAGTTCAACCTCGGCGTGAAGAACACCGTCGAACTGATCACGGCACAGAACGAATGGGCCTCCTCACGTCAGGAGGTGCTGCAGGCCAAGTACATGGCGCTGCTGAACATCGAGCTGCTGAACATCTACCAGGGGCTCGGCACCCGTACGATCAACTGAAAACAAGCAACATAAGATGAAACGGAAAAGAATCCTGATTGCGGCGGCGGTCGTCATCGCAGCCATTGTGCTGTGGCTGGTGCTGCGACCTTCGAAAGGGGAGGGTATCACGCTGGAAACCACGCCGACGAGCCGCATTACGATCCGCAATTCGGTGACGGCCACCGGCACCGTCGAACCGGTCACCGAGGTGGAGGTCGGCACACAGGTCTCGGGCATCATCGACCGCCTCTACGTCGACTACAACGACGTGGTGAAGGCCGGCCAGCTGATCGCCGAGATGGACAAGGTGACGCTGCAGGCCGAGCTGGAGTCGGCACAGGCCGAACTGGCCAACTGCAAGGCCGAGTACGACTATCAGACGAAGAACTACGCCCGGACGAAGGCCCTGCACGAGAAGGCGCTGGTGAGCGACCAGGAGTACGACGACGCCACGTACCTCTACGAGAAGTCGCGGGCGGCTTACGACCAGGCCAAGGCGGCCATGGTGAAGGTCGAGCGCAACCTGGGCTACGCGACCATCACCTCGCCGATCGACGGCGTGGTGATCAGCCGGGCCGTCGAGGAGGGACAGACCGTCGCGGCAGGCTTCGAGACCCCGACACTCTTCACCATCGCCAACGACCTGACGCAGATGCAGGTCATCGCCGATGTCGACGAGGCCGATATCGGGCAGGTGGCCGACGGCCAGCGCGTGGAGTTCACCGTCGACGCCTATCCCGACGACATGTTCAGCGGAACGGTCGAGCAGGTGCGGCTCGAGGCGACGACCGAATCGAGCGTCGTCACCTACGAGGTGGTCATCACGGCCTACAACCCCGACCTGAAGCTCAAACCGGGGCTGACGGCCAACGTGACGATCTATACGCTCGAGAAGGAGCAGGCGCTGGCCGTGCCGACCAAGGCGCTGCGCTTCGTGCCCGATGCGGAATTGCTGGGCGAAGTGGGCGTGACCGTCGGAGGAAGCGCAACCTCGGCCCCGGGCAAACGCGAGGTGTGGGTGATGCGCGGCCGGGAGTTGCAGCCGTGCCTGGTCACGACGGGAGCCGCGAGCGGCGATCTGACGGAGATCACCGAAGGACTCACCGACGGCGATACGGTAGCCGTGGAGCTGACGGCGGTCACCTGGCAGCCACAGGCTCCCACGACGGAACGCAGTCCCTTCATGCCGTCGCCTCCGGGATCGGACAAAAAGAAGAAATAGGGGTCACAACCGCAGATGAACGAGGATAAAACGGAGAAATGCCATGGACGGGAATGAGAAGCGGGAGGTGATCCGGCTGGAGCAGATCCGGCGCAATTTCCAGGTGGGCGACGAGACGGTCCACGCCCTGCGCGGCGTGTCGTTCACGATCCGCGAGGGGGAGTTCGTGACGATCATGGGCACCTCGGGATCGGGCAAGTCGACGCTGCTCAATACGCTGGGATGCCTCGACACGCCGACCTCGGGCGAATACTACCTCGACGGGGTGTCGGTGCGCACGATGGACAAGAACCAGCGGGCGACGCTGCGCAACCGCAAGATCGGCTTCGTCTTCCAGAACTACAACCTGCTGCCGAAGACGACGGCCATCGAGAACGTCGAACTGCCGCTGATGTACAATCCGCAGTGCAAGGCCGACGAACGGCGGCGACGGGCCATCGCGGCGCTGGAGGCCGTGGGGCTGGGCGACCGGCTCCTGCACAAAAGCAACCAGATGTCGGGCGGACAGATGCAGCGTGTGGCCATCGCACGGGCGCTGGTCAACAACCCGGCGGTGATCCTGGCGGACGAAGCCACCGGAAACCTCGATACACGGACGAGTTTCGAGGTGCTGGTACTCTTCCAGCAGCTCCACGCCGAGGGACGCACGATCATCTTCGTGACACACAACCCCGAGATTGCACAATACAGCAGCCGCAACATCACACTGCGTGACGGCCATATCACCGGCGACACCCGCAACGAACACATCTTGAGTGCGGCCGAGGCGCTGGCCCGGCTGCCGAAACAGGAGGATTATTAGCAGACCATGAACTTCGCGAATCTTTTCAAAATAGCCGTCAAGGCACTGAGCAACAACAAGCTGCGCGGCTTTCTGACGATGCTGGGCATCATCATCGGCGTAGCGTCCGTGATCACGATGCTGGCCATCGGCCAGGGTTCGAAACGCAGCATCCAGGCCGAGATCAGCGAAATGGGGTCGAACATGATCATGATCCACCCGGGCGGCGACCGCCGGGGCGGCGTGCAGCTGAGCGCCGACGACATGGAGTCGCTCAAGTTGGAGGATCTGGAGGACATCCAGACCAAGACGCGCTACGTGACCTACGTCTCGCCGTCGGTCAACAGCGCGGGACAGGCCGTCTACGGATCGAACAACACCCCGACGACGGTCTACGGCGTGAATCTCGACTACCTGGAGATCCGCCGCTACCGCGTCGATGACGGCGACACCTTCTCGGAGCAGGACATCAAGACCGCCGCGAAGGTCTGCCTGGTCGGGAAGACCGTGGTCGACGAACTCTTCCCCAACGGGGAGAATCCCGTGGGCAAGGTCATCCGCTTCGGGACCATCCCGTTCCGGATCGTCGGTGTCCTGGAGAGCAAGGGCTACAACAGCATGGGCATGGATCAGGACGACCTGATCATCGCCCCCTACACAACCGTCCAGAAACGTATTCTGGCCATCACCCACCTGCAGGAGATCGTCTGCTCGGCGCTGACCGAGGCCTACACCGACCAGGCCATCGACGAAATCACGGAGATCCTGCGTGAAAACCACCGGCTGAAACCCTCGGACGAGGACGACTTCTCGATCCGTTCGCAGCAGGAGATGGCCTCAATGCTCACCTCGACGACCGACATGATGACCGTTCTGCTGGCGGCCGTGGCGGGCATCTCGCTCCTGGTCGGCGGCATCGGCATCATGAACATCATGTACGTCTCGGTAACGGAACGAACACGTGAAATAGGCCTCCGCATGTCGATCGGCGCCAAGGGGATAGACATTCTGGCGCAATTCCTCATCGAATCGATTCTGATCAGCGTTACGGGCGGACTGATCGGCGTAATCGTGGGCGTCGGAGCCGCCATTGCGGTGAATCTGATCGCCGCCTTCCCGATCTACATCCAGCCGTGGAGTGTCTTCCTCTCGTTCGCGGTCTGCACCCTCACGGGAGTCTTCTTCGGGTGGTATCCGGCCCAGAAGGCCGCCATGCTCGACCCGATCGAAGCCATCCGCTACGAATAACCGGCTTAAGAAGCCGGCTTTAGGGGCTGCGTATACGCCGAGAGGGTTCCGAACCAGCAATCGGGCGCTGCCAGACCGAAATTTTTATTACCTTTGTTCCATGACCGCATCGCAATCGAAATTCACCGGGTGGCTGGTCCACATCACGGTTTGGGCCGTGATCTTCTGTATGCCGCTCTTCCTGACCGGTCCCAACCGGCCGCTGATGAACGGACCGCAATACGTACGGTTCCTGCTCGTCCCGATCTCGTTCATGGCGGTCTTCTACACGAACTATTTCCTGCTGATCGACCGCTATCTGACCACACGCCGCTTCGGCCGCTTTACGGGCTACAACCTGCTGTTCATCGCCGTGGTGATGATCCTGGTCCACCTGCTCTTCCGCTACGTTCTGCCGCCCGACATGCATCATCCGCCGATGGCACGCCCCTGGCAGCATACGGTACGCTTCTTCGCGGGCAACCTGACCCTCTACCTGCTGGTGGTGGGGGTTGGCGTGGCCATCCGCATGACCAGCGGATGGTACCGTGCCGAAGCAGCCCGCAAGGAGCTCGAACACAGCCATACGCAGGCCGAGCTCCAGAACCTCAAGAGCCAGTTGAATCCCCACTTCCTCTTCAACACGCTCAACAACATCTACTCGCTCATCCAGCTCGACACCGACCGCGCCCAGCAGGCCGTCCACGATCTGAGCCGTCTGCTGCGCTACGTGCTCTACGACAGCAGTCATCCGACGGTTCCCGTGGCGGCGGAGATCAACTTCCTGCGCGACTACATCGAGTTGATGCGCATCCGTCTGCCGCGTCACGTGAAGCTCTTCCTTGCGCTGCCCGACGCGCCGTCCGAGCGTCCCGTGGTACCGCTGCTGTTCATTTCGCTGGTGGAGAACGCCTTCAAGCACGGCGTCGACAACGACCGCCCCTCCTACATCTCAATCGACATCCACGAAATCGGCGACCAGCTGATCTGCCGCATCAAGAACAGCTACTTTCCCAAATCGGGCGCCTCGGACCGCAGCGGCTCGGGAATCGGACTGAAAAATCTTTCCCGACGGCTGGAGATGCTCTATGCGGGACGATACACCTTCGAGTACGGACGTTCGGGCGACGCCTACACGGCACTGCTGTGCCTCAATCTGTCGGAATCATGAACTGGAAACTGCGCTGCATGGTCATCGACGACGAGCCGCTGGCCGTCGAACTGATGGAGAGTTACGTACGGAAGACCCCGTTTCTGGAGCTCGTCGGCTCCTGCGGGAGCGGCACGGCGGCCTTCACGGCCCTGCGCCGGCAGACGGTCGACCTGCTCTTCTGCGACATCCAGATGCCCGGTCTGAGCGGCATGGAGCTCTCGCGCATGCTGCCCGCGCAGACGCGCGTCATCTTCACGACGGCCTTTCCGCAGTATGCCGTCGAGGGGTTCCGGGTCCAGGCGATGGATTATCTGCTCAAGCCGATCAGCTATAACGACTTCCTGACGGCGGCAAACAAGGCGCTCGCGTGGTTCGATCTGAAACGCCGCGCCGAACAGTCCCTGCACTCCGGAGCGGAGAGCCCGGCCGGGGCATCCGGCCTTTCGGCGGCGGCAGAAACGGAATCCGGCGGCAACGCGTCGCAAAGCGTCGGAACCGCGGCACCGGCCGGAGCAGCCGGAGCAGCCGGAGCAGCCGGAGCAGCGGGGGAGTCGCCTGCCGTACAAGGAGGCGGACAAGAGGGTGCACAGGGATCCGGTCAAAGAGCCACACAGGGGACCGGACCTGCCGGAAGGTTCGGCGACGATCTCCGGCAGAGCCTCTTCGTCAAGACGGAGTATCGCCTGCAGCAGATTCCGCTCGAAAGAATCCTCTATATCGAAGGGCTGAAGGATTACGTGAAGATCCACGTCGAGGGCGAAGCCCATCCGGTCGTCTCGCTGCTGAGTCTGAAGAGCCTCGAGGAGCAACTTCCGGCCGACCGTTTCATCCGGGTCCACCGCTCGTATATCGTCCAGCCGTCGAAGATCCACACGATCGAACGCAACCGGATTCGCTTCGACCGGGAGCGGATCCCCATCTCGGAGAACTACCGACAGCCGTTCTACGATTTTCTCGCCCGCCACGCACTGCTTCCGGGAGGCATTCCCGGCAAGGAGTAGGGCTGCCGTAACGCCCTCCCGCCGACCGTCCGCACCCCTGAAGGCCGACCGCACCTCCTCGCCGGCCGGCAATATCCCGCTCCGGGTCATGCCCCGGCCCGCCCTCTGCGGTCCGAACTTCACGACAAAAAGAACCAAAAGCGGAAAAAGTTCTTCCAAAACATCATATTTGGCCGAAAAATCCGTTTCCTATGGAAAAAGTTCGTACCTTTGCAGACTCCCGGGAACCAGGCAAACATCCGGAACTTTATTGAACATGAAACTATCACGCGAGAAAATCGTAAAGCAGGCGACCCAAGCCGGACGCCGCACGCTCCAACTCGGCAAACAAGCCGGCGGACGCATCCGCCGCTTCTCCAAGCGAACGTGGGGAATTCTGGGCCTCTGCGTCATCCTGATTACCGGAGGTGTTTGGTGGATCTTCCGCCCCGAACCGCCCAAGCCCGTTCTGCCCGTCGTCGAGGTGGAGCCCGTCCGGACGGACGACATCGAAATCTACGGCGAATACGTCGGACGCATCCGCGCCCAGCAGTTCGTCGAAATCCGTGCCCGCGTCGAGGGCTTCCTCGAGAAGATGCTCTTCGAGGAGGGCACCTACGTCCGCCGCGGACAACCGCTCTTCATCATCGACCCCAAGGTCTACGAAGCCCGCGTCAACAAGGCCCGGGCCCAGCTGAACAAGGACAAGGCCATGGCCCAGAAGGCCGAACGCGACCTGCAGCGCATCCAGCCCCTCTACGAGCAGAATGCCGCCAGCCAGCTCGACCTGGACAATGCCGTCGCCTCGTACGAGAGCGCCACGGCCGCCGTAGCCATGAGCGAGGCCGACCTCACGCAGGCCGAAACCGCCCTGAGCTACACCACGGTCAGTTCGCCCATCTCGGGCTACATCTCCGAACGCAGCGTCGACATCGGTACGCTCGTCAGCCCGAACGGCAAGTCGCTGCTGGCAACGGTCGTCAAGAGCGACACCGTACGCGTCGACTTCAGCATGACGGGCCTCGACTACCTGAGAAGCAAGGCCCGCAACGTCAATATCGGTCAGAAGGATACCACCCGCAAGTGGAACCCCTACGTCACCATCACACTCCCCGACAACACGCCCTATCCGCTGCCCGGACTGGTCGACTTCGCCGATCCGCAGGTCGATCCCGAAACCGGAACCTTCTCGGTGCGTGCCGAAATGGCCAACCCCGACCGGATCCTGCTCCCGGGACAGTTCACCAAGGTGCGGTTGCTGCTGGACGTGCGGGAGGACGCCATGGTAATCCCCACCAAGTCGGTGGTCATCGAGAAGGGCGGCGCCTATATCTTCGTGGTGCGCCCCGACAGCGTGGCCGAACGCCGCATGGTCGAACTGGGGCCCGAACTGGGCAACCGCGTGATCGTCGAACGCGGCGTGGTGCCGGGCGAGAAGATCGTCACCGAGGGATTCCACAAACTCACCCACGGCGACAAGGTCGAACCCGTCGCTCCGGTCAAGGAGACGGCCAAGGACGAAGTGTCGAATCCCGAAAACTGATCCGCACATGAAATCCGATTTCTTCATTGACCGGCCGATATTCTCGACCGTCATCTCGATCGTCATCGTCATCGTGGGTCTGCTGGGACTGGTGCTGCTGCCCGTCGACCAGTATCCGCACATCGTGCCGCCGGTGGTCAAGATCTCGGCGTCGTACCCGGGCGCCAGCGCCCAGACCGTCACGCAGGCCGTCGCCACCCCGATCGAACAGGAGCTGAACGGTACGCCCGGCATGCTCTACATGGAGTCGACGAACTCCAACTCGGGAAGTTTCACCGCCACGGTGACCTTCGACATCGACACCGATGCCGACCTGGCCGCCGTCGAGATCCAGAACCGCGTCAAGCAGGCCGAGGCGCGTCTGCCGGCCGAGGTCGTGCAGAACGGCATCTCGGTCGAGAAACAGGCCTCGAGCCGCCTGATGACCGTCACGCTGCTGTCGAACGACCCGAAATTCGACGAAATCTACCTCTCGAACTACGCCACGCTGAACGTGCTGGACATGTTGCGGCGCGTGCCGGGCGTCGGCAGCGTCTCGAACGTCGGCAGCCGCTACTACGCCATGCAGATCTGGGTGCAGCCCGACCGTCTGGCCAACCTCGGACTCACGGTCCAGGACCTGCAGAAGGCCCTCAAGGACCAGAACCGCGAATCGGCCGCCGGTGTGCTGGGCCAGCAGCCCATCACGGATCTCGACGTCACCACGCCGATCATCGCCCAGGGGCGTCTCTCGTCCGTCGGGCAGTTCGAGGAGATCGTCATCCGCGCCAACCCCGACGGCTCGCTCATCCGCCTGCGCGACGTGGCCCGCGTCTCGCTCGAAGCCGCTTCGTACAACACCGAGAGCGGGATCAACGGCGGAAATGCCGCCGTGATGAACGTCAACATGCTGCCGGGCGCAAACGCCATGGAGGTAGCCCAGCGCGTCAAGCAGACCATGGAGGAGATCAGCCGCAACTTCCCCGAGGGTATCTCCTATGAGATCCCCTTCGACATGACGGATTACATCTCGCAGTCGATCAAGGAGGTCTACCATACGCTCATCGAGGCGCTGCTGCTGGTGATCCTCGTAGTCTTCCTCTCGCTGCAGAACTGGCGGGCCACGCTGATCCCGACGATCGCCGTACCGATCTCGCTGATCGGTACGTTCGGCGTGATGCTCGTCTTCGGCTTCTCGCTCAACATGATGACGCTGCTGGGTCTGATCCTAGCCATCGGTATCGTCGTCGACGATGCCATCGTGGTGGTCGAGGCCGTCGAACGCACGATGGACGAGGAGGGACTGTCGCCCTACGAGGCCACCAAAAAGGCCATGAATGGGCTGGGCAGCGCCATCATCGCCACGTCGCTCGTTCTGTGCGCCGTATTCGTGCCGGTGAGCTTCCTGTCGGGCATCACCGGACAGTTGTACCGGCAGTTCACCATCACGATCGCCGTTTCGGTGCTGATCTCGACGTTCGTGGCCCTGACCCTCTCGCCGGCCCTCTGCGCCCTGATCCTGCGGCCCGATTCGGGCAAGAAGAAAAACCGCCTGTTCCGCCGCATCAACCTCTGGCTGGCTCGCGGCAACAAGTTCTACGAGAAGATGATCCGCGGTGGCATGCGCCACTCGAAGCGGATGCTCGCCCTCTTCGGGCTGACACTCGTGGCGCTGTGGCTGCTGAACAAGGTCGTGCCGCAGAGCTTCATGCCCCAGGAGGACCAGGGCTACTTCACCGTCGAACTGGAGCTCCCCGAGGGGGCTACGCTCGAACGCACGCGCAAGGTCACCGACCGGGCCATGGCATACCTGATGTCGCTGCCCGACGTGGAGTACGTGCTCAACGTCACGGGTTCGAGCCCGCGCGTGGGGACAAACCAGTCGCGCAGCCAGCTGACCGTGATCCTCAAGCCGTGGGAGGAGCGCAAGAGTTCGGATATCCGCGAGGTGATGAGTGACGTGCGGAAGGAGCTGGAGCGCTATCCGGAGAGCAAGGCCTACCTCTCGACGCCGCCCGTCATCCCGGGACTGGGCGCCTCGGGAGGTTTCGAGATGGTGCTCGAAGCCCGCGGCGACGCCTCGTACAATGACCTGCAGCGGGCCGTCGACACGTTGCTGCACTACGCCTCGCAGCGCAAGGAGCTCACCGGACTCTCGTCGTCGATGCAGAACGACATTCCGCAGCTCTACTTCGACGTCGACCGCGACAAGGCCCAGATGCTGGGCGTTCCGATGGCCGACATCTTCTCGACGGTGAAGACTTTCACCGGGTCGGTCTACGTCAACGATTTCAACATGTTCAACCGCATCTACCGCGTCTACATCCAGGCCGAGGCCCCGTACCGCGCCCAGCGTGAGAACCTCGGACTGTTCTTCGTGCGGGGTGCCGACAAGGCCATGATCCCGATCACGGCCCTCGGCACGACCTCCTACACCACGGGACCGGGTACGATCCGCCGCTTCAACATGTTCAACTCGGTCACCATCTCGGGCGAAGCGGCCCAGGGCTACAGTTCGGGACAGGCGATGGCCATCCTCGAACAGATCGCCCGGCGTCATCTGCCCGCGACGATCGGCATCGAGTGGAGCGGCCTCTCGTATCAGGAAAAGCACGTCAGCGGGCAAACGGGCTACGTACTGGGGCTGGCCTTCCTCTTCGTCTTCCTCTTCCTGGCGGCGCAGTATGAGAGCTGGCTGATCCCCGTGGCGGTGATCCTCTCGCTGCCCATCGCCGGCATCGGCGCCTACCTCGGAAACTGGGCCTGCGGACTGGAGAACAACATCTACTTTCAGATCGGTCTGGTGATGCTGGTGGGTCTGGTGGCCAAGAACGCCATCCTGATCGTCGAATTTGCCAAGGAGGAGGTCGAGAAGGGTCGCGACACGTTGTCGGCCGTCATTCAGGCCGCGCACCTGCGTTTCCGACCCATCGTCATGACCTCGCTGGCCTTCATTCTGGGCATGCTGCCGCTCGTGTTCGCCAGCGGTCCGGGTTCGGCCAGCCGCCAGGGAATCGGTACGGGCGTCTTCTTCGGCATGCTGGTGGCCATCACGGTCGGCATCGTCTTCGTGCCGTTGTTCTTCGTCTGGGTTTACAAAGTGAAAGAAAAATGGTCGAAACGATGAAACGAACTACCTTATATATCCTCCTGTGCGGATGGCTGCTGACGACGGCCGCCGGCTGTTCGGTGCAAAAGAAGTGCAAGTCGCCCGATCTGGAGGTTCCCGAAGAGATCGTCGCCGGAGAGCGGGATTCACTCTCGATCAGTGACCGCAACTGGTGGGAGATCTACTCCGACCCGACGCTCTGCCGGCTGATCGAACGCACGCTCGAACACAACCGCAGCCTGCAGTCGGCCGACGCCCGCGTGCGCCAGCTCGAGGAGCTCTACCGCGTGAGCAAGGCCGCGCGTCTGCCGTCGGTCGACGGAACGGCCTATGCCAACCGCGAGACGAACGACTATGCCGACACGAAGTTCTCGAACGATCCCGAAATCGGCATCAAGGCGCGTCTGAGCTGGGAGGCCGACCTGTGGGGGAGCCTGCGGTGGGCCAAACGCAAGGGTGCGGCCGAGTATCTGGCCTCGGTCGAGGGGGCCCGGGCGCTGCAGATGGCGCTGGTGGCCGAGGTGGCCACGGCCTACTTCGAGCTGGTGGCGCTGGACAACGAGTTGCAGATCGTCCACCGTACGGTGGAGACCCGCGAGGAGAGTGTCGAACAGGCGCGGCTGCGTTTCGAAGGGGGTCTGACCTCCGAGACGAACTACCAGCAGGCGAAGGTCGAGCTGGCGAGCGCCTCGGCGCTGATTCCGAACCTCGAGCTGCAGATCGCCCAGAAGGAGAACCAGATCTCGGTACTGGCCGGAGGATTCCCCGACCGGGTCGAACGGGCCAAACTGGATCTGAATGTCGTGATGCCCGAAGCGCTGCCCATCGGGCTCTCGTCGACGCTGCTGCAGCGGCGGCCCGACGTGCGGCAGTCCGAGCAGCAACTGCGCGCGGCGATGGCGGGCGTGGGCATTGCCTATGCCGACCGCTTCCCGCGGCTGACCTTCACGCTGACGGGCGGTGTGGAGAACGGCCACTTCAAGGGGCTGCTCGAATCGCCCTTCACCTACATGGCCGCCAATCTCACGGCGCCGCTCTTTGCCTTCGGCACCAAGCGGGCGAAGTACCGCGCAGCGCTGGCGGCCTACGACCAGGCGCGGCTGGGCTATGAACAGAAGGTACTGGAGGTCTTTCAGGAGGTGAACGACGCCGTGGTGGCCTACCGCAACATGCGTCGCACGGCCGAGTTGAAGTACAACCTGCGCGAGGCGGCCCGGCAGTATGTCGTACTGGCCAAGCTGCAGTATATCAACGGGGTGATCCGCTACATCGACGTGCTGGACGCCCAGCGGAAGTTCTTCGACGCGCAGATCGAGGAGAGCAACGCCGTGCGCAACGAACACCTGGCGCTGGTCGAGCTCTACAAGGCGCTGGGTGGCGGTTGGAATGTCGACCGCACGGCCTTCCGAGAGCAGGCTGCGGCCGCCGCGGATGACGCTGCAACCGCCACGGAAACCTCCGGAAGGGAATAGATCTCCGGGAGGGTGGAGCAGGAGGGGATAAGCCGCAGCTGCCCGACACCGCTCCGATGCCGCAAAGATCCCTGCGAACCGACGCGAATCAGCCCCCTACGGAAATCAGCCCCTACGAAAACACGAAAAAACCTCCGACTTGTGGGTCGGAGGTTTTTTCGTATGCCTGTGTGAAGGGAGCCGAAGCGACGCCGGCATCCACCCGGCTACGGCTTCCTGCGATGGAGCCGGGCGCGGATGCGGCTCAGCGACTGGGGCGTGATCCAGAGATAGGAGGCGATGTGTTTGAGCGGCACGACGCGCAGCAGTTCGGGATTCTCCTCCATCAGAGCCCTGTAACGCTCTTCGGCCCGCGGGGCACCGCCGGCGGCCAGCAGCCAGTTCTCCAGATCGAGAAACTGCACCTCGAACAGACGCCGTCCGAAATTGGCCGCCTCGACCGACTCGCCGAAAAACAGTTCCAGCTCCCGACGCGGAAGGGCATAGAGTTCGGCATCGCACATCGCCTCGATAGTGATCGACGAGGGACGGTCGTCGACATAACTGCGCGTCGAGAAGATCGCCTCGCCCTCCCCGGCAAACCACAGCGAAATGTCGTTTCCTTCGTGCAGATAGTGGCCGAGCCAGACGCCGCGGCTCACCAGGTAGAAATCGCCGTTGCGCTCGCCCTGACGCACAATGCACTCGCCCTTGCAGTACTCGCAGCGCTCCATGCGGCCGAGTAGCGCTTCGCAGGCCGGGATCGGAAGGTGATATTTCCGGCTGAATTTTTCGAGAAAGGGAGTCATTGCGCCTTGCCGTTACGATTCATACCGCAAAGATAGAAAAACTGCGGCGCGAAGACAAGCCGCCGGCTCGACAAAACCGCATGCGAAGTGACGCTTCTATGCGACCCGATGTTTCGGACGGCGTGCGTAGATGGCCACGACCACACAGAAGGTGAGCACCTCGGAGAGCGGTACGGCCAGCCAGATGCCCGGGATACCGGCCACAAGCGGCAGCCCGAAAAAGCATCCCACCTGAAAGACGAAGCCGCGCAACAGCGTGAGGGCCATGGCCGGACGCGGTCGCTCGACACTCTGGTAATAGATGATCGAGACGATGTTGACGGCAAAGAAGACAAATCCGGCGGCAAAGAGCGGAAGCCCCTCGACGGCTATTCTGTAGGCGGGATATTCCGGCGAGATGAACATCGCCGCGATCCAGCGGCTGGCCAGCGCCGTTGCAAGAAAGACACACGCTCCGAACCCGACGGCCGTAGCCAGCGCCAGGTGGAAGGCCCTGCGGACCCGGTCGGGATTCCCGGCGCCGAAGTTATAGCTCAGGATGGGCTGGGCCGACTGTCCGATGGCGTTGTTGACCATGAAGATGATCGGGAAGAAGTAGCAGGCGATGCTGAAGGCCGCCACACCGTCCTCGCCCAGATAGCGGATGAAGACGTAGTTGCCCGAGAACATCATCGTGGCGATGGCCGTCTCGCAGAGGAAGCTCGACAGCCCCAGCCGACACATGTAGCCGACGTTGCGACGCGTCAGGCGCAGGCTTTTGCGGCTTGTCTTCACGCGGCAGAAGCGAACCCGGCAGCGACGCCGGCTCAGGTAGACGACAATCATCACCGCCCCGACGACATACCCCAGACTTGTGGCCAGTGCCGCCCCCAGCATGCCCCAGCCGCAGACGAAGATGAAGACGTAGTCCAGCACGATGTTGATGACGGCCGGCACGACGTTGCAAAACATGGCGTAGTTGGGCGAGCCGTCCAGACGGATGAAGAACATCCCGGAGCTCAGCAGCGCGCTGAAGGGCAGGAACGGCACAAACCAGCGCATGTACTCGACGGCCAGCGGCAGCAGCCGCTCGGAACTGCCCAGCAACCGCGCCACCTCGGGCATAAAGAGCGAAATCACGAGGCTGTAGAGGGCCAACAGCAGCGTCGAGACGACGACGGCCTGCGTGATGTTGATACGGGCCGTGCGGAGCTTACCGTGCGAAAGGTGAATCGACGCCACGACCGACGCCCCGACACCGAACATCAGACCGACCCCCGTGCTGATGAGGAAGAGCGGCGAGGTGATGTTGACCGCCGCCAGAGCGTCGCTGCCGATGCCGTGGCCGACGAAGATGCCGTCCGTGATGACGAAGGCGACCGAGAAGACCATCCCCAGCACCGTCGGGATCAGCAGACGCCGGAACAACTGCGGAATGTCCATCCGTGCGAAATCGATACTGTCTTTCATAGGTTCCGTTTTTGGGTCACAAAGATAGGGGCTTCCGCCTGCGGAAAAATTAACATAGGATAAAAAATCGGCCCGACGACGGATCCAAAAAATCCCGGCCGAGATCCTCTCGGTCGGGATTGGGGATCGGGAATTGCGCCCGGACGAACAGAGACTCCGGGAATCAGAGCTTGTTCCGCCGGAGCTGCTCGACAAAATGGTCAATGCGGTGCAGCTGCTGCGGGATGTCGATCGTCTGCGGACAGTGTGACACGCACTGCCGGCAGCCGATGCAGTGGCTGGCCTGACGCAGCCGCGGCACCGAACGGTCGTAACCGATCAGAAAGGCCCGCCGGGCCCGTTGGTAATCGGGATCCTGCGCGCTCTTGGGCACGTTGCCCTCGTTGATACACTTGTTATAATGGACGAAGATTGCCGGGATATTCAGCCCGTAGGGGCAGGGCATGCAGTACTGGCAGTCGGTGCAGGGAACCATCGGATACCGGAGCAGATCGCGGGCCGTCTCCTCGAGCAGCGCATATTCGGCCTCGGTCAGCTCCTCGAGCGGCGAATAGGTGCGGATATTGTCCTGCAGATGCTCCATGTAGGTCATGCCGCTCAGCACCGTAAGCACCTTCGGATAGGAGCCCGCAAAGCGGAAGGCCCACGATGCGGCACTCTGCGTCGGACGCTGCTCCTTGAGACGGGCGACCAGATGGTCGGTCAACCGCGAAAGACGCCCGCCGAGCAGCGGCTCCATGATGACGACCGGAATGTTGCGCTTCTCCAGTTCGCCGTAGAGGTAGTCGGCATTGAGGTTGCGGCCCGAGGCGTGGCGCCAGTCGACGTAGTTCATCTGGATCTGGACAAAGTCCCAATGGGCTTCGCCGATGTCGTGCATCGCCATCATGTGTTCGAAAAGCTCCTTCGAACCGTGGAACGACCAACCCAGATTGCGGATGCGTCCCGCGGCACGCTCGCCCTGCAGGAACTTCAGCACGCCGTTGTCGATGAAGCGCTGCCGGAAGGTCTCGATTCCCTTGCCGCCCAGCGAGTGCAGCAGGTAGTAGTCCAGATAGTCGACCTGCAGCTCGCGGAACGACTGCCGGTACATGGCCAGCGAGTTTTCGCGCGTGGGATTCGAAAAATTCGACATCTTCGTAGCCACGAAATAACTCTCGCGCGGATGACGCTTGAGAGCAACGCCCGTCGAACGTTCGGAAAATCCCTGCAGGTAGACGGGCGCCGTATCGAAATAGTTGACCCCGTGGGCCAGCGCGTAGTCGACCAGCGTGTTGACCGTCTCCTGATCGATCGGGTTGCCGTCGGCGGCCGGAGTCTCGAGCAGCGGCCAGCGCATGCATCCGTAACCCAGTAGCGAGACCCGGTCGCCCGTCGACGAGCTGGTGCGATAGGTCATCCGGTCGGTCGGGACCTCGCCCTGCGGGGCGGAGGTGCCGCTGCCGCTCTTCGGCGCACATCCGTAAAGGGCAGCTGTCGTGGCAGCCGCACCGAGTCCCAGCGTCTTCAGAAATTCGCGGCGGTCTATCTTGTTCTTCTCCATCTCTTTCACCGTTTAGAGCGTTTTGTGTTGTTGATGCCCCTCGACGACAATGGCGCTGAAGGGTCGGGCCGGGCAGAGGTTCTCACACGCCCCGCAGCCGATGCAGCGGGCCTCGTCGATGGTCGGAATGTGCAGCGAATGGGGGTCATTCGGATCGCTCGGCACCATGTGGATCGCCCCGACCGGACAATGGCGGGCGCAGTTGCCGCACGAGACGCCGTCGGTCCGCACCACGCAGTTTTCGGGAATCCACACCGAGTGGCCGATCTGGATCGAGGACTTCTCGGCCAGATCCGTCAGGCGGATGGCACCCGTCGGGCAGACCTCCGCGCACTTTGTGCACTCGGGACGGCAGTAACCGCGTTCGTACGACATCTCGGGCTTCATCAGCCGCATCAGATCGCCCGACGGTCGCAGCACCTGATTCGGGCAGACCGTCACACAGAGCTGGCAGCCCGTGCAGTGGGCGAGGAAATCCCGCAGGCTCCGGGCTCCGGGCGGCACGAGCGGCGTCGACCGCTCCGGGGCGCGTTTCTTCTCGATAAAGGCCAGTCCACCGTCGACCTTCTTCTCCTGGGCCTGAATGGCCGAACCCACCAGCAGTCCCACCACGCCGAGGAATCCGCGACGCGAAACCTTCCCCCCGGCGGAACTCTCCGAAGCCGGGGAGGCCGGGGCGTTCACCGAGGCAGCAGAGGCTGCGGAGACAGCGGGGGAGACAACCGTGGCCGAAACAGGGCTATCGGTCGTAACTGCAGCGGGGAAGACAACCTGGACAGAAGCGGCCGTCGACCGCGAGAGACTCTTCTTCCGGTCCGGTCCCTTTGCGTCGGTTCCGGCGGCCGGTTTCGGTGCCGAGTGCCGCCACGTATAGGAGATGGCTCCCTGGCGGCAGTGCTCCAGACAGTCCATGCAGGCCACACAGCGGCTGTAGTCGATCGTGTGAGCCGCCGGATCAATGCACGAAGCCTTGCAGTTGCGGGCGCAGAGCTTGCAACCGTTGCACTTCGACACGTCGAAGCGCGGCTTGAAGAGCGAGAAGCGCGACAGCTCGCCCAGCACCGTGCCCACCGGGCAGACCGTATTGCACCACGTGCGTCCGCCACGCCACGCCAGCACGAAGATCACCACGAAGGTCACCACGGCAACGAGCAGCGTCGGGAGGCTCTTCAGCCAGACATCGACCGAATAGAAGGCGTAGCTGTCCAGACGCTCGGCCGCCCAGGCCAGCAGGTTGTTGCCCCAATCGTAGAACGGAGCCACGAGGCTCTGGACCATGCGTCCGTAGGCGCTGTAGGGGGCGATCAGTGCGCCGATGCTTCCCAGACCGGCGGCCATCACCCCGATGAAGAGCACAAGCACCGTCCAGCGCAGCCACGTCCGGGCCGGCCGGTAGACAAAACGGTTGCGGTGCCTGCGCCGCCGTCCGGAGAACCACGAGACGAGGTCCTGCAGGACGCCCAGCGGGCAGATCACCGAACAGTAGATACGCCCGAAGAGGAGCGTCAGCACCACCAGAAAGAGCACCACCCCGACGTTCAACGCCAGCACGGCGGACAGAAACTGGATCCGGGCCATCCAACCGAACCACGCGTGGATGCTCCCCGTAAAGTCGAGGAACAACAGCGTGATCAGAACGAAGAAGAGGGTCGCCAATGCGATCCGGATTTTTCGCAGCATGGGTATTCAGTTTGTTCTATCTCACTATCTCATTCCGATGGATGCACACGCTCATCCGTCGATCATTCACCGCATTCCGCTCCCTCTCCCGCAGAAGCCTACTTCTTCCCGGGCAGCACCTCGTTCAGGCAACCGATGGCGTTGAGCGTCCGCGGATAACCGATCCACGGCAGCAGCTGCGTCACCACGGCCAGCAGTTTGCGCTTGTCGTTGCCCACCTGCACGTTGCCGGCGATATGCCCCTTGACCTGGGGTTCGCAGCCGCCGAGCGAGATGAGGATCGAAAAGGTCACCAGTTCGCGCATCGGCTCGTCCAGCCCGCCGCGGGTCATGTAGTCGCCGAAGCAGTTGGCCGAGAGGAAATCCTGAATGTGACGCTCCTCCCCGGGAGCCGCGGCACGCATGGCGTCGATGTTCGCGGCACCGAAGATCGACCGCTGCACAGCCAGACCCTTTTCGAAACGGTCCTCGCGCGAAGTCGTCCCCTGCGGCGCAAGCGGCAGCTTCACGCCCCGGGCCCGCAGCATGTCGTTGGTCAGCTCCAGCAGATCGGCCACACGCGCCATTCCGGCGTAGGGGACCGCATGGTAGAGCACCTCCTTCACCTCGACGGGGGTTATGCCCGTATGAAGAGCCGCCTCAAGGGTCGTCCGGAAGAGCGTCCGGCTCTCCAGCGCCACGGCCGAGGCCAGCGTACAGAGCAGGCGCGTCCGCAGATCGAGATCGCTGTGGGAGGGAACTTCGCCGAGTGCAAAATTAGCAAAAATTTCCGCCAGTTCGGGATCTTCACCGCCCAAAATGGGCGTTTCACCCGGGAACAACTGCTCCAGCAGCTGCCGGGCATCCTCGCTGAGGACCGGAGCGGCGGCTGCAGCGGTTGTGGCGGCCGCATACTGCGCGTCGTCGACGGGTTCGAGCCACGTATTGACGTTGGTCTGCGGATTGCACTCGACGGCCAGATGCGAGAACCAGCTGTCGGGAGCCGCTCCGTGCCAGTGTTCGACATCAGGTGCGATCTCGACGATATCACCCGGCAGCAACTCCCGGGCCGCCTCGCCCCGGGCCTGATAATAGCCCCGCCCGCCGACGGCAATCAGCAGCTGACCGCCGGTATGGCTGTGCCAGTTGTTGCGGCATCCGGGCGAGAAGGTCACGTTCGAAACCGGCACGTGAAGCGCCGATTCACGGGTCAGCGGTGCCAGCCAGGCCTGACCGATAAAATACTTCGAAAACTGTTCCGGTAATTTGTCACCCACGGGAAACGGGCTGACTTTCTGAGGTTTTTCCATATGCTGTGCATGTAACGTTTGTACACATCCGCCCGTTACCAACAGCAGGGCGGTCCATAAGAGGTTCCAGATTCCGTTCATAAGGTTCGGGATGAAGGTTTCACGGTACAAAAGTAGCATCTTTCCGCCCTCCGAACCATACCCGGATTACGGATCCGCCTACCCGTTTTACGTATTCTCCCGGCAGCACGGCTGCCGGCCCCGTACACCCTCGGCCGTCGCGTCCGCCCGCACCGGTCCGCAGACGGCAGGAGGAGCGGCCCCGTGCCGGATCCGCTCCTCCTCGGCCGTCGTGCTCCCGATCGCGGGACCGGTCACTCGGCGTCGATACGCACCTCGTTCGTCAAGGGCTTGTGAACCTCGAATTCACTGATGTTCAACATCGTAATGCGCGCGATGTTGTCCAACGCCTCCCGGGTAAAGAATCCCTGATGCGAGGTGACAATCACGTTGTTGAACGACAGGAGGCGCGCCAGCACGTCGTCGTCCATAATGCGGTCCGAGGTATCCTCGTAGAAGTAGGCCGCCTCCTCTTCGTAGACATCCAGACCGGCCGCACCGATGCGTTTCTCCTTCAGTCCGTCGATCAGCGCCTCGGTATGGATCAGCTGCCCGCGGCCCGTATTGATGAGCACCACCCCCGGCTTCATGTGCGAAATGGCCACGTCGCCGATCATGTAACGCGTCTGGTCGGTCAGCGGGCAGTGGAGCGAGATGATGTCCGAACGGCTGTAAAGCTCCTCAAGCCCGACGTAGGTGATCCCTTCACGGGCGGCATAAGCCTCGTCGGGGTAGAGGTCATAGGCCAGAATCTCCATGCCGAAGCCCTTCAGAATGCGGATCAGTTCCCGGGCAATCTTGCCCGTACCGATGATGCCGGCCGTCTTGCCGTACATGTCGAAGCCCATCAGACCGTGCAGCGAGAAGTTCCCGTCGCGCGTGCGCCAGTAGGCACGGTGGATCTTGCGGTTGAGCGCCAGCATCAGTGCCACGGCGTGTTCCGCCACGGCGTGCGGCGAATAGGCCGGAACCCGTACCACCGGAATCCCGTAACGGGCCGCCGCCTTCAGATCCACGTTGTTGAAACCCGCACAGCGCAGGGCTATGAGCCGCACGCCCATCTCCGAGAGGGCGCCGATCGTCTCGGCATCGGCCGTATCGTTGACGAAGATACAGACAACATCCGCCCCCTTGGCCAACGCTACGTTGTTGGCATTCAGATGGCTGCGATGGTAGCAGACCTCGAAACCGAAATTCGGACGGATCCGCTCGAAGGACTCCTTGTCGTAAGGTTGCGTCCCGAAAAGCATGACTTTCATAGCATTCGAATATTAGCCGGAATTTTCCGTGTCCCGAATCGACGCCTCCCCGCATCCGTCTCACCCGCAAACGCAGGGTGCGACATCCGAGGCGTCGCGTCGTTCTGAAAACGAAAAATCGAAGTTTTCATTATGTCGGTTTCCAGAAATCGTCCGTTCCGCCGCCGATTGTATCCAGTCACCTATATATATCAGGCGACTCCAATATATCAGGCGACTCCACCGGGAATGCGGCAAATTCGGGTCCAAAGCCGCCCCTTGAAGACCAAAAACCCGCCATAGCAGGATGCGATTATCCCCGTCGTGCGTTGCGGTATTCGGTGGGGGACTCCCCGGCGTGCTTCTTGAAGAAGCGGCCCAGATAGGACTGATCGGGGAATTTCAACCGGTAGGCGATCTCCTGCACCGAAAGATCCGTCGAGCGGAGCATCATCCGGATCTCAAGCATCACCGAGCGGTCGATGAACTCCTTGGCCGACGTATGGGCCACGCTGCGCACGATCGTCGACAGATAACGCGCCGAGATGCAGAGCCGGTCGGCATAAAAGGACACCTCGCGCTCCTGCGAGCAATATTCGTGAACAAGGGCTGCAAAGCGCTGAAACAGCTCTGTCTGACGTGTCGTCGACTCTCCGGCCGGCATCTGCTTCGAAGCAAAACGCTGCATCTTGTCGTAGATCTCCAGCAGGACGTTCTGCAGCCGGTTCTTGACAATCGTATTGCGGTAGATGTTCTGCCGGTCGCGGTAGTTGAAGGCCATCATCTGAAACCAGATATTGGTTCCGTCGACAATCCGTTGCGGGGGAGTCGACGAGAAGGGATTGCGATGCACGATCTCGAAAAATCCCGGATCCAGGCGGAAGGCCGCCTCCAGAAAAAGATCCCGCGAAAATGTGCAGTACGAGGCACGAAAATTCTCCGTCCGATCCAGAAAAAGCAGATAGCTCCCCGGCAGCAGCAACACCGTCGAATTGCATTGCAGCCGCCCCTGACACTGATCGACCATCACCTCCGCATGTCCCTCCCGACAGAAGAGAATGGCACACCCCTCGAGGCGGTGGGCATTCTGCTCGAAGTAGGAAAAATCGGACTCGCCGACAATGAACTGCTCCTCCGCAGAGGTGATTAACGGGTTGATTGAGGTCATGTGAATTCTTTTTTCGAACAAAAATAGTGAAAAAAGAGTTAATTCCTCTATTTTTGTTCCGAAAAATGCCAACACTGTTCGCAATATAAGGCACATCGGCACCGTTTTTAAGATACTTTTGCACCTGAAAAAGTTTTTTAGTACAATAAAGCAAAGGAAAGTTATGAAGCAAACATTCGTGAAAGCGGCCGTTTGGGCATGTTGCCTGGCTGCCGTTGCATGTGGGCAGGCTCCGACGGCCATGGGTCCCGGCGAGTATGCCGTGATGACCATCGCCCAGACCGACCGCGAAATCCCGACCAACTACTCGGCAACGATCCGCGGTCGCCAGGACATCGACATCTATCCGCAGGTTTCGGGAACCATCTGGCAGCTCTGCGTCACCGAAGGTCAGAACGTCTCGAAGGGGCAGACCCTCTTCATCATCGACCAGGTCCCCTACAAGGCCGCCCTGCAGACCGCCGAGGCCAATGTCGCAGCCGCCGAAGCCAGCGTGGCCACGGCCCAACTTACCTATGACAGCAAAAAAGAACTTTTCGCCCGCAACGTTGTCTCGCAGTTCGACCTCTCGACCGCCGAGAACAACCTGCTCACGGCCAAGGCCCAGCTGGCTCAGGCCGAAGCTCAGCGCGTAAACGCGGCCAACAACCTCTCCTATACGGTTGTCAAGGCTCCGTCGAACGGCGTCGTCGGCACGCTTCCCTACCGGGTCGGTGCCCTGGTGAGCGCCTCGATGCCCCAGCCGCTGACCACCGTCTCGGACAACTCGACCATGTATGTCTACTTCTCGATGACCGAAAACCAGCTGCTCAACCTCACGCGCCGCTACGGCTCGATCGCCCAGACGCTGAAGAACATGCCCGATGTCGAGTTGCAGCTCAACGACGGCTCGATGTATGACAAGAAGGGCCGCGTGGAGTCGATCAGCGGTGTGATCGACACCTCGACGGGCAGCGTTTCGCTGCGCGCCGCATTCCCCAACCCCGACGGACTGCTCCACAGCGGCGGTTCGGGCAACGTCGTGCTGACCAACTCGTTCAAGAACTGCATCGTCGTGCCGCAGGTCGCCACGTTTGAGATTCAGGACAAGGTATTCGCCTACAAGGTCGTAGACGGCAAGGCCACGTCGGCCCCGCTCAGCGTCGAGAAGATCTCCAACGGGCAGGAATATATCGTCACGTCGGGACTGATTCCGGGCGATGTGATCGTCACCGAGGGTGTCGGCCTGATGCGTGAGGGCACGCCGATCCGTCCGAAGGGCGAGGCCGCCGCTCAGGCTGCTCCCGCCGAAGAGGCTGCCGCAGCTCCTGCCGCCGCAGAGAACCAGGAGCAGGCTGCCGCCGCCGATAACCAGACCGAGCAGAAGGCCGCTTCGGCCCAGACTCAAACCGAAAAGGAGGAATAACCCATGACACTCAGACATTTCATTGAACGACCCGTACTGGCGTCGGTCATCTCCATTGTCATCGTGATTGCGGGCATCATCGGCCTTGCAACACTGCCTATCGAGCAATACCCCGACATCGCGCCCCCGACGGTCATGGTACGTGCCTCCTATCCGGGAGCCAGTGCCGAGACCATTCAGAAATCGGTGGTCGTGCCCCTCGAGGAGGCCATCAACGGCGTCGAGAACATGACCTACATCACCTCGAGCGCCGCTGCCGGAAGCGCCTCGATCTCGATCTACTTCCGCCAGGGAACCGACCCCGACATGGCGGCCGTGAACGTACAGAACAAGGTATCGACCGCCACCGGACAGCTGCCTTCCGAGGTAACGCAGATCGGTGTGACCACCATGAAGCGTCAGACCTCCATGGTGAAGATCTTCTCGCTCTACAGCCCCGACGACAGCTACGACGAAACGTTCCTGTCGAACTACCTGAAGATCAATATCGAGCCCCGAATCCTGCGTGTCCAGGGCGTCGGCGAAGCCTTCACGCTGGGCGCCGACTACTCGATGCGTGTCTGGCTCAAGCCCGACGTCATGGCCCAGTACAAGCTCATCCCGTCGGACGTAACGGCGGCACTGGCCGAGCAGAACATCGAATCGGCTACCGGTACGCTGGGTGAGAACTCCGACAATACGTTCCAGTATACGATGAAGTATCGCGGACGTATGCAGACCCCCGAAGAGTTCGGGCAGGTGGTCATCCGCTCGGATGCCGACGGCAACGTCCTGCGTCTGAAGGATATCGCCGACATCGAACTCGGCCGTGAATCCTACGCCTTCAAGGGCTACACGAACGGACACCCGGGCGTCAGCGCCATGGTCTTCCAGACCGCCGGCTCGAACGCCACTCAGGTCGTCAACGACGTCAACGCGCTGCTCGACGAAATCTCGCAGGAGTTGCCCAAAGGCATCGCCATCGCCCACCTGCAGAGCGTCAACGACTTCCTCTACGCCTCGATGAAGGAGGTGGTCAAGACCCTCTTCGAGGCCATTCTGCTCGTAATCCTCGTCGTATACGTCTTCCTGCAGGATATCCGTTCGACGCTCATCCCGACGGTCTCGATCATCGTGGCCCTGGTCGGTACGTTCGCCTTCCTGTCGGTGGCCGGATTCTCGATCAACCTGCTGACGCTCTTCGCCCTGGTACTTGCGATCGGTACGGTGGTCGATGATGCCATCATCGTCGTCGAGGCCGTTCAGGCGCGCTTCGACGCCGGATACAAGTCCTCCTACATGGCCACGATCGACGCCATGTCGGGTATCACGTCGGCCATCGTTACCTCGACGCTCGTCTTCATGGCCGTGTTCATCCCCGTGGCGATGATGGGCGGTACGTCGGGTGTCTTCTACACGCAGTTCGGTATCACGATGGCCGTGTCCGTGGGTCTGTCGGCCGTCAACGCCCTGACCCTCTCGCCGGCCCTCTGCGCCCTGATCCTGAGACCCTATCTGGATGAGAACGGCGAGATGCGCGACAACTTCGCAGCCCGCTTCCGCAAGGCCTTCAACACCGCCTTCGGCGCCCTGGTGGCCAAGTACAAGCACGGCGTGATGCTCTTCATCAAGCACAAGTGGCTCATGTGGTCGACGCTCGGCCTGGCCTTTGTGGCACTGGTCGTGCTGATGAACTCCACCAAGACGGGTCTGGTGCCCGACGAGGACCAGGGTACCATCATGGTCAATGTCACCACCGCACCGGGTTCGACCCTCTCCGAAACCAACAAGGTCATGGAGGAGATCGCCGGACGCGTCCGGAGCATCCCGCAGATCAAGGACTTCATGCAGACGGCCGGTTACGGCATGATCGCCGGTCAGGGTACGTCGTACGGTATGTGTATCATCAAGCTGAAGGACTGGGACGAGCGTCCCGATAAGGAGGATGCCGTCAATGCGGTCATCAACCAGATCTACGCCCGCACGGCCGACATCAAGGATGCCCAGCTCTTCGCCGTGGCTCCGCCCATGATCTCGGGTTACGGTACGTCGACCGGTTTCTCGATGAACCTTCAAGACAAGACGGGCGGTGATCTGACCGATTTCTACAACATCTACCTGCAGTTCATCGCCGCGCTGAACCAGCGCCCCGAAATCGCCCGTGCCTACTCGACCTTCAACATCAACTTCCCGCAGTACATGGTCGACATCGACGCCGCCAAGGCCAAACGCGCCGGCGTATCGCCCTCGACCATCCTCTCGACCCTCTCGGGATACTACGGAGGACAGTACGTCTCGAACATCAACCGATTCTCGAAGATGTACTACGTGACGATCCAGGCCGACCCGAAATACCGTCTCGACACCGAATCGCTGAACAACGTCTTCGTCCGCACCGAAAGCGGCGAGATGGCTCCGCTGAGTCAGTTCGTCAACCTGACGCGTGTCTACAGTTCGGAGGTGCTCAACCGCTTCAACATGTACAACTCGATCGCCGTGAGCGGTATGGCCGCCGACGGTTACTCGTCGGGTGACGCCATCAAGGCCATCCAGGAGGTTGCCGCCCAGGTACTGCCCCGAGGCTACGGCTACGAGTTCGACGGCATCACGCGTGAGGAGGCACAGACGGGCAGCAACACGATCATCATCTTCAGTATCTGCATCCTGCTGATCTACCTGCTCCTGAGCGCCCTGTACGAGAGCTTCCTGCTGCCGTTCGCCGTCATTCTGGCCGTACCGTGCGGACTGATGGGTTCGTTCCTGCTGGCCAAGATCATGGGACTCGAAAACAACATCTACCTCCAGACGGGTATCATCATGCTGATCGGTCTGTTGTCGAAGACCGCCATCCTGATCACGGAGTACGCCGCCGACCGCCGCCGTGCAGGCATGAGCCTCACGCAGGCCGCCGTCTCGGCCGCCAAGGTCCGTCTGCGTCCTATCCTGATGACCGTGCTGACCTGCGTCTTCGGTATGATCCCGCTGGTACTGTCGCACGGCGTAGGTGCCAACGGCAACTCGACGCTGGGTTCGGGTGTCGTCGGAGGTATGATCGTCGGAACGCTGGCCCTGCTGTTCCTCGTGCCGACGCTGTTCATCGTCTTCGAGACGCTTCAGGAGAAGATCAAACCCCTCGAACTGGATCCCGATCCGCAGTGGGCCGTACGCGCCGAAGTAGAAGAGGTTAAAAACGAGAAAGAGGAGGAGTAAACCATGAGAAAAGCCATCATCATACTGGCTGCAGCGGCCATGACCGGCTGCGGCATCTACAAGCCCTACACCCGTCCCGAGGTGATGACCGACGGACTGTACGGCACGGCCGAGACCAACGACTCGACCACGCTGGGCGACATCAACTGGCAGGAGATGTTCACCGATCCGCAGCTGCAGACGCTCATCACGCGGGCTCTGGAGAACAACACCGACCTGCAATCGGCCGGATGGCGCGTCAAGGAGGCCGAAGCCACGCTCAAATCGGCGCGGCTGGCCTACCTGCCGTCGTTCAACTTCGCCCCCCAGGGTTCGCTGAGCAGCTTCGACGGCGCCACGCCGACGAAAACCTACACGATTCCCGTGACGGCCAGCTGGCAGATCGACATCTTCAACGGTCTGACCAACGCCAAACGCAAGGCCAAGGCACTCTACCTGCAGAGCCAGGAGTATGAGCAGGCCGTCAAGACGCAGCTCATCGCCAGCGTGGCCAACCTCTACTACACGCTGCTGATGCTCGACAGCCAGTACACGGTGACCGAAGAGACGGCCGCCAAATGGCGTCAGAGCGTCGAGATGATGCGCGCCATGAAGGATGCGGGTCTGACCAACGAGGCCGGCGTGGCCCAGTACGAGGCCAACACGCTCTCGATCGAGGCGTCGCTGCACGATCTGGCCTACCAGCGCACGCAGACCGAAAACAGCCTCTGCTCGCTGCTGGGCGAGGCTCCGCACCCGATCGAGCGCGGTCTTCTGGAGGCACAGCAGATGCCCGCCACGCTGGCCGTGGGCGTGCCCCTGCAGATGCTCTCGAACCGTCCCGACATCCGTCAGGCCGAATACTCGCTCATGCAGTCCTACTACGCTACGGCCAGTGCACGGTCGGCGCTCTATCCGTCGATCACGCTGAGCGGTACGCTCGGCTGGACGAACAACAACGGCATCATTGTCGATCCGGGCAAGCTCATCTGGACGGCCGCCGCATCGCTGCTGCAGCCGATCTTCAACGCCAACGCCAACCGCGCCCAGGTGAAGATCGCCAAGGCCCAGCAGGAGGAGTCGCGTCTGGCATTCCAGCAGGCGCTGCTCAATGCCGGAGCCGAGGTCAACAACGCACTGGTGCAGTGCCAGTCGGCCCGCGCCAAGACCGATCTGCGCATCGCCCAGATCGAGGCGCTCGAGCGTGCCGTCGAGGCTACCGAACTGCTCATGCAGCACGGCACGACGACCTACCTCGAGGTATTGACCGCCCAACAGTCGCTGCTCTCGGCCCAGCTGTCGCAGATCTCCGATCAGTTCGACGAGATCCAGGGCATCGTGAACCTCTATCAGGCTCTCGGCGGCGGACGTGATCTTACAAGCCAGGAGGAAAAGTAATGAAACGGGGAGCGACCAAGGAAGAGATCATCCGCACGACGCAGGAGTTCATCTCCCGCAACGGCATCCGTGCCGTGCGGGTCGATGAGATTGCACAGACGCTGGGCATCTCGAAACGCACGCTCTACGAAATGTTCACCGACAAGAACGATCTGATCGGCGCCTGTCTGGACGCCATGCGCAACGAACAGCAGCAGCAGATCGTTGCCTGTCGCAAACGCCGGGGAGGAAATCCCCTGCAGAAGGCCCTCCGGTTGATGAACCAGTACATCGAGAACCTCTACAAGGTGGATCACAGCTTTCTGTCGGACCTGCGCCGCAAGGTGATCTTCGCCGAGCACTACGACGAACACCGCGAATTCTGGCACAAGGAGCTCTCACTGCTGCTCGACTCCTGTCGCAAACAGGAGTTGCTGCTGCCCGAGATCGACGCTGCGGCCTTTACCGAACAGTTGATGGGCTCGCTGCTCGACCTGCGGCTGAACGGCACCTCGCGTGAAGAGTTGAGCCTCTTCTGCCGCACGATACTGCGCGGTGCAGCTACCCGTCAGGGAATCGAGCTGATCGACCGCCGGGCGTGAAAATCTCATACCCGGCCCGGGCCGGCCGAAAGCCCGGCCACAGAAACCCGCGAAAAGCCCCGCACGAAAAATGCGGGGCTTTTCTTGTGTCGGATTGCATTTATTAAAATCTTTTTCTATATTTGCATCAACAACACGATCCGAAACCCGGAAAGCGGCATGAAGGCACAAACCACATATCGCGTATATACGCAGAAAGTCGTCGACACCTCCTCGACGACGATGATGGTCATGTGCATGTGCAGCCGAGCAAGCCGGGTGTAACCTTTTCGTGTGCAGAAACGATATGATCCGGCTTTGAAGAAAGTCGGATTTTTTTTGTAAAACCGCTATCAAACGTCAATTGAAATGGATACGCGAAAGTACCGATTCGAGACCCGGCAGATCCATGCCGGACTCAACCCCGACGAACCGACCGGTTCGCGCGGAATAGCCATCTGGCCCACGGCAGCCTACCGTTTCCGCAGCTGCGACCATGCGGCGCGGCTCTTCGAACTGAGCGAAGCCGGAAATATCTACACCCGGCTGCAGAACCCCACGACGGCAGCCTTCGAGGAGCGCATCGCCGCCCTGTACGGTGCCGTCGGGGCGCTGGCCGTCTCGTCGGGCATGTCGGCCATTCTGGTCACGGTGCTCTCGCTGGCCGGGGAGGGCGACAACATCGTCACCTCGCCGTTCCTCTACGGCGGCACCTACAACCAGTTCCGCATCACGCTGCGCCGGCTGGGCATCGACTGCCGCATCGCTCCGAGCGAGGATCCCGCGTCGTTCGAGGCGCTGATCGACGATCGCACGAAGGCCCTCTACGTCGAGAGCATGGGCAATCCGACCTGTGCCGTGCCGGATCTGGAGGCGCTGGGCAAACTGGCGCGGCGGCGCGACGTGCCGCTGGTGGTCGACAATACGTTCGGCGCGGCGGGCTACCTGTGCAATCCCTTCGAGTGGGGGGCCAACATCGTCGTCGACTCGGCCACGAAGTGGATCAACGGCCACGGGACGTCGATGGGCGGCGTGATCGTCGACGGCGGCAACTACAACTGGGCCAACGGCAAGTTCCCGCAGATTGACGGACCTTCGGAAGGCTACCACGGGCTGAATCTCCACGAGGCGTTCGGTGCGGCGGCCTTCATCGTCAAGTGCCGCGTCGACGGGTTGCGCGACATGGGGTGCTGCCCCTCGCCGTTCGATTCGTACCTGATGCTGATCGGTCTGGAGACCCTCTCGCTGCGCGTGCGTCAGGAGGTCGAATCGACGCGCCGGCTGGCCGAATTCTGCCGCCTCCACCCGAAGGTGCGCACGGTCAGCTACGTGGGTTTCGACACCCATCCGAGCCACGACAACGCCCGCAAATACTACCGCTTCGGGTCGTCGGCGGTCTTCACCATCGAGCTGCAGGGAACGCTGGAGAGCACCGTGCGCTTCGTCGAGTCGCTCCGCCTGGCAGCCAACATGACGATGATCGGCGACTCGATCACCGTAGTGACCCATCCCGCCTCAACGACCCACAAGCAGTTGAGCGAGGCCGATCTGGCGGCCGCCGGCGTCACGCCGACGATGCTGCGCATCTCGGTCGGACTCGAAAATGTCGAGGATCTGATCGAGGACTTCGAGCAGGCCTTCACCCACGTCGAATAACCGCACGCCGAAACGCCTCACGATGGAACCGACGATCTATCGGGCCCCCGGGCCCTTCCGACTCGAATCGGGCGCTGTGCTGCCCGAACTGCGCATCGCCTACCACACCTACGGCCGGCTGAATGCCGCACGCGACAACGTCGCATGGGTCTGCCATGCGCTGACGGCCAATTCGGAGGTGGCCGACTGGTGGCCTCACACGGTGGAGCAGGGGCGTTTTCTCGACCCGGACCGTTACTTCGTGGTCTGTGCCAACATCCTCGGCTCGCACTACGGCACAACCGGGCCGCTGCACGTGAATCCGGCGACGGGCCGTCCCTGGTACGGCAGCTTTCCGCACGTCACGATCCGCGACATGGTGCGGGCCCACCGCCTGCTGGCCGACGCACTCGGCATCGGACGGATTGCACTGCTGGTGGGGAGTTCGGTCGGGGGATTCCAGGCCGTGGAGTGGGCCGTCGGGGAGCCGGAACGGATCGAGCGGCTGGTGCTGATCGCCACCGATGCCAAGGCCTCGCCCTGGAACATCGCCATCAACGAGACGCAGCGCATGGTCCTCGAGGCCGACGCAACCTACGGCCAGGAGCGCCCCGATGCCGGCATGAAGGGGCTGGCCACGGCCCGGGCCCTGGGGCTGCTGAGCTACCGCGGCCCCGAAGGCTACAACCTCACGCAGCAGGACCGCGAGGAGTCGCCCGAAAACCATCGCGCCTGTACCTATCAGCAATACCAGGGCGAGAAGCTCTGCCGGCGCTACAACGCCTATTCGTACCACGTGATCCTCGACGCCTTCGACACGCACGACGTCGGATACGCACGAGGCGGGGTAGAGGCGGCCCTCGGGCGGATCCGGGCCCGGACGCTCATCGTCGGGATCACGACCGACATCATCTTCACCCCGGCCGAGATGCGGCGCCTGCAACGCCGGATCCCCGGAAGCCGTTACGGAGAGATCGACTCGCCGTTCGGTCACGACGGCTTTCTGGTCGAATACGAACAACTCAACGCGCTGCTGCGCCCCTTCGAGGCGGAGCCGTGATACAACCTCTCTGATCAACAAACAAAAAACAAATACGGCTATGACGAAAATCAAAATCGGACTGTTCGGATTCGGCGTCGTCGGACAGGGCATCTACGAAGTGGTGCGCAAATCGAAGAACGCCCACGCCGAGATCGTGAAGATCTGCGTGCGCGACCCGCAGAAACCCCGCAAGATCGAAGTCGATCCGGAGCTCTTCACCTCGTCGGTGGACGACATTCTGGACAACCAGAACGTGAATCTGGTCGTCGAGGTGATCAACGATGCCGAGGCGGCCTACCGGATTGTCAAACGGGCCATGCTGCGCGGCATTCCGGTCGTTTCGGGCAGCAAGACGATGCTGGCCCACCACCTTCCGGAACTGATCGAGATTCAGAAGACGCGCGGCGTGGCGCTGCTCTACGATGCCTCGTCGTGCGGTTCGATCCCCGTGATCCGCAACCTCGAGGAGTATTACGACAACGACCTGCTACTCGAGGTGAAGGGCATTCTGAACGGTTCGTCGAACTACATCCTCTCGCGGGTCTTCGACCACCGCGACTCCTACGCCCAGGCGCTGGCTCAGGCCCAGGCGCTGGGGTTTGCCGAGAGTGACCCGTCGTTCGACATCGAGGGCTACGACTCGCTCTTCAAACTGGTCATCATCACGGTCCACGCCCTGGGAACGTACGTCGCCCCGGAGCGGATCTTCACCTACGGCATCTCGACGATCCACGACTCGGATATCCGCTACGCCCGCGAAAAGAACGTCAAGATCAAACTGGTGGCACAGGTCGTCAAGGTGAGCGACGAGCACTTCACGATGTTCGTCATGCCGGAGTTCGTCACCCCGTCAAAGTACATCTACAGCGTCGACGACGAGTACAACGGCGTGGTGATCCGCGGCGAGTGCTACGACCGCCAGTTCATGTTCGGCAAGGGGGCCGGAAGCCTTCCGACAGCCTCGTCGATCCTGAGCGACATCATGGCCCGGCAGCACAACTACCGCTACGAGTACAAGAAGATGAACTACATCGAGAAGCCCGAATACACGACCGACATCCAGCTGAAGATCTACGCCCGCTACCGCGAAACCGACGTCCGGCAGATCCTTCACTTCACGAAAATCCACGAGCAGTTCATCAGCGAGGAGAGCAACTACGTCATCGGCGACATCCTGCTGAGCGAATTGATCGCCAAACGCCCGCAGCTCTCGGGCAAGGATGTCTTCCTGGCCAACATTCCGATCTTCTTCCTCGACCGCGACTGATCAAGAGGGGGGGGGCAGGAAGAGCTGAGAGAAAGAGAACAGAAAGAGCAGAGAGAACAGAGGCAGAAGAATTGGCATCCCGGATCTCTCTTTTTCGGGTCGCCACCCCCGGGAGCATCAGTCGCGGTAGTACTCCTCGCCCAATCCGAGGGTGAAGTCCGCACGGCGCATCCACGTCACGGCGGCCATGACCGCCACCAGCACGGCATTGAACAGGAAGGGGAACCGTTCGCCGTGCGTGTGGAAGAGATCGCGGAAGAGATCCACGACGAAGGGGCAGATCATCACCGCCAGGTAGTTCATCGCCATGACGCATGAGAGGGCCAGCGTAGCCGATCGCGGCGGAGCGATCGTAGCGGCCTTGTCATAGATGACGGGCTGCATGATGCCGTAGCCGTAACCGGCCAGCAGCGCCCCGACGACGAGCATCGCTTCGCTGCGGAAGAGCCCCAGACACAGCAGTCCGGCAGCCACCGAGAGCAGCGCGACGAAATTGACCCACGATCGGAGCCGCCGGATGATGCGGTCGACAAAGAGTCCCGGCAGCATGATGGCCAGAAAGAACAATGCGATCAGCACCCCGGAGAAAGAGTTGCGGATGCGGTAATCGTCGATCAGGAACGATGCGTAGTAGACGATGGCCAGCACGGCATAGGTGATGAAGAAGTAGAAGAGCATCAGGCCGACAAGTTTCCGCCAATCGATGCGTTTGTTGCGCAGCTGGATGCTCCGGGCGGGTTCGGGCTCGGGAGGACGGCGCCGCAGAAAGAACGACAGGACCAGCGAGAGCCCCGGCAGCGTATAGACCAGAAAGGGGAGGTGCCAGTCGACATTGGCCAGATAACCCGTCACCACGGTGGCTACGACGAGCGTCAGGTTGTTGATCGCCGAGCTGTAACCCAGCTGCCGCACACGCCGGTCGCCCGTGAAGTACTCGACGACAAGCCCCGTGGAAAGGGGGATGACCATCCCGGCGCCGATGCCGAGGATGCAGCTGGCGACAATCAGGCTGACGATGCTGCGCAGGAAGAGGCAGGCCACGCCGCTCAGAAAGAAGATCGACAGTCCGACGGCGAGAATCCGCTGTTTGTCGCGACCTTCGGAGAGTTTGCCCGACAGCAACACGAAGGGGATGATCAGCAGCGACGGCAGCGACGTCAGCATCTGGATCTCCAGATCGGTCACTTTCGGAAATACCTTGTTCAGATCGCCCAAAATGGGCGAGATGGCCAGTCCGGGCAGCGAAGCGATGGCCGATACGGACCAGATGGCCAGCAGCACGACGAGCGGAATGGACCCTTTACCTGTTTTGATTTCCATGTGCAAAGATTTTCGAGAATCCTTGCAAGTGTCGTACCGAAATTCCGGGTCGACGCCGGAATCCCCCTGACAGATTGCACAACCGCTCCTCCGCCTCTGCGTCGGAAAAAAAAGAGGCCGGTCCCCTCAACGGGGACCGGCTCTATTGAGGGTCTGGCTGCCGGGGTATCCGCACCTGCGAGCCCCTCTGCGGCCGAAACTACTCCTTCACGCAGCGGACCGGGAGTCCACCGGCACGCCGCAGGGCGTAGGGGGCCTCAACGGCCTCCGCACTGCCGTAGTGGAAATAGACCGCTGCGGAGAGGTTGTCCGCTGCCGCATCGGCCGTCCAGTAGAGACCTACCCAGGGCTGGGCCTCGTCGGCACGCGTACTCTTCGGATCGGCATCCGTGAAATAGAAGTTCTGGAACTTGCCGTCGCGATAGGTGCGCTGTCCGGCCCCCATGAAGAGCGACGAAACGCCGTCTTTGGCCAGCGTCACGCTGTATTTCGTATTGGCCCACTCCAGCGAGGCGGCCTCGGGCGTCAGTCCCGCAAAGGCAGCCGCCGGAGCTACGCGCCAGCCGGCCGGACAGGGATCATAGAGGCTCTTGGCCGTGCCGGGAGCCGTCCACAGCGCGGCGTCGTGGCTCCACAGCCAGTCGTACTCCGACGCCTCGCCCCCCTTCAGGAAGAGCTGCGGATTAAGCCGTGCGTAATCCACCGTTCCGTTCGAGGAACTCGTCTCCACCGGAGTCGCCGAAAGGCTTACATTGCTGCCGTTATACATCGTGGCGGCCGTACCGCTGGCAAAGTTGTAGGTCGACGGACCGATGAAGGGATCCTTGCGGCCCCACTGGTAATAGAGTCCGTACGAAGAGCGGATATCGTCCGTCGATTCATTGCCCGAAGCCAGCGCTCCGAGGTTGCGGTCCATCATCGTGTAACCGTTGAAAAGCCGCTGGCCGGCTGCCGCCGAGGGATCGTACGCGGTCACCCAGATGTGCCAGCTCCAGAGCAGCGCTCCGGAGGCATCATAGGCACCGATCACGGCATTGCCCGACTTGATCGTCGTTTCGTCATTGCTGTCGGCACCGACGTAGAACGAGGCCTTGCCGTTGTCGAGCGTCACATACTGGATCAGACTCGAAGCGCTCTGCCACACCACGCCCACCGAGGCCGTTGCCAGCGAAGCGTCGTCGGGACGGTGCATGACGTCAAGCAGGTAGTTCGTCTCCTTCTGGGAGACGATGTAGCTGTTGGCCCGCTGCGCCGAGAGATCCTGCCGGGCAACCACCCCGACGAAGATCGAAGCGCTGCCGGCGGCACCGTCGCGGCCCGACCCGCTCAGCGTCACCGTACCGGTTTTGACATCCTCCTCGTCGAAGGTCGACGGCGGAGTAACCGTAACGGTCATGGCCGCGCTGTTGACGACGACATTGTCCCACCCGGTCGGTTTGCTCGAGATGGAGAAGGTATCGAGGTTCGAGGCCGTAAAGTGGACCGTCACGGGCTCGGTATCCCCCTCGGAGAAGAAGATGGCGGGTTCGTCGAACGCAAGCGACCCGGTCACATCGTCCTTGCCGCACGAGATGAAGAGGGCGGCGGCCAGCACACAACACCACCCGGCGAATCTTTTCATATTCATCGTGTATTTACTGAATTTCAATTCCAAAAACCGTTGCAAAGATACCAAAAAGCGGGACAAATCCCACACGACAGCGGCGATTTTTGCATCCGGAACAATTATTGCCGCCGAAAGACTAACGAATTCCAAAAGCATATAGTATATGTCGACACCGAAAATTGAAACCGGAAGCCGTCAGGCCGACGACCGTTACTCGATCACCGTGAGCGAGAAGGGCCCCTATCTGGTCTACGGCCGACCGCCGCTGGCCACGCAGTTCATCATGCTCAATGCCGAATACGAAAGCTGGTACTTTCTGCCGGGGCGTCATTTTCCGACCGCTTCGGAACCCACGGTCCTGTGCCGCTGCGGAGCCTCGAAGCACAAGCCCTATTGCGACGGAAGCCATACGTCAGCCCGCTGGGACCCGACACTCACGGCCCGCGACGAACCGCTGCTGGCCCATTCGGAGGAGATCCGCGGCGAGACCCTCGCCATGAGCGACAATGCGCAATACTGTGTCTTCGCGCGCTTCTGCCACGCCTCGGGAGATGCCTGGGCGCTGACCGAACGGTCCAGCGATCCGACCTCGCGCCGCCTGGCTATCCGGGCCGCCTCGATGTGTCCCGGCGGACGATTGATGGCCTGGGATCGCGATTCGGGACGTCCCTACGAGTTTCGTTTCGAACCGAGTCTGGGGCTGATCGAGGATCCGGCCATCGGCTCCAGCGGCGGGCTGTGGGTGCGGGGCGGCATTCCACTGCGCCGCCAGACGGGGCAAACCTACGAGATCCGCAACCGCATGGTGCTGTGCCGCTGCGGCCAGTCGGCCAACAAGCCCTACTGCGACGGCACCCACGCCTCCATCAAGTGGCAGGATCACCTCGATGCGGCACCGGAGGAGACGTCCGAACCGCTCACCGAACGGGAGGCCGTTCCCGTTCCGTAGCCCGTATGCAGCGCACCTTGACGGCCGAAAGCGGGGCCGTCCGGATTTCAGTGCTCCCCGGGATCCGTTCCGGGGATCACTTTTTCAGCGCCCGGGGATCGAAATAACGGTAGAAGAAGAGCATCTGCGAGGGGAGCGAAATGGCCCAATAGGCCGCATTGTGCGCCCCGGGCCGCACCTGAAAGTCGTGACCGATGCCCAGATCGAGGAGCTTCTTGTGCAGATTCAGATTCACCTCATAGAAGAAATCCTCGTACCCGCAATCGAAGATCAGGGCCAGATCGCCGTTTTTCAGGCTGTCGACCTGTTCGATCACCGTGTGGTCGCGCCAGCGTTCGGGGAACTCCTTCTCTTCGCCCAGCTGCCGCTTCATCTCCCACGAATCGGGGAAGGGACGGATATCCACACCTCCCGAGGTGGAACCCGCCGCACCGAACCGGTCCCGATGGTGCAGTGCAATCCACCATGCGCCGTGGCCACCCATGCTCAAACCCGTGATGGCCCGTTTTTCACGCACGGGCAAGGTCGGATAGCGGGCATCAATCCAGTCGACCAGCTCCTGCGCGACGAAGGTCTCGAACTGCGAGCGGGGATCAAGCGGACTGTCCCAGTACCAGCTGTTTTCGCCGTCGGGGCAGACCAGAATCATACCGAAACCGTCGGCCAGACGCGGCAGATCGGTGATTCCGAGCCACGAGAGGTGCGATCCGCCGTAACCGTGCAGCAGATAGAGCGTCGGGAGGCGATGCCCCTCGCCGGCCGCATCGGGAAGGACCACCACGGTCGGAATTTCACGTTGCATTTTGGTGCTGAAGACCGCCACGGTATCAATCCGCGCAGCCTCGGCGGCCACCCCGATCAGAAGGGCTGCCGCCAGAAAAAGAATTCGCTTCATCATTGTGTTTGCTGTTCGGGTCCCGAATTCAAAAAAGGGGCGCGCCGCAGCGCCCCGATACCATTCCGTCAACAAAGCCGTCTATTTCTTCTCCGGCCGGGCGATGGTCTCACGCATCTGCGTATCGGCCATCATGTTCTTCATGCGGTAATAGTCCATGATTCCGAGGTTTCCGTTGCGGAACGCCTCGGCCATGGCCAGCGGCACCTCGGCTTCGGCCAGAATCACCTTCGCACGGGCCTCCTGGGCCTTGGCACGGTTCTCCTGCTCCAGAGCCACGGCCATGGCACGCCGCTCCTCGGCCTTGGCCTGGGCGATGTTCTTGTCGGCCTGGGCCTGGTCCATCTGCAACTGGGCGCCGATGTTCTTGCCCACGTCGATGTCGGCGATGTCGATCGAGAGGATTTCGAAGGCCGTACCGGCATCGAGCCCCTTCTCGAGCACCACGCGCGAGATCGAATCGGGATTTTCGAGGACAATCTTGTGCGTGGCGGCCGAACCGATCGACGAGACAATGCCTTCGCCCACACGCGCCAGCACGGTCTCCTCACCGGCACCGCCGACCAGCTGTTTGATGTTCGCACGCACCGTGACGCGGGCCTTGGCGATGAGCTGAATGCCGTCCTTGGCCACGGCGGCCACCGGCGGCGTATTGATCACCTTCGGATTGACCGACATCTGCACCGCCTCGAAGACGTCGCGTCCCGCCAGATCGATGGCCGTGGCCATCTTGAAGTCGAGCAGGATGTTGGCCTTCTGGGCCGAGACCAGTGCATGGACGACGTTCGTGACGTTACCGCCGGCCAGATAGTGGGCCTCCAGCTCGTTGGGGTTGAGCGCCAGACCGGCCTTCGTGCTCTCGATCATCGACGAGACGATGATCGAAGGGGGCACCTTGCGCCAGCGCATCAGCACCAGTTGCAGCAGACTGATCCGCACACCCGACACCAGTGCCGAGAACCACAGTCCCACGGGAATAAAATAGAAGATGAGCCAGATGGCAAAGAGGCTCACGACGACGATCAAGGCGATCAGTCCAAGCTGAAGATTCATACGTTACGTGTTTTATGGGAGGGGTTTGACAATGACGCTGAAATTCTCGAAGCCCACGACCTCGACCTTGCGCTGCGGATCGACGTAGGCTCCGGTGGATTTGGCCTCGTAGGTGCGGCCGCCGATCTCGACCTTGCCCATCGGCGAGAGGCGCGAGAGGGTGCGCCCGCGGTCACCGACCTGCAATTCGTCGGCCGGCAGCACGGGCATGCTCGACGAGCGGATCTCCTGCCGCAGCGAGAAGCGCTGCCACGTCCGGGCGCGCAGCGATACGACGACCACCAGAAGCGACAACAGCAGAACAACCGCGATGACCACCACGCCGCCCGTCGTACCGTAATCCCTGAATGCCAGATAGATCGAGCTTCCGTAGCAGACCAGCGACAGGATGGCGCCGATCGAGACTCCGGGCAGCAGCACCAGTTCGGCCAGCAGGAATAGCAGGCCAAAGAAGACGAGCAGAATGATGTAGAAGAGTTCCATAAAGCGCTTCGAGGGATTTTATGGAGTTAAAGATAGCAAAAAATTCTCACGGATTGGGCATCTCGACCACTTTAATTTCGAGTGCGGGGTCCAACTGACGGACGGCATCGGCCAGACGGTCGGCCACGGCGCGGTCGTTGAACCCGCCGACGACGAACAGCTGCTGACCCACGCGCGAGAGTTCGTGCCCGGCGGCCGTCTCGGCGATGGCCTGCTTGACGGCATCCGAGAGGGCCTCCGTTCCGGTGATCTCGACCCGGTAGGCGAGGTTCTGCGCCTCGGGGTCGCGCGAGAGGTTCCGCTCCGCGCCGTCGGTCCAGACCACGATCTCCGGACGCACGAAACCGTGCTCCTTCAACACCTTCTGGGCCGCCTGCGCCTCCTCCAGCGTGGCGAAACCGCCCGTATAGTAGCACCACTTGCCGTCGTCGTTGATCAGATAGAACAGCGGATAGGCCCCGCGGAAGGTCGCGGCGGCGCGCTTCGTATTGAACGTTCCGAGCAGGATGCGGTAGATCGTGCCGTTGGCGTAGACCTTGCACTCGGGGATCGGGTTCTTGTACGTGTATTTGGGCGTCGACGAGAAGGCCACGCTGTCGTAGTCCAGGAAGTAGCGTTCGGCCACGGCGATGCGCGGCAGCCGTTCGTCCGCCTGCGCCAGCACGGAGGCCACCCCCCGCAGCGAATCCCGGGCCGCATCGAGCGACAGGACACCGGCTACCGCCGTCTCGTAGTCGGTCAACACCCGTTTGCGCAGCAGATAGTCCGTCACGGCCGTCGATTCGGTCGAATCGCTCAGCTCCGAGAGCCGGCGGGCCGCCCGCGAAAGAGCCTTCTCCTCGCGCGAGAGGATCTCCTCCTGGCCCAGTTCATCGAGCAGATAACCGTAGGCGTAGTTCTTGTTGTCGAAGATGTAGTTCCACACCTCGGAGAGCGAATCCGACAAGACGCGGTTCACCCCCTGCAGGGTCTTCAGCCGTCCGTAGATCTCCATGGCCTCCTGTTCGGTCTGCACCGCGGCGTAGGTTTCGGCCAAATCACGGAGCGTGGCGTAGTTGGCCATGAAACGGTCGACATACTCCCGGGCGCGGGGTTCGAGCTGCTGGGAGCGGCGCAGCGCCGTGTAATCGGCCTCGGCCAGATGTTCGCGGAAGTAGCGGTTGTCAACCAGATTGCGCACCTTCAGCGAATCGGGCACCGTCACGGCCGGATTCTCCGCGGCGGTGTTCGCCGACGGCACGCCGCCGTTCAGATTGGCCAGCACCCACTCCTGTTCGATCGTATTGATGCGGTCGATCAGCCGGCCCTTCGCATTGCGGATCTCGAAGATCCGGCTTTCGAGCTGCAGGATCTGCTGCGAATACTCCTGGCGGCGTGCCGGATCCTCGCGCAGCTGACGCCTCAGTTGCGCCACGGCATTCACGATCGAATCCTCGCGCTGCTGCAACCGGGCATCCTCGCCCAGCAGCGACATATACTCCTCGTTGTTCTCCAGACCGGCAATGCGGGCCTCCACCGGGGGTTGTTGGGCCAACAGACCGCCCGCCGTCAGAAAGAGCGCACCCAGCACATATATGAAATTCCTGCGAAACATAGGCTTCGAATTATCTCCACCATTTAATCAAAAAGATCTGTATAAGACCGAAAATCTCCAGACGCCCCAGCAGCATCAGCAACGTATTCGTTATTTTGAATGCCGACGGCATCGCCGACCAGTTGTCCATCGAACCGACCTCGCCGAATCCCGGTCCCACGTTGCCCATCGAAGCGACCGAACCGGTGAAACTGGTCGTCAGGTCGACGCCGAACAAGGCCCCCGCAATCGTCCCCAACAGCAAAAACATCAGATAGGCCACGATGTAGATCATCACGGAGTGCAGCACCTCGTTGTCCTGAATGACGCCGTCCAGCCGGATGCGGATCACGGCGTTGGGATGCTGCTGGAGTTTCAGGCGCGCGCTCATCATCTTTCCGGCCAGGACCATGCGGTTGACCTTGATGCCGCCGGCCGTGGAGCCCGCACAGGCGCAGACGATCGACCCGAAGATCAGGATGATGACCGCAAACGGCGTCCAGGTGTTCGAATCGGCCGTGGCAAACCCCGAGGTGGAGACCACCGAGACGAACTGGAACATGCCGTGGCGGAACGAGGCCGAGAGCGTGGGGTAGACATCCGCGGCATAGAGGCTGATGGCGATGAGCAGCCCCCCGACGAACAGCATCCCGAGATACCAGCGCGTGACCTCCGAGCGGAAGATGTTGTTGCGTTTCCCGGTGACCGTGGCGTAGATCAGCCCGAAATGGATACCGGCCGCAGCCATCGTAAAGATCAGAATCGTATCGATGGCCGGGCTGTTGAAGTAGGCGACGCTGGCATTCTTGGTCGAGAAGCCGCTCGTGGCGCAGGCCGACATGGCGTGGCACAGGGCGTCGAACCAGTTCATCCCGGCCATCTTGAGCAGCACGGTCGACAGGACGGTCAGCCCGACGTAGACCACCAGCAGGATCTGGAGGATGATCTGCGAACGGTAGCGGTAGTTGTCGCGGGCCATGGCCGAGAGTTCGACGTTGGAGAGCATCATCTTGCTGCGGCCCATCGAGGGGAGGACGACCAGGGCGAACATCACCACGCCCATACCGCCGATCCACGTGGTCGAGAAGCGCCAGAACTGCAGTCCGCGGGGCAGTGCCTCGACGTCGTTCAGAACGGTCGAGCCGGTGGTCGTCAACCCCGAAACACTCTCGAACCAGGCGTTGACCAACGTGAACTCCCCGCCCCAGATCAGGTAGGGGAACATCGACACCACGCAGGCCACCAGCCAGGCTCCGACGACGATGCAGAAACCCTCCTTGTTGGTGATCTGCGTGCAGGGGCCGACAAAGATCAGCGGGAAGGCCCCCAGCAGGGCCGTCAGCAGCGAGGAGAGCAGCAGGGGATAGAAGGCCGAGTCCACGCCGCTCACATAGGAGATTCCCGCCGAGAGCAGCATGAACATCGCGATGAACAGCATCACGACACCGATATATCGCAGTACCACTTCGACACGCATCGCGGATCAGGCTTTGGGTTGTTTCGACTGGTTGATGAGCGTTTCGATGCGCTCCTTGAGTTCGAGGACCTCGTCCTTCAGGTCGCCCTTGACGTTGAACGGGATGCGGAATGAGAGCCAGTCGCCCAGACTCCTGTTCATGCGTTCGATGGGCGTGACGCAGTAGAGCAACATGAAATAGTAGAGCATCAGCACGATGGCGATCATCACCGCCACGGAGATCAGCACCGGAGTCACGGCCCGGTAGGCATTCTTCTTCATCTGCTCGGCACGCGGCGCCAGCGAGCTCTGTGTCGAGGTCATGTAGTTCTTGATGGCATCGGTCAGCCGGCCGTAGAGGGCCTCGTACTCCTCGTTGTACCACTTGATACCCAGCGAATCGGGGCGGTTTGCGGCGGAAGCCGGGCCATGTACGGCCGCCAGGGAGTCCCTCTGTCGCAAATCGCCGAAGGCCAGGTAGTTGTCCGTGACGATACGCATCTCGGTGGTGGCGAAGGCCAGCGAATCGAGGAACGTCTTGTCGAGGGCTTCGTTCTGGGCCACGAGCAGCGTATTCTCCAGCCGGTCCATGCAGGCGCGGCAGACGCTGTCGCGCGACCGGTCGCCGAAGACCGACAGGCGGATCAGGGCCATGTTCTGTTCGTGGGCGGCATCGAGCATCTCCTTGGCCAGCTCAATGTTGCGGGCATTGGCCTTGAGGATTTCGCCCGTATCGCGGCTCAGATGGCCCAGTTCGAGCAACGAGACCATCCCGGAAAAAAACAGCAGGCAGACGATGCTCAGAAAACCAACCGTCACCCGTTTACGCAAACCGGTCATAACTTTAACAGGATCTTACTTTCCGGCAAAGATACGAAAAGTCGGGCGCAAAAGCCAATCTCGCGGGAGATTTTTGCCCCGGGCCCGCCATCTACGCCTCTGCGGGGTCGAGAATCCGTCCTTCGAGATCGTGCGCGGCATCCATCTCGCCGAGGGCCACGCGGCAGATCGTATTGACGCGCGAACGGTCGTAGGGGGCCTTCACGCGGCGGTAGTTGCCCGTGAAGCCGAACATCATGCCGCCGCGGCGCGTGCTTTCGAAGAGCACCTCGTCCTCGGTACCGACGGCCCGGGCGCAGAATTCGCCGTGGAGCCGGTTGCAGAGCTCCTCGAGTTCGGCCACACGGCGCGTGGCCACCGACGGCTGCACCTTGCCGGGCAGATCGACGGCCGGCGTGCCGGGACGCTCCGAGAAGGGGAAGATGTGCAGAAAGGCGGGCTTCAGATCAGCCAGGAAGTCGTACGTCGTGCGGAAATCGGCCTCCGTCTCGCCGGGAAAGCCGACGATGACGTCGATGCCGATGAAGGCGTCGGGCATCACGCGCCGCACCGAGGCGATGCGGTCGGCAAAGCGTGCCGAGGTGTAGCGGCGGCGCATCAGCCCCAGGATGCGGTCCGAACCGCTCTGCAGCGGAATGTGGAAGTGGTGCATCATCTTGGGATTGTGAGCGCAGAAGTCGATGATCTCATCGGTCAGCAGGTTGGGCTCGATCGAGGAGATGCGGAAACGGTCGATCCCCTCGACCTCGACCAGCGCCCGCAGCAGGTCGATGAAGCGTTCGCCCGTCGTGCGGCCGAAATCACCCGTATTGACCCCCGTGAGGACGATCTCGCGCTGACCGCCGGCGGCAATCCGCCGCGCCTCCTCGACCAGATCGGCGATGGGCATGTTGCGGCTCGCGCCGCGGGCGTAGTGGATCGTACAGTAGGAGCAGCAGTAGTCGCAGCCGTCCTGCACCTTGAGGAAGGCCCGCGTGCGGTCGCCGCTCGAGAAGGCCGCAAAGAACGACGTCAGCGAATCGGTATCGCAGCTGTAGACCTGTGCACGGCCCTTGCCCGACAGTTCAACCACCCGTTTATATAAATCTCCCTTATCATTGTTGCTCAACACGATATCAACACCTTCTATATCGGCGATTTCCTGCGGTTTCAACTGGGCGTAGCACCCCGTTACGGCGATGATCGCATCGGGGTTGCGGCGGTGGAGCTTGCGGATCAGATTGCGGCACTTCTTGTCGGCATGCTCGGTCACCGAACAGCTGTTGATCACGCAGATGTCCGCCTCGGCCGTCGGCGCCACACGCACGAAGCCCCCCTGCTCGAACTCCCGCGCCAGGGTCGATGTCTCCGAAAAGTTGAGCTTGCAGCCCAACGTATGAAAATTGACTCTTCGAGGTTGCATGAATTCCTTTTTTACGGCACGAAATTACGAAATCCCTCCGAAAGAAGGAGGCTTTTCCGATAAAAAAGCGTAAATTTGCACGCTATATAAACCAAAAATGGAGTTTTTCAGCGACGTCTTCCAATACGGCTACCTCTTAAACGCACTCGCGGCCTGCATCCTCTCGGGCATAACGTGCGGACTGATCGGTACATACGTCGTCTGCCGCCGCATGGTCTTCCTGGCCGGAGGCATCACCCATGCCTCGTTCGGCGGTCTGGGCATCGCCTTCTGGGCCGGCACGAACCCCATCGTCGGCGCCTGGATCTTCGCCGTACTCTCGGCCCTGGGCATCGAGTGGGCCGGCTCGCGCGGCCGCATCCGCGAAGACTCCGCCATCGGCATCATCTGGTCCATCGGCATGGCCGTCGGCGCCCTGTTCATGAGCCTGCGTCCCGGATACACGTCGGGCGACCTGGCCGCCTACCTCTTCGGCAGCATCATCACCGTCACCGATACCGACGTCCGGGCCCTGGCCCTGCTCACGGCCCTGATCCTGATCGGGGCCCTACTGTGGCTGCGCCCCGTGATGTACGTCGCCTTCGACCGCGACTTCGCCCGCTCGCGCAACATCCCCACCCGTGTGATCTCCTACGTCATGGCCGCCCTGGTGGCCACGGCCATCGTCCTCTCGATCCGCATCATGGGCATCGTCCTGCTCATCTCGCTGCTCACGATGCCCGTGGTGATCGTCAACACCCTGGCCCGCTCGTACCGGACGATCGCCCTCACGGCCCCGATCGTCGCCGTCGCCGGGAACGTCGCCGGCCTGATTCTCAGCTACCACCTCGAGGTCCCGCCCGGCGCCGCCATAATATTTGTGCTCACCGTGGCACTCGTTTCGGTAAAACTCGTATCTTTGTCGCAGAAAAAACCGCTTCACGCGCATGAAGACCATTCATAAACTCGTCCTGAAAGCCTATCTGGGCCCCATGGTCCTCACGTTCTTCATCGTCATGTTCGTGCTGATGATGAACTTCGTGTGGCGATACATCGACGAGTTGGTCGGAAAGGGCCTCAGCGCCGGAATCATCATCGAACTGATGTCCTACGCCATGGCCAACATGATCCCCATGGGGCTGCCCCTCTCGATGCTGCTGGCCGCCATCATGACCATGGGAAACCTGGGCGAAAACTACGAACTGCTGGCCATGAAGTCGGCCGGCATGTCGCTCGTCCGGATCACCCAGCCGCTGATCATCGTCGTGGGAATCGTCGCCGTGGGCAGCTTCTTCATCTCGAACAACCTGGTGCCGTACTCCAACAAGAAGATGTTCAGCATCATCTACGACATCCGCCAGCAGAAGCAGAGCCTCGAATTCCAGGACGGACTCTTCTTCAACGGCATCGACAACATGTCGATCCGCGTCGGACACCAGGACCCCGAGACCCATCTGCTGACCGACGTGCTGATCTACGACAACCGCGCCTCGAACGGAAACATGAACACCATCGTCGCCGATTCGGGCTACATCCGCCTGTCGGACGACAAGAAGTACCTGCTCGTGACGCTCTTCCACGGCCAGACCTACGAGCAGACCCGCAACAGCCAGTGGTTCACCAAGAGCGTCCTGCGCCACCATACGTTCGACCTGCAGAAGCAGGTCATCCCGATGGACGGCTTCGCCATGGGACGCTCCGACGCCGACATGTTCTCCAACGCCCAGACCAAGAACATCCACGAACTGCAGCACGACATCGATTCGCTCGAAATCCGCGTCAACGACGCCACGACAACCTCCTACGAACCGCTGCTCAAGGAGCAGATCTTCGTGCGCGACAATACGGTGCTGCCCGTAGCCGACAGCCTGAAGATCGACAAGAGCCATTTCCGCGACCTGCTGGCCACGGATTCTCTGCCCGGGCTCCCGACCCGCGAAAAGGAGAAGGTCTGGGACCAGGCCCGCACGCTGGCCAAGAACTCCCGCAACATGTTCGCCTTCGACGAATCGACGGCCAAGGAGGCCCTCAACCAGTTGTACCGCTCGAAAATCGAGTGGCACCGCAAAATCTCGCTCCCGGTGTCGATCCTGATCTTCTTCCTGATCGGCGCACCGCTCGGAGCCATCATCCGACGCGGCGGTCTGGGACTTCCGGTGGTCGTGTCGGTGATCTTCTTCGTGATCTACTACGTCATCAGCCTCACGGGCGAGAAGATGGCCAAGGAGGGTACGTGGGATGCCATCTACGGCATGTGGATCTCCACGTTCATCCTCACACCCATCGCCGTCTACCTCACCTACAAGGCCACGAATGACTCCGCACTGCTCGACACCGACTGGTATGCCGGCAAGGTCAAGGCCATGAAGGATCGCGTGGAGGGTTGGCTGGGACCGAGATTCGGAAAATGGAAAAATCGGATAAAAATCAAAAAACGCAATAAACGCAATGGCTAAAGAGACGATACTGAACAGTGTGGAGGAGGTCATCGAGGACTTCCGCAACGGTAAAATCGTCATCGTTGTCGATGACGAGGACCGCGAAAACGAGGGTGACTTCATCATCGCCGCGGAGAAAATCACCCCCGAAATCGTCAACTTCATGCTCAAGGAGGGTCGCGGCGTCCTCTGCGCCCCGCTCTCCGAGAAGCGCTGCGAGGAGCTGGGCCTCAACATGATGGAGGAGAACAACACCTCGCTGCTGGGAACGCCCTTCACCGTGACGGTCGACCTGCTGGGCCACGACTGCACCACGGGGGTTTCGATCCACGACCGCGCCGCCACGATCCGTGCGCTGGCCGATCCCTCGACCAAACCCACCGACCTGGGACGCCCCGGACACATCAACCCGCTGCGCGCCCGTGAAAAGGGCGTCCTGCGTCGTCCGGGCCACACCGAGGCGGCGGTCGACCTGGCCCGTCTGGCCGGGCTGCAGCCCGCCGGTGCGCTGATCGAGATCATGAACGAGGACGGCACGATGGCCCGCATGCCCCAGTTGCAGGAGAAGGCCCGAAAGTTCGGACTGAAGATCATCTCGATCGCCTCGCTGATCGCCTACCGGTTGAAGCAGGAGTCGATCATCGAAAAGGGGGTTACCGTACCGCTGCCTACCGAATGGGGCGATTTCAAAATCACGCCCTTCCGCCAGAAGTCAAACGGACTGGAGCACGTCGCCCTGACCAAGGGTGAATGGACGGAGGACGAACCCGTGCTGGTGCGCGTCCACTCGTCGTGCGCCACGGGCGACATCTTCGGATCGTACCGTTGCGACTGCGGCGAGCAGTTGCACCGCGCCATGCAGATGATCGAAAAGGAGGGCAAGGGTGCCGTCATCTACCTCAACCAGGAGGGACGCGGCATCGGACTCTGCAACAAGATCCACGCCTACAAACTCCAGGACGAGGGATTCGATACGGTCGACGCCAACCTCAAGCTCGGCTTCAAGGCCGATGAGCGCGACTACGGCGTCGGAGCCAGCATCATCCGCGAACTGGGCATCCGCCACATGCGGCTGATGACCAACAACCCGCTCAAACGCGCCGGGCTGGAGGGCTACGGACTCTGTATCGACGAGATCGTCCCGATCGTCATCGCCCCGAACCCCTACAACGAACACTATCTCGAAACCAAGCAGGAGCGCATGCACCATACGCTGGGGCTGAAAAAGGAGTAGTATATGAGCGGCAAGGAGTTGCGCATCGTCTTCATGGGTACGCCCGAGTTTGCCGTACCCTCGCTGCGGGCACTGGTCGCCGGTGGCTACCACGTCGTGGGGGTCGTCACGACGCCCGACAAACCCGCCGGCCGCGGTCAGCGGCTGCACGAAAGCGACGTAAAGATCGCCGCCCGTGAGTTGGGACTTCCCGTACTGCAGCCCGTCAAGCTGCGCGATCCGGAGTTCATCGAGGCCCTGCAGGCCTGGAAGCCCGATCTGGGGATCGTTATCGCCTTCCGCATGCTGCCCGAGGTGGTCTGGGCCATGCCCCGGCTGGGAACCTTCAATCTCCACGCCTCGCTGCTGCCGCAATACCGCGGTGCAGCCCCGATCAACTGGGCCATCATCAACGGCGAGCGCGAAACCGGCGTCACGACCTTCCTCTTGAACCACGAGATCGACAAGGGGGCCATCATCGGGCAGATCCGCGTGCCGATCGGCGAAGAGGATACCATCGGCACGATGTACGACCGGCTGATGCAGATCGGAACCGGTCTGGTGCTGGAGACCGTCGAACGCATCGCGGCCGGAGACATCCAACCAATCGAGCAGGAGGGGATCGACGAATCGACGTTGCATCCGGCGCCGAAGATCTTCAAGGAGGATTGCCGCATCGACTGGACGCAGCCCGGCAAGCGCATCGTCGACTTCATCCGCGGCTTGTCGCCCTATCCGGCCGCCTGGACGGCGATGTACCGCGAGGGTTCGGGCGAAGAGGCGCTGACGGCCAAGATCTTCGCGGCGAAGTTCGAAGCGTCCGGCCACGCGGAGATTGCCTGCGGCACGGTCGAAAGCGACGGGCGGAGCTTCATCCGCGTGGCGTGTGTCGACGGCTGGATCCGCCTCGGGGAGCTGCAGATCGCCGGCAAGAAGCGGCTCACGGTACACGACCTGCTTCTCGGCTGGCGCGACGTGCTGCAGTACCGGTTCGAAAAACAGTGACCGGAGGCATCCTGCACCGTTATCCGCAAAAAGGGCATCCTTCTGCAAGGATGCCCTTTTTGCGCTTTGCAGGCCAGATGCAGCGATCAGAAGAGCTGCATGACCAACGCAGCGATCGAGATGTTGATGGTCGTCCGCAACTGTTTGAGCGCCTGCTCGATGTGCTTCTCCACGGTGCGTTGCGAAAGGTTGAGTTGGCGGGCAATCTCGGCATTGGTGAGGTTGCCGTAACGGCTCATCTCGAAAATGGCCTTGCGCTGCGGCGGCATCCGGTCGATGACCTGTCGGATGCGAAGCTCCGTTTCCTTGAGCGTATAGCTCTGTTCCACATCCGTCTGGCGATCCTCCAGATCCGGCAGGTCGATATCCCGCCGCCGGGCATTGTAGCGCAGCCGCAGGTAGTTGAAGATCTCATGCCGCACGCTGACCAGCAGGTAGTTGTCCACCGAACGATCCTCGTCGATCTGCGCCCGGCCGATCCACAGACGCATAAAGACATTCTGAACCACATCCTCGGCGGCCATCGCATCGTGGAGCAACCGCTTGGCAAAGGTCAGATAACGCGTATAGCGGATCTCGAAAAGTTCGTTGAAACTCTCCTTGTCTCCGCGCTTGAGCCGGCGCAGCAACTGCTTATCGTTGGGTAAGGACATCGCGTGGGTTTGTCTGTGCAAGGATAGCAAAAAAAGTCCGAACTATCGGTAACATAAATCAGCCTCCTCCATTTTATCGAGACAGTAGGCGCGGAAATCGTCCCACGCATAATAGGGTCCCGTGACCGCCGGCAGGGGAATCCGCACCTCGTTTTCGTTCCAGAGCAGTTTGACAAGCACCCGCCGCGTCGTGGCGTGACGGTAGAAGAGCAGCTGCAGATTCCCTGCGGCCGGCGTGTAGTCGCCGGCCGACCAACGGGCCGAGACCGTGTCGATATCGGATGTCCGCAGATCGAGCCCCTCCACACCGAGCAGCACCCCCAGCGCCATGAGCGTATTGTCGTGGCCGAAGCGCAGCGACGCCGCATGGTCACCCGTTTCCAGAGCCCGGTCGCAGCACGATATCACGTAGCGCAGCACGGGCGAGGCCATGCAGCGAATCCACGCCCCGAACTGCGCCGACGGACCGCACAGCAGATAGAGCTTGTAATTGGCATAGCGCCACTGGGCATAGAGCTCCTCGGGGGTAAAATAGCGGTAGAGATCCAGATCCGCGCAGGTCGATCCGGCCAATGAATTGGCGATCTTGTAGATCTGGCGCGTGAGGGCCACCTGTCGGGAGGCCGACAGCGTCGCGGCGTCGATTATGATCCGGCCGACCATCGCCCCGGCATGCACCGTGGCGCTGTCGGGCTCCCGCATGAGCGAACGGTACAGCACCGTATGACGCACACTGTCGAAGGCTGCGTATCGGGCCGGATCATCGGGATCCTTCCCGAAGGCGTAGACCAGCGGATAGCTCCGTTCCGAGGCCTCGTGCGTGATCACAAGTCCGGGATACCGCGCCTTAAGCTCCTCGCAAAAGGCCGTCATCGAGAGAATGCACCGCCGGGAGGTGGAACTGAGGCTCTCGATGCGGGTGCCGTCGCGGAAAAGATCCCGGCAGCGATCCGACAGGCGCCGCGCCTGGGCCCGATGCTGTTCGGCGCCGGCGGGAGTCAGTTCGCCGCTGCGCAGACGGGCCTCGGCAGAGATGATCCGCAGCGAGGCCAGCAGTTCCGTACCGCTGCGGGTAAGGCTGCCGCGCCGTTCGGCCGCCTCAAGCGTGGCAAGCGGGGTAGTGTAGTCACTCTCCACGCTGCACAGGCGCGAGCCGTGACGTCCGTAGTGGGCGATGTAGCACAACGCATAACCCGCCGGCGGAGGCGTCTCGGGACCGATCTCCGACTCGGGGTAGAGCGACAGGTCGAACCGCACGCACGACGGATCGGCGGCAATCCGCTCCGGAGTCGGAACTCCGCCCCGGACATCGGCGGCAGCCAGGACCGCCAACAAGGGAATAAGCAGTTTTTTCATGATTCCAGCTCTGATGAACGGGAGGGCAGGGCACGCCTCATGCGCACCCCGTCCCCCCCCAAATAACACTCAACGAAGGCGCAGCCGGCGAATGCGCTGCGAGCCCGAACCGTCGGCAACATAGATGTCCGAGCAGTCGTCGGAGACGACGATACCGGCCGGGTAGGAGAAGGTGGCCGTGGTGTTCGTCCCGTCGGTGACGCCCTTGCTTCCGGCCACGCCCGCCAACGTCTCGAGCGTTCCGGCGGCATAGCTGCCATCGGCTGCCGGCGTAAGCTTGCGCACGGTGAAGGCCGTGCGGTCGGTGAAGTAGATGCAGCCGTCCGAGGCGCAGAAGACGCCTCCGACCATGCCGATGGTCGCCGAGGAAAGATCCCCCTCGCCGTCGGAGTAGCTGGAGCCCGACGGAGCCGTCCCGTTGCCCGCTATCGTGCTGACCGAACCGTCGGTGTCGATCTGATAGAGGTAATAGGCATTGTTGCTTCCGACGATGACGCGGCCTTCGGCATCGACATCCATCGACTCGGGCATCTTCACCTCGTAACGCGCCTGGACAACCCCCGTGGCCAGATCGATCTTCAGAATCTCGTTGGCGTCGCGGCTGGCGACGTACATCTCTCCCGCGGCGCCGAAGGCCACGCACATCGGATTGTTGAGCGTCGCCCCCGTAATCGGGTATTCGCTGCAGGAGCCGTCGGAGGTCACCCGCAACACCTTGTTGTTCCCCTTGTTGGCCACATAATAATCGCCCGACGGCGCGAAGTCTCCGCCCCACGGATAGTTGAGCAGCGAACTCGTACAGAGCGTCGTGACGTGGTAGGACTGGTCCATGCGCCGGATGGCAAACATTCCCACACCGCCGCGCTGCACGATCCAGATGCTTCCGTCGCGGTGGTAGTTCAGCCCCTCGGGCGCCGCAAAACTGGCGGCCGTCCCGATGCCGTCGACCAGCCCCAACGCACCGTTGCCGGCTACCGTCGTGACCGCATACTCCTTCTCGGGCCGGACGTTGTACTTGAACGAGAGCCCCTCGACCGTGGCCGTCGGAGTCTCGACGCGCACCGGATAGCTTCCCGGAGCGTTCTCGGGCACGATGATCGAGAGCTCGTCGCGCGCAATCTCGATAACCCGGGCCTCAACGCCGTTGATCGTGACGGTGTTCCCGCCATACTCCTCGCTGAAGTTCCGGCCCAGAATGCGCACGATATCGCCCGCATAACCGCTCGTCGGTACCAGCCGCACCAACTTCAGTTCGGTGACCCGAGCCCGGTATTCGTCGTCGCTGCATCCCGCACCGGCCAGCAGGGCCAGCATCAACACGGATGCGATGATTCCTTTCTTCTTCATATTCGGTATCAGTTTAGGTAGAGTTTGCGGATCCGGCGTGATCCGGAGCCATCGGTGACATAAAGCGTCTCGCCGTCGGCGGCCAGCAGAATGCCATACGGATAGTTGAACTTCGCCGTGGTCAGGGCCTCGCCGTCGACCCAACCCTTCAGCAGCGGCTGTCCGGCCAGCGTCGTCACCGTACCCGTTGCATAACTGCCGTCCGTGCCCGGTACCAGTTTGCGGACCGTTGCCGTAACCTCGTCGGTGAAGTAGACCGTACCGTCCGAGGCGCAGTAGATGCCGTCGACCGTGCCGATCGTCGCCGTCAGCGGCTTGCCCGCCTCGCCGTCGGTATAGTTGACGGCCGTCGGCTTCGTGCCGCTGCCGGCAATCGGCGTCACCGTACCGCTCTGCGGATCGATCATCTGCAGCTGGTTGCCGCTGTACATGCCGACCAGCAGGTTCCCGTTGCGATCGATGGCGATCGTCTGCGGCATGTGGACCTCATACTCCCCGGTGATCCGCCCCGAAACGATCTGAACAATCCGGTTGTTGGTGCGATCCGCCAGGTAAATCCGATCCTCGGGATCGAAAACCAAGGCCATCGGATTGCTGAAATTCGAATTCTCCACAGCATACTCGGAGCATTTGCCCGCGGGTGTGATGCGGATGATGTTGTTGCCGCCCTTGCACACCACGTAGAAATCACCTTCCGAATTGAAATCGCCCTGCCACGGGAATTTGCCGCTAAGCAGCGGTTCGCTGCCCGCAACCAGTGTCGTCACCTCGCAGGACTCCGGATCCATCTTGCGGATCGAATGGCTGCCGCGATCGACGATCCAGAACATGCCCTCACGGTCGTAGTGGATATCCTGGGGCGTATTGAAGCTCGCCGCCGCACCGATGCCGTCGGTCGTTCCCATGGTACCGTTGCCGGCCACCGACGCGACATAATATTTGCGCGGCACATAGGTGAACACCGGGCCCTCGACCTGCGCATCACCCACATGCAGCAGAAAGGGATAGCTGCCGTCGGGATTCTCGGGCATACGGACGGTGAGCTGCGTGGAGGTCGCCTCCAGGATCTCCACCGCAACGCCGTTTATCGTCAGGTGGTTGTCCGCAGGCGTCGTCGAGAAGCACTCGCCCGTGAGGACGACCGTTTCGCCGGCACGACCGCTCGCCGGAGCGATCCGCGCGATCGAGAGCACCGGTACGTGGAGATACTCGAAGCTGAAGCCCGATACGGACTCGCCCCCCGTGGTGAGTACGATCGCCGCCGAACCCTCGGCATGTTCCGGAGCCGTGACGTGCAGGATACTGCTCGTGGCAAAGGTCACCTCGGCGGCCTCGCCGCCGATGGTCACCGCATTCTCCGAGGGCGTCTTGCCGAATCCCCGGCCGTAGATCACCAGCCGGTCGCCGGCATAGCCCGACGAGGGAATTACGTTGAGCAGCAACGGCGACGGATCGGGCTGCTCGACATAGGTGAAGGCGAGTCCGTCGGCCGTCCGACCGCCCACACGCACCGCAACCGCCGCCTCACCGAGCGGATTCGTGGGCAGAACGACCGTCAGGCGCTCCGCCCCGGCATGAAGGATCTCGGCCGCCTCACCGCCGATTGTCACCTCAGGCTGTTCGGTTTCGCTGGAGAGGTTCACCCCCGAAATGATGGCGATACTCCCCTCCGTACCCGAGGCCGGAATGATCGAGACCAGACGCGGCGTCGCTACCGGCCGATCCACCTCCGTCTCCTCCTTGTCACATGAAACCGCAACCGTACATGCAACAAGGGCATATGTCAACAATCTGCAAATTCTTTTCATGACTTCACGTTTTAGATTCTAAGGTTCTTCGACACAGACCATCCACCCGTTGTAAACCGGTCGCTCGGCGTTGTCCGAAGGCCGGTTGCGGATCTGGAAAATCTGAGCGATGGGGTGGCGGATCAACATCTGCGCCGAGCCTCCGCCATCGAGATTCACGGCTCCCGTGCAATCCAACGCCTTGAAAACCGAGGCCATCTCCTCATAGGTGATGCCGTCGGAATAGAAGTTGCGCCGCCCGTCCACGGTCAGCATGTAGACGATGCCGTCGTCGGTATAGCCGATGGCCGTGCGCGGGTCCCGGGCCGTAAAGGTAGTCCCGGGGAAGAGCCCCTCGCTGAGCAGAATGACGCCCGCCCCGGTCACCTCCTTCAACTGCGACTGCAAGGCCGCGTAGCGCGACGCCTCGGCAATGATCATCGACCCGTCATCCCGGATTCCGACGAAACTCAACGCCTGTTGCGGCACACTCTCCGAATAGTTGAACCGGTCGTTGAGCACATATCCGTCGCGGTGGATCGGTCCCCGGGGCAGAACGTTTGCCGTATCCCAGAAATCGCCATTGGTCATCGCCACAACCCGCTTTCCGGGGGCATCGTGTACCGCAGCCATATCGGTCAGCGTCTGCGTATGGATCTGTGACAGGTCGTTGTTGTTGTCCGGAAGCGCCACCCGCAGTTCAAGCCCCGGCACCGTAGTATCGACCCGAAGCAGGAACATTCGAACCACATATCCGCTCATGAGTTGAAGATGAAGATCGGTCTCGTCGACACCTACCGCCACCACGAAGGTCGTATCGGCAAACATCCGCGCCACGGCATCGCATTCGGACTCTAACGTCCGACCAATTGGGGTAGTGGGGCGATAGCGGTGGTCTTCGGGCTCGGAATCCGAACACGATACGAGAAGCCCCATCGCCACCGTACAGATCAGCATGAAAATTCTATATGACAAACTCTTTTTCATAATCGTTATTCTCCGGTTTTGCTGTTTGACCACAGTTCATTCTGCTTCAGAAGCGGATTGAGATCGAGCTCTCGATCGGGTATCGGCATGCAGGTGTACTTTTCGTCCAGGCCCACCGTCTCGCACAGCTTGCCCAGACGCACCAGGTCGAACCACCGGAACCCTTCGCCCAGGAACTCCAGCCGCCGCTCGGCAAGAACCGCATCGATGAACTCCTCCTCGGTGGCGGGGTAGACCGCATCGAGCCCCCGCTGCTGGCGCAGTTCGTTGAGCCGCGGCAGGCCGTTCGACAGCCCCTGTCCCTCGGCACTGATCAGGTACATCTCGGCCAGCCGGATGATCGGAATCGGATCGGTCATCGACGAAGAGCTGTCGTACTTGTTCAGCACGATGTTCGACTCCTGGTTGGCAAAGGTCACCGCCGTGCGCTTGTCGTTATTCGAGAAGAGATTGTAGACCTCGGTCGTCGGCAGGTAGGTCGTCGCCGGGATGTGGAAGTTCGAGCTGAAATTGATTCCCGAATCATCCACCAGATTCGAGAAGGTGAAGATCTCCTCGTTGTTGGGCTGATCGCGGAAGATCTTGTCGAAATCCGAAAGCCCGAAGTTCGAATCGGAGATCACTTGCTCGGCATAAACCGCCGCCTCCGACTTGCGGCCCTGGGCCAGCAGCACCCGGGCCAGCAGCGCCTTGGCGGCCTGCGACGAGACGTAGTTCTTGTCCGAGAAGCGCGGGGCATGGTCAATGGCATAGGTCAGATCCTCCTCCACCAGCGCCCAGCACGCCTCTTCGCTCGACGAGGCGACGGGATCGTTCGTCGGCTCGCGCAACAGCGGAACCTCCCGCCACCGCGTTACCAAATCATAGTAAATGAGTGCCCGGAAAAAACGAGCCACACCCAGCATCTCGTTGCGATGCTCCGTCTCGGGAAGCGCCGAGGCCGATACCAGGAAGCTGTTCACCTGGTAAAGCCACGCGTAGTATCCCGACCACGGGGTATTGACCCATCCGGTGGTTGGCAGGATCTGATCGACAATCACCAGCGCGGGATCCTCATATCCCGAACCGCCGCCGCGCCGGAAATCTCCGCCCGCAAAATCATTCAGAAAATATCCGGTGAAAGTCGGTTTGTATTGGCTGTAGCAATAGAGTCCGACGAACAACAGGTCGATATCCTCCTCGGAAAGATTGTCCTGAGAGGTGGCATTGTGAGGATACTGGTCGAGTACATCGCACGACGGTATCGCAAACAATCCCATGATGGCCAAAAGAGTAATGATTATTCGTTTCATGATCCGTCAGAATTTAAGATTGAGACCCAACGTGAAGGTACGCGGCTGCGAGGGATTGAACCAGTCGTAGCCCATCGTCGTGGCCGACGTGCTGACCGTAACCTCGGGATCGAGGTAGGGCCACTTCGTCAGCACGAACAGATTGTCCACCTGGCAGTAAAGCCGCAAATGCGAGATGCCCGTCTTCTGCAACAGCTTCCGGGGAAAGGTATAACCCAGCGTCAGCGAACGGCAACGCAGGTAGGAGGCATCGTAGAGAAAACGTGTGGTCACGAACTTCGTACTGTTCCAACTGTACCCATAGATGGCGCGCGGCGTGGTGTTGCTCGTTCCGGGTCCGGTCCACCGCGATCGTGCCCCGGACTCCAGCATCGGATAGGTTCCGTTTCCCCTCCGAAGTCCTCCGTTGCACATCTCATACATCATATTCCCATACGAATAGGTGAAAAAAAGCCCCAGCTCCAGGTTCCTGTAACGGAACGTATTGTTGAATCCGCCGGAGAACTTCGGATTCGGCGACCCGACGAACTGCCGGTCGTTCGAATCGATCACGCCGTTGTTGTCCACGTCGTCGTAAATGCAGTCGCCCGCACGCACCCCTTCGCTCTCGTAAAGAGTACGCGGAACATCCTCGTCATATTGGTAGATACCCTCCTGTTTGATCATGTAGAAGGCACCGACCTCCTCGCCGACCTTCAGGGCATGCATGTTGCTGGTAGTGATGATCTCATTGTCATCGAGCAATTGCGTCAGTTTGTTGCGGATGAACGAGATGTTGAAATCGCCGTGCCACTGGAATGCCCCGTGTCCGGCATTGCCGCCCACCGTCAGCTCCAAACCCTTGTTGCGCATCGACCCGATGTTGCACATGTAGGAGGTATAACCCGTCGTCGCCATCTGGGGCTTGTTGTAGAGCAGATTCTTCGTATCCTTGAGGAACACGTCGGCTGTCACTGTCAGCGCCCCCTTGAAGAAGGCCATGTCCAGGCCCAGGTCATACTGCACGGCCTTCTCCCACTGCAGATCCCGATTCCCGGCCGTCGTCAGACCCAGACCGTTCTGCCCGTTGTAGTTGAGACCGCCCGTGGCCAGAGCCTGGTAAGCATAGGTACCGATTCCGCCCTGATTGCCCGTTGCTCCCCAACTCGCACGCACCTTAAGCGAGGTCTTCGGCGCATTCCACCACGGCTCCTCGTTCAGATTCCAACCGACACTGGCCGAGGGGAAGTAACCATAACGATTCCCGGGGGCGAATTTCGACGATCCGTCAGCCCGCAACGTGACCGTCATCACATACCGGTCCCGGTAATTCAGGTTCACACGCCCGAAAAACGACTGCAGCGCATAAGTCGACTTGCCCGACGTGACATCCATGTAGGAGGAGGCCACCGAGTTGACATCGAACGACGCCGAGGGGAAACCCAATCCCGTCTGTGAAGCCGACGAAGAGGTGTCGATCTGCACCGAGTGACCCAACACGGCATCGAGATTGATTCCGCTGCCGAAACCGTGCTTGTAGGAGAGTGTATTCTCCCACAACAGGCTCAGGCGCGTTCGCCGACTGTCGATCAACTGTCCACCCGATGGATTGGTCTCCGAAGCCAACGCATAATCGTGTTGGGACGTATAGTAGATATGTTCCTCGAGAGACTGGTAGTCCTCTCCAAGCATCGTTTTGAAATTCAATCCTTTGATAATATCGAACTGCAGGAACAGCGAACTGATCGCCCGTCCCGTATTGACATAGACGTCCTCTTCGAGAATGTTCTGCAACGGATTGCGGTTGACCAGGATATTGCTCGACGTGGCCCATTCGCCGTTGGGCAGGTAGGGCTCGTGCCACGGATACTGCTCGACGCTCGCCTTGATCGGATTGACTCCGACATATCCGGTCGGGATGCGGCTGTTCTGCGTATAATTCAACTGGGTGTTGAACCCGAACGATAACCAGGGTTTGATCTGCCCCGAAAGATTGGTCTTCAGATGATACTGGTCGACATCGTTTTTCAGAATGACACCCTCGCTATGTTTCACATTGCCCGACACGTAATAGGTCATGCGGTCCGATCCGCCCGAAATCGAGGCACTGCCGTTGTAGGAAACTGCCGTACGCAGAATATCGTCCAGCCAGTTATGATACGCTTTGCCCGGCATGGGATTCGTATAGCGGTCGACGGTGCTTCCCGTCTGGATATTGTAGTTGTCGACAGCCTCGTTGAGCACCTCAAAGAAGAGATCGCTGTCGGCAACGCGCAACCGATCGGTACGTGTGAGATTCGAAAAACTCACCGAACCGTCGAGACTCACCTGAGCCGCTCCTTTCTGTCCTTTTTTTGTCGTGATGATGATCACGCCGTTCGTGGCGCGTGATCCATAGATGGCTGCCGACGCCGCATCCTTCAGCACCTCGATCGACTCCACATCCGACGGATTGATGCTCACCAGGCCGCTCATCGAGTCTCCGACCCAGACGCCCGTATCTCCCGACGTGCTGTTGAGCGGAATCCCGTCGACCACATACAGCGGCTCGTTGCCCGCATTGAGCGAACCGATGCCGCGGATACTCACGCGGCTGACCGCCCCGGGAACGCCCGAGGCCGACGAGATGTTGACTCCCGCCACATGGCCCTGCAACAGCTGATCGACACTCAGAACCGGACGCTGATCGCTCTGCTTGGGCTTGAACGATCCGATGGCCGAGGTGATGTCGCGCCGTGCCATCGAGCCATAACCCACGACCACCACTTCGTTCATGGCCAGGGCCGCGGCCTGCAGCGTCGCCTCGACCGTACTCTGCCCCGGGGCGACCTTGAGAGTCAGATCCTCGTAGCCCACGAACGATATGACCAGCTCGGGCGACGCGGCCGCCGTGCGCAGACGGAACCGCCCCTCCGCATCGGTCGTCGTGCCGTTCGTCGTACCGCGTTCGATGACCGTGGCCCCGACCAGCGGTTGGCCGTTCTCGTCGCTCACATATCCCTGAAGCGTCACCGGACTCACTTCGCGGGCCGGTTCCGCCTCCGGCGCCGTCCGACTCCGCGTTCGGGCGATCACCGAAACCGTCGAGCCGTTGATGCGATACTCGACCGACTGTCCCTGGAAAATCTGGTCCAGCACGCTCTCGAGCTCCGCATCCTTCGCCACAACGGTAACAATACGTTCAATGTCGACCTCGCCGGTCTTCAGAATGAACGAATAGTCGTAATTGCGTTGCAGGTATTCGATGGCCTTGCCCACGGTGACCTGCCTCAGCGTCACGCTGATATTCCCGGCCGAAAGGGGCGTCCACAAACACAACAGCAACAACAATGCGACAACGGTCTTCATCCTCCGAGACAGAGGAGTTGAATCGGGTAGTAGTTTTCGCATGATATTGAATTTTGGTTGGTTCTTCGTTTACCGGTCATTCGTGCGCCGCGGCCCGGATGACATACTGATCCCCTTCGCGGGTAATCTCCATGCTGCCGTCGCCGTTCAGCGCCGCGAGAATCTCGTCGAGCGTCTCCCCGTTGACGAACGTCGCCAGGTAGTTTGTCTCAAGCAGCGACCGGTCCCGGACCGAGATCGTCACGTCGAAACTCCGCTGCAACTCCTCGACAATCTCGCCCAACGGCCGGTTGATGAAGTAGAGCGCGCGCTGGTCCTTCCACGAAACATAGTCCGACGGATCGATCCGATACTGTTCCAATGTGCCCGTACCGCGATCGACGCGCACCACGTCGCCCGGCGTCAACCGGCACGACTTCGTCCCCTTGACGGTCGGGACATGCAGGGCTACGGATCCCTCCACCAGCGTCACCTCAATCTGATCGTTGTCGCCGTAGGAACGCAGATTGAACTCCGTTCCCAGCACCCGAACCGTCGAACCGTTGCTCGCAACGACGAACGGATGGCGAGGATCGCGGGCGATGTCGGCATAGATCTCTCCCGAAACATAGATCTGCCGCGTCCGGGTGCCGAACCGCTCGGGGTAGAGGAGCCGGCTGTCGGCATGGAGCCAGATAATTGAACTGTCGGGAAGCACAACCCGTTCGGTCTCACCGTAGGAGGCATACACCTCATGCCAGGTCGAAGTCTCGCCAAGCCGGTGATACAAATGCAGGCAGAGCACCCCCAGCGCCACGACTGCGGCATAACGCAATACACGGAAGCCGCGTTGCCACATCCGACGCCGGGCCAGCCGCTGCGAGTCGAGCGAAGCATCGATGAAACGGTTGAGTCGCTCGCGGGTACGCTCCTTGCGCAGATCGTCCTCTTCGACCGGAAGCTCGGCAAAGAGCTGTTCGAAGATTGCATCGGCCTCCGACGAGGTCAGATTCAGCAACATCCATTTTTCCACTTCGTCGGCCTCCCGCGTCGAGCACTCGTTACGCATATAACGACGAAGAGCATCCATCAGCGATTTGTTCATGGGTTCGTTTTTTCCGGGATCCTGTCTATCGGTTTCATAATAAGTACACCATACGGCCGTCGGACACGTAGCCGTCCCGACATTTTTAACGGATTGGCAACAAAAAATCGGGGCTGCCACGCCTCAGGTTACAAAAAAGGAGACCGCTCCCGGATGGGAGAAGCCTCCTCGCTCGTTGTAAGAGTCCTTGTCGTTATACCGAACTTCCGGCTCCCGGTTTCGGCTGGGAGAGGTGTCGCTTACCGGATCTTGTGAATGATCTCGCCGCCGTGGCGGATTGCCTCCTCGTTCTGCGGAAGCATCTTCCATGCCCGCTCCGGTAGCGACTTCTTCAGACCGATCATCACGTTCTCCATCTCGACGATCGGACGAACCTTCAGATAGCCGCCCAGAATCATCGTATTGAACAACTTTGCCTGACCCATCTTCGCACACTCGGCCGTGGCATCGATCGAATAGACCGAAATGTCCGTGCGGACCGGATGGCGCGAAATCCCGTTCGTATCGTAGATCAGCACACCGCCCGGCTTGACCAGCGGTTCGAACTTCTCCATCGACTGCTGGTTCAGAATGATCGCCGTATCGTACTCGTGCGCAATCGGCGAGGAGATCTTCCGGTCGGAAAGAATCACCGTCACGTTGGCCGTTCCGCCGCGCATCTCCGGACCGTAGGAGGGCATCCACGTAACCTCATAGTCCTGCATCACGCCCGAATAGGCCAGAATCTTGCCCATCGAGAGGACTCCCTGTCCTCCGAATCCTGCTATGATCAATGTCTCTTTCATTGTCTACTCCTCCTTTTTTACATCCTTGATATCGCCCAGCGGGTAGTAGGGCAGCATGTTCTCCTCCAGCCAGCGGTTCGAGGCCACGGGCGAGAGTTTCCAGCCGCTGTTGCAGGTCGCCACGACCTCCACCAGCGAGAAGCCGTTCCCGGCCATCGCATTCTCGAACGCCTTGCGGATCGCACGCTTGCACTTGCGCACGTTGGCCGCCGTGTGGACGCTCTGACGCGTGATGTAGGTCGCACCGTCCAGGTGGGCCATCATCTCGGCAATCTTGTACGGATACCCGTTCAGACGGGGATCACGTCCATAGGGGGTCGTCGAGGTCTTCATGCCCAGCAGCGTCGTCGGCGCCATCTGGCCGCCCGTCATGCCGTAGATGGCATTGTTGATGTAGATGGCCACGACATTCTCGCCGCGCGCCGCCGCATGGATCGACTCCGCCGTACCGATGGCCGACAAGTCGCCGTCGCCCTGATAGGTGAAGACCATGTTGTTCGGCCACAGGCGCTTCACGGCCGAAGCGATGGCCAGTGCACGTCCGTGGGCGGCCTCGATCCAGTCGATATCAATGTAATTGTAGGCGAAGACCGAGCAGCCTACGGGCGAAATGCCCACCGTACGGTCTGCGAGGCCCATTTCGTCGATCACCTCGGCGACGAGTTTGTGCACCGTGCCGTGGCTGCAGCCCGGGCAATAGTGCATGACATTATCGGTGATGAGTTTCGGTTTTGCGTAAACCAGATTCTCCTGTTTGATTTCAACCTCTGCCATCGTTTCTACTTTTTAATCAGTTTTTCCTTCAGGGCCTGAAGCACCTCATCGGGAGTGAACATCATGCCGCCCTGACGTCCGTAGTGCTCCACGGGAGCCTTGCCGTTGACCGCCAGACGCACGTCCTCGACCATCTGTCCGGCATTGAGTTCGGCCGACAGGAAGCCCTTCACGCCGCGTGCGGCCAGTTCGGCGAGCTGTTTGGTCGGGAAGGGGTAGAGCGTGATCGGGCGCAGCAGACCCACCTTCAGCCCCTCGGCACGGGCCATCTCGACCGTCGCCGAGCAGATGCGGGCCGACGATCCGAAGGCCACGATGACGTATTCCGCATCGTCGCACTCGATGGCTTCGTAGCGCACCTCGTTCTCCTCCAGCGCCTTGTACTTCTCCTGCAGCCGCTTGTTGATGATCTCCATCTTCTCCGACTGCAGTTCGAGCGACGTGGCGATGTTGCGCGGACGGTCGGCCGGTTTGCCGTAGGTTGCCCACGAGCGGCACTCGGCCTTGATCTCCTCGTCCGTACGACGCGGACGCTGCGGAGCCAGCACCACCTTCTCCATCATCTGACCGATGGCGCCGTCGGCCAGGATCATGGCCGGGTTGCGGTACTTGAAGGCCAGATCGAAGGCTTCGGCCACGTGGTCGTGCATCTCCTGCACGGAGTTCGGGGCGAAGACGATCAGGTGGTAGTCACCGTGGCCGCCACCCTTGACAGCCTGGAAATAGTCGCCCTGCGAAGGCTGGATCGTACCCAGACCCGGGCCGCCGCGCTGGCAGTTGATCACCAGGCAGGGCAACTCCGCACCGGCCAGGTAGCTCAGCCCCTCGGACATGAGGCTGATACCGGGGCTCGACGACGAAGTCATGACCCGTTTGCCCGTGGCGGCGCCACCATATACCATATTGATTGACGAGACTTCCGATTCGGCCTGGAGCACCACCATACCGGTTGTCTCCCACGGTTTGAGCTCCATAAGTGTCTCCATCACCTCGGACTGCGGGGTGATCGGATAGCCGAAATATCCGTCGCAACCGTAGCGAATCGCCGCATAGGCGATCACTTCGTTGCCTTTCATCAGTTTTACTTCCTTCTCTGCCATCGCTTATTCGAATTTTTGACGATAAACCGTGATGACGCTGTCAGGGCAAATCACCGCACACGAAGCGCAGCCCGTGCACGCATCGGGATTCGCCATCCAGGCCACCTGGTAGCCTTTACTGTTCACCTCCGCCGACAGGGCAAGAACATTGCACGGGCACACCGAGGCGCAAACTCCGCACCCCTTACAACGCTCTCTGTCAACGACGATAGTTCCTTTGATCTTTGCCATAACATCGATAGTATTGTTAAGTTGCTTACAAATATACGAAATTTTCCGTGCTCACTTTTATTTTCGTTATAAATTCTCGTCGATTCGTAATATAATTGTGCTTTCAGCATCCTCCCTGCCGGTGGGCGGGGGGATCCGAGCCGGAATCGTGTTTTTCGCATCAGTCCTCCGTCTGTTTGGGATCGGGGCCATAGGGGTTTTCGCCGGGAGTTCCCGCCGTGCAAAACCACACCAGGAAGAAAATGGCCCAGGCCACAAAGACCAGCGAGCCGCCGATAAACACGACGAGGAATCCCGTCGTTGCGGCTGCCACGTCCGTAAGGTCATGAGCAAAAAAAGGGGAGATCCGGCCTCAACCGTATCGCCCCTTTTCTCTCGACAACGGACCGGACAACCGATCCGCCGGCTGCTATTTGGTCTTCTCCTCGGCGAACGAGTGGATCACCATGCCCGAACGCAGTTTCGGCTCGAACCACGTTGTCTTCGGCGGCATGATGTTGCCCGTGTCGGCGATGTTGATCAGCTGCTGCATCGAGACGGGGTAGAGCGCAAAGGCCACCTTCATCTCGCCGCTGTCGACCCGGCGCTTCAGCTCGCCCAGCCCCCGGATACCGCCCACGAAGTCGATCCGCTTCGAGGTGCGCAGATCCTTGATCCCGAGGATCCGGTCCAGCACCAGATTCGACAGTACGGTCACATCCAGCACCCCGATCGGGTCGTTGTCGTCGTACGTGCCCGGCTTGGCCGTCAGGCTCCACCAGTGCCCCTCGAGGTACATCGAAAAGTTGTGCAGCCCCGTCGGACGGTACTCCTCCGTTCCCTTGTCCTCGACCTCGAACGACTCCTTGAGCCGCTCGATGAGCTCCGCGGGAGTCAGGCCGTTGAGATCCTTCACCACGCGGTTGTAGTCGATAATCCGCAGCTGGCTGGCCGGGAACGTCACGGCCAGGAAGTAGCAGTACTCCTCCGTGCCCGTATGGTTGGGATTCTTCGCGCGGCACTCGGCGCCCACGCGGGCGGCGGCAGCCGTACGGTGGTGGCCGTCAGCCACGTAGAGCGCCGGAATCCCGGCAAAGATCTCCGTGATGCGGTCGTTGGTCTTGCGGTCGCGGATCACCCACAGCTTGTGGCCGAAACCGTCGGCCGCCGTAAAGTCGTACTCCGGGGCATTGTGCGCAACCACGTCCGCAACGATGGCGTCAATCTCCGCATTGTCGGGGTAGGCGAAGAAGACCGGCTCGATGTTGGCCTGCTGGTTGCGCACGTGGATCATGCGGTCCTCCTCCTTGTCGGGGCGCGTCAGCTCATGCTTCTTGATGGCGCCCGAGAGGTAGTCCTCGAAATGGCAGCACATGGCCAGTCCGTACTGCGTGCGGCCCTCCATCGTCTGCGCATAGATATAATAGTACTCCTCGGGATCCTGCTGCAGCCATCCCTTCTTCTGCCAGGCGCGGAAATTCTCCACGGCCTTGTCGTAGACCTCCTGCGAATGCTCGTCGGCAATGGGTTCGAAATCAATCTCGGGTTTGATGATATGCAGCAGCGAGCGCTCCGTCGCTTCGGCCTTCGCTTCGGCCGAATTCAGCACGTCGTACGGACGCGACGCCACCTCGGCGGCATGCTCCTTGGGCGGTCGGACCGCCCGGAACGGTTTGATACGTACCATAGTTTCTCGTTGTCGGTTATTGTTTCAGGTTGTTCATCGTTCAAGGTAAGAAAGGCGGGTCCGTACACGTCGCACCCGCCTTTCTCAACGTTCCGCGCGGCCCGGTCATTTGTTGACCTGGAACCTCCGGTTGCCGTTCTTCAGAAAATCGACAATCTGGTTTGCGGCGGCCAGTCCGGCATTGATGTTGGCCTCGGCCGTCTCGGCACCCATCTTCTTCGCCGTGGCGAAGACCCGTTTGCCGAACTTCTCGTCCAGCTCGGCCTGGTTGCCGGCGGCGATGTCGGTGATGTACTTCAGATCCTCGCGTTCGGTCAGCGCCTGCATCAGCCCGGCCTCGTCGATCACCTCCTTGCGGGCCGTATTGACCAGCGTGGCACCCTTGGGCATCGACATCAGCAACTCATAGCCGATCGAGCCCTTGGTCTGCTCCGTGGCGGGGATGTGCAGCGAGAGGTAGTCGGCCCGCTTGTAGAGCTCCTCGACCGAAGCCACCTGCTCGACGCCGTCGGCCGCGAAGACCTCCGGATCGGTCAGGAACGGATCGTAGGCTACGACGTTCATTCCCAGTGCCTTGCCTTTTCGACCCACCAGCCGGCCGACATGGCCGTAGGCATGGATGCCGAGCGTCTTGCCCTGGATCTCCGAGCCCGTACCGGGCGTAAAGCGGTTGCGGGCCATGTAGATCATCATGGCGATGGCCAGTTCAGCCACGGCGTTGGAGTTCTGGCCCGGGGTGTTCATCACCACGATGCCGCGCTCGGTGGCGGCGGCCAGATCGACGTTGTCGTAGCCCGCGCCGGCCCGCACGACAATCTGCAGACGGGGAGCGGCGGCGATCACCTCGGCGGTGACCTTGTCGCTGCGCACGATCAGCGCATCGGCCGTGGCCACGGCCTCCAGCAACTGTGCCTTGTCCGTGTATTTTTCGAGGAGCGCCAGTTCATAACCGGCCATTTCGACGATCTCACGGATTCCGTCGACGGCCTTTTTGGCAAAGGGCTTCTCGGTAGCAACCAATACTTTCATAGACTTCAGAATTTCTACGTTCAACACTTCTTTGTAGTCCCAGGCCTTCACTTCGCCCGTAAGGGTATCGTAACCGGCCGGGACGCGCGTCACGAGTGCCATAAGGCGCTGTTATTTGGCGTATTTCGCAGCAAACTCCTGCATGCACTCCACCAGCACGCGCACGCTCTCGATCGGCAGGGCGTTGTAGCACGAAGCGCGGAATCCGCCCACCAGACGGTGACCCTTGATGCCCACGATGTCGCGGCTCTTGGTGAACTCGAGGAATTCGGGAGCCAGATCCTCGTAGCCCTCCTGCATGACGAAACAGATATTCATCAGCGAGCGGTCCTCCTTCTCGACCGTACCGCGGAACAACGGGTTGCGGTCGATCTCGTCGTAGAGCAGGGCGGCCTTCTCCTGGTTGCGGCGGTAGATTTCGGGAACGCCTCCGATCGACTTCAGCCAGCGCAGCGTCTCCATCAGCACGTAGATCGGGAAGACGGGAGGCGTGTTGAACATCGAGTTGTTCTCGACGTGCGTGCGGTAGGACATCATCGTCGGCAGGTCGCGCACGATGCGGTCGAGCATCTCCTCGCGGATGATGCCGAAGGCCACGCCGGCCGGAGCCAGGTTCTTCTGCGCACCGCCGTAGATCATGGCGTATTTCGTCACGTCGACCGGACGCGACAGAATGTCGGACGACATGTCGGCGATCAGGGGCACGGGCGAGGTCAGATCCTCGTGGTACTCCGTACCGTAGATCGTATTGTTCGAGGTGATGTGCAGGTAGTCCAGATCCTCGGGAATGGTGAATCCCTTGGGGATATAGGTGAAGTTGCGGTCCTCGGACGAAGCTACGACCTCCACTTCGCCGTAGCGTTTGGCCTCCTTGATGGCCTTCTTCGACCAGACGCCCGTATTGACGTAGCCGGCCTTTTTGCCCAGGAAGTTGGCGGGAATCTCATAAAAATAGGTGCTCGCACCTCCGCCCAGATAGATGATCTTGTAGTTGTCCGGAATGTGGAGCAGTTCACGGAAAAGCGCGTCGGCCTCGGCCATCACGGCGTCGAAGTCCTTCGTGCGGTGCGAAATCGAAAGAATCGAAAGTCCCGATCCGTTGAAATCGAGTACGGCCTTGGCTGCTTTTTCGATCACTTCGTCCGCAAGAATGGACGGTCCCGCATTGAAATTGTGCTTTTTCATAATAAATTGTTATGAGATTTGGTTATTCGAATTTCGGTCTGTTAATTTTCTAACACAAATATAAATAAAAATAATTTATAAAAACCAAAGATCGCCAAATAAATTTCATTCCGCCGGACGATTCGTCGCCTTTTTGATTTGTTTTTACTACTTTTGTTGCCTGAATCAAGCAAGGCTGACCTATGATCAAATCCATGACCGGCTTCGGAAAAGCCGAGGCCGAAATCCAGAATAAGAAGATCACCGTCGAGATCCGCTCGCTGAATTCCAAGCAGTTGGACCTCGCCCTGAGGCTCCCGGCCCTCTATCGGCAGTCGGAATACGAAATCCGCAATCTGATCCAGCAGCGGCTCCAGCGCGGAAAGATCGACCTTTTCGTCTCGATCGAGAGCCAGAGTGTCGAAACCTCGGCCCGCATCAACCGCGAAGTCTTTGCCGCCTATGCCCGACAGCTGCGCGAGGCGGCCGCCGGTGCCGGACTGGACTGCAGCACGGCAGGGTGGGATGCCGCGGCGATGCAGACACTCATGCGGCTGCCCGAGGTGGTTTCGACGGAGGCCGAGACGATCTCCGACGAGGAGCACGCCGTGCTGCTCAAGGCCGTCGAAGAGGCCGCCGCGCGGCTCGACGCCTTCCGCTCGCAGGAGGGGGCCACGCTCATCGCCGACCTGCTGCGCCGCGTCGATCTGATCGAACAGTACAAGAACGAGGTCATCCCCTTCGAACAGGCCCGTACGGAGACCATCCGGACGCGCATTCTGGACAACCTCTCGAAACTCCCCGTCGAGGTCGACCGCAACCGCCTCGAACAGGAGATGATCTTCTACCTCGAGAAGCTCGACATCACCGAGGAGAAGGTGCGTCTGACCAACCACTGCCGCTATTTCCGCGAGGTGGCCGCCTCGGAGGAGGCCGTGGGCCGCAAGCTGGGATTCATTGCCCAGGAGATGGGCCGCGAGATCAACACCATGGGCTCGAAGGCCAACGAGACGAACATCCAGATCCTCGTCGTCAAGATGAAGGACGAACTGGAAAAGATCAAGGAGCAGGTGCTCAACATTCTGTAGGGAGTCCGCAGCAGAGGGGGGGGGAAGAGACGGGAACCCGGGCGGCGGCAACGGCCGGCCGCGCATCCCGCCGATCCGCCCTCCGGATCAGATACCCGTCCTAACCGACAAGAGTTACCAAAATGGGAAAAGTCATCATATTTTCGGCCCCGAGCGGCTCGGGCAAGACAACCATCGTCCGGGAGCTGCTCCGCCGCTATCCGCAGCTCGAATTCTCGATCTCGGCCACGAGCCGCGCCCCGCGCGGTGAGGAGCGCAACGGCGTGGACTACTACTTCCTCTCGCCCGAGGAGTTCGCACGGGCCGTCAGCGAGGGGCGCTTCGTCGAGTGGCAGGAGGTCTACAAGGGCACCTGCTACGGCACGCTGCGCAGCGAAGTGGAGCGCATCTGGGAGAAGGGTCACGTGATCGTCTTCGACGTCGACGTCCTGGGCGGCATCAACCTCAAGCGGATCTTCGGTCGGGATGCCTGCTCGATCTTCATCAAGGCCCCCTCGGTCGAGGAGCTGCGCCGGCGGCTCGTCGCACGCGGCACGGATGCCCCCGAGGCCATCGAACGCCGTGTGGCCAAGGCCGAGTTCGAACTGACAAAGGCCCCGGAGTTCGACCATGTGGTGGTCAACGACCGTCTGGACGAGGCCGTGGCCGGAGCGTGCGCCATTCTCGACGAATTCTTTGCCCGATAGCCATGAAACGCGAAATGCTCTATTTCGGGTCATTCAACCCGATCCACAAGGGCCACATCGCCCTGGCGGAGTATGTGCTGGACCGCGGACTGTGCGACGAGGTGGCGCTGATCGTCTCGCCCCAGAGCCCCTACAAGCAGGAAGAGGCGCTGGCCCCCGAACTCGACCGCTTCGAGATGGCCGAGATCGCCTGCGCCGCATCGAAATATCCCGAACGGATCAAACCTTCGGTAGTGGAGATGCTGCTGCCGAAACCCTCCTATACGATCGACACGCTGCGCTATCTGCAGGAGAACTGCGGTGCGGAGATGGAGTTCTCGATCCTGATGGGCAGCGACCAGATCGCCCGCCTCGACGGCTGGAAGGAGTACGACCGAATCCTCGAATACCCGGTCTACGTCTATCCGCGGCGCGGCAGCGAGAGCGTCTCGGGCTTCGAGGGACGCATCACGCTGCTCGACGAAGCCCCGCTGCTCGACATCGCCTCGACCGGGATCCGCGACCGTATCACGCGCGGCGAGGATGTCTCGGCGATGCTCGCCCCGAAGGTCCTCGAATACATCCGCAAGAAGGGGCTCTGGAGCCCCGCAACCCGCATCGCGGTCCTCACCACACAACTCGCCGCACACCCCGACGACATCGAACTGCTGCTCGAACGCGGCAAGCTCCATTACCGCCTGAGCGAGTGGGGCCCGGCGCTGAACGACTTCAACGCCGTGCTGCGCATCGACGCCAACCACGTCGAGGCCCGGCAGTTTGCCCAGATGGTGCAGGAGATTTTCGAATTCCGATACAAAGACATCTACAACCCCTGAAAATGACACGACTGAAGATCGCCCTCCTGGCGGGCGGCGACTCTCCCGAGCGGGAGATCGCCCTGCAAAGTGCCGCACAGATCGAAGCGGCGCTCGATCACACGAAATACGATATCACGGTCATCGACCTTCATCACCGCGACTGGCACCACACGACGCCCGACGGCCGACAGTGGCAGGTCGACAAGAACGATTTCTCGATTACGATCGACGGCGAACACAAGATTTTCGACTACGCGCTGATTCTCATCCACGGCACCCCGGGCGAGGACGGCCGTCTGCAGGGCTATCTCGACATGATGGGTATTCCCTATTCGTCGTGCTCGATGGTCTCGACGGTCGTCACCTTCGACAAGATCACCACCAAGCGCACGCTGGCCGGACGCGTCAACCTGGCCCGCGAACACTTCCTGCGCCGCGGCGAGGCGTGGGATGCCGAGGCCATTGTCGCCGATCTGGGACTCCCGCTCTTCGTGAAGCCCAATGCCAACGGTTCGTCGTTCGGCGTGACGAAGGTCCACACGGCCGCGGAGCTTCCCGCCGCCATCGAGGCCGCCTTCGCCCAGGGCGGCGAGATTCTCATCGAGGAGTGCATCACGGGCCGTGAGATGGGGTGCGGCATCCTCGTCACCCGTGAAAAGGAGTATATCTTCCCCATCACGGAGATCGTTCCCAAGAACGACTTCTTCGACTACGAGGCCAAATACACGGCCGGACGCTCCGAGGAGATCACCCCGGCACCGATCCCGGATGAGGTGCGTGCCGAACTGAACCGCATGACGCGCGAAGCCTACCGCGCATGCCGCTGCTCGGGCATCGTGCGGGTCGATTTCATCGTCACCCCCGAAGGCAAGCCCTACTTCATCGAGTTGAACTCGATTCCGGGCATGAGCGCCGGAAGCATCGTCCCGAAGCAGGCCCGACAGATGGGCATGTCGCTCGGTGAACTGTATGATCTGATTATCGCCGATACGTGCCGCAAATGATCGAGATTGATGACAAGATCGTGAGCGTCGATCTGCTGCGCGAATGCTTTGCGTGCGATCTGGCGCAGTGCAAGGGGATCTGCTGCGTCGAAGGCAACGCCGGAGCCCCGCTGGAGGAGGACGAAGAGGAGATCCTCCGCCGCGAATACCCGAACTACCGTCCCTACATGACGGGCGAAGGGGTGGAGGCCGTCGAACGGCAGGGCTTCATGGTCCTCGACGAAGAGGGCGATCGGACCACGCCGCTCGTCAACGACGCCCAGTGCGCCTACGCCTGTCAGGAGAACGGCGTGACGCTGTGCGCCATCGAGAAGGCCTGGATGGAGGGCAAGACCGCGTTCCGCAAACCGATCTCGTGCCACCTCTATCCAATCCGCGTCATGCGCTTCTCGAACGGCACACTCGGCCTGAACTACCACCGCTGGTCGGTCTGTGCCCCGGCCCGCAAATGCGGCGCCAAACTGGGAATCCCGGTCTACAAGGCGCTGCGCGAACCGATCATCCGCCGCTTCGGCGAGGAGTTCTACCACCAGCTCGAGGCCGCCGAAGAGTTGATCAAACGGGGCTGACAGAATCCGGGGGGGGGAAGAAAATGCCGGGGAAGTGGCCAATCGGGAAGAGCAAAGCGCTCCCCGAAAAGAGTCCCCGGGGAAAACCCCTTGAAAAGTCGGGCGGAAGAATCCCGGCAATCGAAAAGTGAACGGCCGCTGCGCCCGTCCGGAGCGGTCCAACCGAAACGCAACGTATGAAGAAGATGAAACAATACCTGCTGCCGCTGGCAGCCCTCTCGCTGGCCGCAACGGCCGACGCCCGATCGCCCCGTCCCTCACGGGTCAAACTCCTCGAACAGACCGTCGAAGCGATGGCCGAAGCCGACTCGCTGCGCCACGTCTCCGACGTGCAGAGCGTCGCCATCGACTCGCTGCAGACGCTGCTCGACAACATGCAGGCGCAGCTCGAGGCCCGTGCGGCCCGTACGGCATCGTCTCCGACCGCCCGGGTCGATCCCGAACAGTCGGCGGCCGATTCGGTGGCCAACCTGCAGCTGCGTCTGCGCCGCAAACAAATCGAATCGACGTTCGATACCAACGGGCTGACCGTCCTCGACACGCTCAACTCCGGAAACGACGCCCTCTACGTCATCCTCTACGGCAACAACACCTGGAAATACGTCCGCAACCGCGCCGTGGCCAAGGACAGCACGATCTTCGAAAAGTATTGGGACACGATCTCGCTCTTTCCCTACAAGGATGTCAGCATCGCTTCGCTGCCGCAGTCGGTGGTCATCGACCTGATCGACTCGACAAAGAGCTACCACTATCCCTACAAGGGTGCGGTGAATCCCCGCGGCAAGTACGGACCGCGCCGCGGACGCCGCCACCAGGGTGTCGATCTGCCGCTCAAGATGGGCGAACCGGTCTATGCGACCTTCTGCGGACGGGTGCGCATCTCGCAATATGTGCGCGGCTACGGCAATCTGGTCATCATCCGCCATGACAACGGACTGGAGACCTATTACGGCCACCTCTCGGAGCGTCTGGTCCAACCCGGCGACTGGGTCGAGGCGGGCCACGTCATCGGCAAGGGCGGTTCGACGGGCCGTTCGACCGGTCCGCACCTCCACTTCGAGACCCGCTACTACGGACAGGCCTTCGACCCCGAACGGCTGATCGACTTCAAGAACGGCATGCTCTGCCGCGAAACGTTCCTGCTGAAGAAGTCCTTCTTCAACATCAATTCCAACGCCGGGCAGGATTTCGACGACGAGATCGCCAACGAGGAGCAGGACAAGAAGGAGGCTGCCGAAAAGGCCGCCATGCGTTATCACAAGATCCGTTCGGGCGATACGCTCGGTGCCATAGCTCGCCGTTACGGTACCACGGTGTCGAACATCTGCCGTCTGAACGGCATCAAGTCGACCACCATCCTGCGCATTGGCCGCACGCTGCGCGTCCGCTAACGGTCTAAGAGACCGGTTTTAGAGGCGGCCGTGCCTTACCGGGTTTCAGCAGCAATCGGACGCTCCCGGTCTAAGAAGCCGGTTCTATGGGCGGCCGGGCCTTACCGGGGTTCTTTAGCAAATGGACGCCTGTACGTTCGAAGAAAAGCAATTTCCGCACTTCGCTTGCAGCGGAAAAAGAATCGGGCAAAGGACGAGCGCCAGGAGCGGGAGGCTGAATAGGCTCGATCTTTCTGCACCCGCCCAGCTTGGCCTTTGTCCGATTCCCGCGAAAGCGACTTGCGGATGGTTTTGGTGGTACCTTTTGACACCAAAAGGTACCGGTCTAAGAGACCGGTTTTAGAGGCGGCCGTGCCTTACCGGGTTTCAGCAGCAATCGGACGCTCCCGGTCTAAGAAGCCGGTTCTATGGGCGGCCGGGCCTACCGGGTTTCAGCAGCAATCGGACGCTCCCGGTCTAAGAAGCCGGTTTTAGAGGCGGCCAGACCTTATCGTGTTTCAGCAGCAATCGGACGCTCCCGGTCTGAAACGATGGAAGCGGAGACAAGTTCCGGAGGCCTGATAACGGGATATCGTCCCGAAAACCTGCCTAAAAGGCGGGGAGGGGAGAAGGTTCCTCTCTCTTTTTCCGGTTGCGCCGCGGGTCGGTGCCGCAGCCGGAAGGAGGGCGCGGTCAGCCCAGAATGGCGTCGATGGCCGCGATGACCGATCCGCGGAAGCCCTCGCGTTCGAGTTCCCCTACACCCACGATCGTCGTACCGCCCGGCGAGCAGACGGCATCCTTCATTACGCCGGGATGCTGTCCCGTCTCAAGTTGCAGCTTGCCCGTGCCGACGATCATCTGGCTCACCATCCGGTAGGCATCGGCACGCGGAATACCGTACTTGAGCGCCGCATCGGCCAAGGCCTCGATGAACATCGCCACGAAGGCCGGACTGCAGCCGCAGATCGTCCCGGCCACCCCCAGCAGCGAGGTCTCGACCGACAGCACCAGCCCGACGTGCGAGAAGAGCTCCTCGAGCGAAGCCAGCTGTTCGGGTGAGAGCGAGTGGCGGCGTTCGAAGACGACGATCCCCTCGCAGACGGCCACCGGCGTATTGGGACACGTGCTCAGATGGGCCGTACCGGGGGCGAGCATCTGCTCATAGTCGTCGAACGTCACCCCGGCAGCCACCGAAACGACGATCTTCCGCTTCAACGTCTCACGAATCGGCGTAACAACCCCCTCGACCTGATAGGGTTTCACGGCGATGATGACCACGTCGGCGAACTCCGCCACTTCGGCCGCCGTGTCGAAGGCCCGGAAGCCCTGAGGCTCCGTATTGCGTTGCAGTTTGGCCCGATCGCGGGCGCAGGCCCCGATGCAGGCGGCCTCGACGGCTCCGCCGCGCACCAGTCCGCGGGCCAGTGCCTGGGCCATGTTTCCGAATCCGATAAATCCGATCTTCATATGCATATAATAAAATAAGTTACGTTGTTCGAGAGGCGGGCGACGGCGGTGAATCACCGGCTCCGCGCCGGTTCAGAGCAGCCGATACGGGCCGCTTTCCGCTTCGGGTACGGTTCTGAAACGAATCATTTCGAGTAGTCGCGTTCGCCGAAGATCGACGAGCCGACACGCACCATCGTCGAACCGCACGCAATGGCCAGCCGGTAGTCGTGCGACATGCCCATCGAGAGGGTGTCGAACGCCTCGCCGAAGCGCGGACGCAGCTCCTCGAAGCAGTGGCGCAGCGCGTCGAAATCGCGGCGGATGACCGCCTCGTCGTCGGTGTTGGTGGCGATGCCCATCACGCCGCGCACGCGCAGGTTGGGCAGCGCGGCAAAGGGGTTCGTGGCGAGGTAGTCGTGCAGTTCGGCCGGATCCCAGCCCGTCTTGGTCTCCTCGGCGGCGACGTGGATCTCGAGCAGGATGTCGATCACGCGGCCGCACTTGGCCGCCTCTTTCTGGATGGCCTCAACCAGCCGTGCGCTGTCCACCGACTGAATCATCGCCACGAACGGCGCGATGTATTTGATCTTGTTGGTCTGCAGGTGGCCGATCATGTGCCACTCGATATCCCGGGGCAGCGTCTCGTACTTCTCGCGCAGTTCCTGGGGGCGGCTTTCGCCGAAGATGCGCTGACCGGCTTCGTAGGCCTCGCGGATCATCTCCGCAGGGTGGGTTTTCGATACGGCAACGAGCGTCACCCCCGCCGGGAGGGTTTCGCGGATATGTGCCAGATGGGTTGCGATTTCCGACATGGTAGTGTTATTTTCGACGTAAAATTAGGCAAAAATCCGGCAGGACGGATCGCCTCGGCCGAAAAAAAGCGCGCCTCGGACTTTCAGTCACCGTCCAACCTCCCGCCACTTTGGGGTGCGAGGGCTGCTTTGCCGCAAAGAGTCGGAAGACACCGTCCGACAGCGGCAAGATCTCCGTACGACAGCATCGGAAGCATCGGAGGGCACGTTCCTGCCGCATCAGCAAGGGAGTTCGGACCGGCGTTAACGCGCAAAAAAGATCCCGCGGACGGCAAAGAGGTCGACATCCCCCAGCACGAGCGATCCCGAGGCCCGTTGCGGATCGTAGACCCAGACCTCGTGCCGACCGTCGGTGTCGGTCAGCACGCCGATTCGGACCGCAGGTTGCGGATCGGCATCGCCCGCCTCGGCCGGAAGCATGCACTGGGTCATCGACAGCACCCGTCCCTCGACCAGAAGGTCGGCCTCCCCGAGGGTCGGCGCCAGCGTGAGCGTCGCAGGGTCGAGCGGCTGGAACCAGGTGAGATCGTCATGCAGCACGGCATAACCGCCCACACGCTCCCATTTCGAGAGGTTGTCGGCGGCGGGCTTCATCATCCAGTAGGGGAGCAGCGTCTTCGACTCGACGGCCGGGCCGAGCAATGCCCGGGAGCTCGACAACGGCAGGACGAGCGGCGAGAGCGTACCGTCGTCGTTGCGCACGGCAAGCAGCAGGGCGTTGAATGCAAAGGCAAAGGGTTGGCGGACGATGCGGTCGGCGGTGACCCCTTCGGGCAGCTGCCATGCGCGGGGGAGGGAACCGCCGGAGAAGCAAAGCCTGTCGTCGCGGACGAAGAGCCCGGCTACGGTCGATTCGGAAGCCGCCCCCACAAGCAGACACCCTTCGCCCTGAATCTCCGTCTGACGGGTCACCAGATCCAATTCGACGAGTTGTCCGTCGGCTATACCGCAGGCCGTGCCCGGGCCGAAGCGGCCGACGACGCACTCCAGCGTCAGATCGCTCGGGAACTCCTCATCCCGCAGGGCAGCCGATCCGTACATCGGATAACGGGCCACGATGGTTCCGCCGCCGGGGATCGCCGACAGCGTATGGAGCGAGATTTCGTGACGGACGCCGTCGTCGGTGCGAATCGTCCCCAGCGTCTGGAAGACCCCGTTGCGGAAGAGCAGCACGGAGACCGTTGCAGGAGGGTAGTGCCCCGGAACGAGGAAGCTGATCGACGTGTCGGTGCGGCCGGTCACCGTTCCCCGGAGGCCCCGGGCCGTACCGCTCGGGGCAAAATCCTCCGTGCCATCGGTCCAGGCAATATCGAACCAGATCTCGTCCGCGGCCTCGAAGCCGACGGCTCGGACCGTCACCTCGTCACCCGGGGTGAAGCGTTCGCCCGCGGGCATCTCGACCTCCGTCACCAGCTCTTCGGCCGGATGCTCCACCTTCAGGCCGCACCCTGCAAGCAGAGCGCACAACAGCACACCTATCGTAATTTTCCACATGTTCGTTTTCAGGGATTTTCAGGGATTTACACACGCCGGACAGGGCTCCGTCGCCTTGCCGGACGGCGGGGCTCGATCACAAAGATCGGATTTTGAGCCGGGTTGTGCAAGGTTTTCGCCGCTTTTTTCTATCTTTGACCGCCCGGCACCGCGCGAACACCGACACATCGAAAAGTGTGTTTTGATTTGTCCCGGCGCCCGACTTTCACTATCTTTACCGAGCTAAACCCGAAAAAACATGAAAAAATTCCGATTGATGCTTGCAGCCTTCGCCGCCGTGGCCACCTACGGTGCGGTGTCGGCCTGCACCAACTTCATCGTCACGCGGGGCGCCTCGACCGACGGTTCGGTCATGGTGACCTATGCAGCCGATTCGCACGCCCTCTACGGTGCCCTCTACCACACCCCCGGCGGCAAACACGCAAAAGGCGCCATGCTGCCCGTCTATGAATGGGATACGGGCCGCTATCTGTGCGACATCCCGCAGATCCGCCAGACGTGGTCCACCGTGGGCAACATGAACGAACACTCGCTCATCATCGGCGAAACGACCTACGGCGGCCGCGAAGAGCTCGTCGACACCACGGGCCGCATCGACTACGGTTCGCTGATCTACATCGCCCTGCAGCGCGCCCGTACGGCCCGCGAAGCCATCGGCGTGATTGCCGAACTGGCCAATACCTGGGGCTACGCCTCGAGCGGCGAGTCGTTCTCGATCGCCGATCCGAACGAAGCCTGGATCATGGAGTTCATCGGCAAGGGCTACAAGGACGACGGCAAGGGGGGCAACGCCCGCCGCGGCATCGTCTGGGTGGCCCGCCGCATCCCCGACGGCTACGTCTCGGGACACGCCAACCAGGCCCGCATCACCACCTTCCCGAAGGATGACCCCGAAAACTGTCTCTATGCCCCCGACGTGGTGGAGTTCGCCCGCGAAATGGGCTACTTCGACGGCACGGACGAGGAGTTCAGCTTCGCCGACGCCTACTGCCCGGCCGATTTCAGCACCGTACGCAGCTGTGACGCCCGCGTGTGGGCCTTCTTCCGCACGGTGGCCGACGGCATGGACGAATACGAGGACTACGCCATGGGCTACAACCTCCAGAAGCGGCTGCCGCTGTGGGTGAAACCCGCACACAAGGTCTCGCCCAAACAGCTCTTCGACTGCATGCGCGACCACTACGAAGGAACCCCGATGGACATGACGAAGGATCTCGGTGCCGGCGGCCACAACTGTCCCTACCGCTGGCGTCCGATGACGTTCGAAGTCGACGGCGTGGAGTATCTCAACGAGCGCGCCACGGCCACGCAGCAGACCGGTTTCTGGTTCGTCGGCCAGGCCCGTGCGGACCGTCCGGCCGATACGGGCATTCTGTGGTTCGGGGTCGACGATGCCGCCACGTCGTGTCTGACGCCGATCTTCTGCTCGGCGCAGGAGGTGCCCGAGTGCTTCCGCGAGGGCAACGGCTCGATGCTCGAATATTCGCCCACGTCGGCCTTCTGGCTCTTCAACCGCACCACGAACTTCGCCTACATGCGCTACGACATGATCTCGGCCGATATCCGCAAGGTCACCGACCAGTGGGAAAATACCCGCCTCGAGGAGATGGAGACCCTGCCGGCCCGCATCGGCAAGATGTCGGCGGAGGCCCGCCGCAACTACCTCACCGAGGTGAGCGTCGTAACGGCCCAGGAATTGTTCGACCGCTGGCAGCGGCTGAACGGCTATCTGCTGGTCAAGTACATGGACGGCAACGTCAAGAGCGAACACGGCGACGTGCTGTCGTTCCTCGACGGCGACGGCTCGGCGGCCCACTTCGTCGACAACGGAAACGGCCGTCAGATTCCCGACCGAATCCAGTTCCCGGGCTACAACGAAAAGTGGAAACGGGCCGTGGCCGCCGATAACGGCGAGGTGCTGCGCGTCCGCAAATAGCCTCCGAAATCGACCTTGAACCTTAAACGAACAAAGATGAAATACGACATTCTGATCGTCGGCAGCGGCCCCGGCGGATATGTGGCCGCCATCCGAGCCGCGCAACTGGGCCGCAAGGTGGCCCTCGTGGAGCGGGCCGATGTGGGCGGCGTCTGCCTCAACTGGGGCTGCATCCCCACCAAGGCGCTGCTGAAAAGCGCCCAAGTCTTCGGCTACTGCAGCCACGCCGAACAGTACGGACTCGAGGTCGACGGCACGGTCCGCCCGAATCTCGAAAAGATCGTCGCCCGCTCGCGCACCGTGGCCGAAACCATGTCGCGCGGCGTACAGTTCCTGCTCAAGAAGAACGGCATCGACCTGATTGCGGGCTTCGGCCGCCTCACGACACCGGGCCGGGTCGACGTCGACGGCACGGAGTATGAGGCCGACCACATCATCCTGGCCACCGGAGCCCGTCCGCGCGAGATGCCCTTCATGCCCGTCGACGGCGAGCGGGTGATCACCTCGCGACAGGCGCTGGCCATGACCCGGCTGCCCGAGACGATGATCGTCGTCGGTTCGGGAGCCATCGGCAGCGAGCTGGCCTGGTTCTACGCCGCGCTGGGCGTCAAGGTAACGGTCATCGAGTATCTTCCGCGGATGATGCCCCTCGAGGACGAGGAGGTTTCGAAGGCCATGGAGCGCGCCTTCCGCAAGATGCGCGCCGCAGTGCTCGTCGGGACGACCGTCAAGCGGGTGAGCGTCAACGCCGAGGGGCGTTGCGACGTGGAGATCGAGGGCAGGAAGGGTGCCGAGACCCTCTCGGCCGATGTCGTGCTGTCGGCCGTGGGCATTCAGCCGAACATCGAGGGGATCGGCCTCGAGGAGCTGGGTGTCGAGGTCGAGCGCGGCAAAATCAAGGTTGACCCCTTCTACCGGACCAACGTCCCGGGCATCTACGCCATCGGCGACATTGTGCCAGGACCGGCGCTGGCCCATGTGGCCTCGGCCGAGGGCATCTGCTGCGTGGAGGCCATCTGCGGCCTTGCACCCGAACCGGTCGACTACTCGACCATCCCGTCGTGCGTCTTCACGCAACCCGAGGTGGCTTCCGTCGGGATGACCGAGCAGCAGGCCGTCGAACGCGGTCTGGCAGTCAAGATCGGCCGCTTCCCCTTCACGGCCTCGGGCAAGGCTACGGCCGCGGGGGATCGCGACGGATTCGTGAAGCTGATCTTCGACGAGGAGGATCACCTGCTGGGAGCCCATCTGGTCGGCGCCTCCGTAACGGAGATGCTGGCCGAACCGACCCTGGCCCGCCGTCTGGGCGCCACGGCCCACCAGATCGCCCGTACGATCCACGCCCATCCGACGATGAACGAAGGGGTGATGGAGGCGGCCGAAGCGGCCCTCGGAGCTGCCATTCATCTCTGACGAAGGCCGGCGGAAAACCGCTTGTCCCTATCCCTATATAAATACGGGAGCCACCCTTTGTCGGGGTGGCTCTTGTGTATTTGTGGGGGGGGGAGGGCTATTGGTATTCGGAGGTTCGGGAACAGCCGTTTGGTGCTGAAATCCGGAGGGGCGGGAGCGGTTATTTGCTTCTGAAACCCGGTAAGGCCCGGCCGCCCTTAAAACCGGTCTCTTGGACCGGCGCCCCTAGAACCGGCTTCTTAAGCCGGTGAAGATCTCGGCAGGGTAGCGCACGTCGCTCAGGAAGAGCCCCTGCGCCGGAGCCCCGGCACTCGACCGCGAAAGGTCGCGGCTGGCAACAATCGCACGAAAATCCTCCGGCGTATAACGCCCCCGGCCCACGTCGACCAGCGTCCCGACGATCGACCGTACCATGTTGCGCAGGAAGCGGTCCGCGCGGATCGTGAAGCACAGCACACCCCGTTCGTCGACCGTCCAGCGGGCCTGTCGCACGTGGCAGATATTGGTCTTGTTGTTCGAATTGAGCTTGGCAAACGAGGTGAAATCCTCGAACTCGAGCAGCAGGGCCGCCGCACGGTTCATCCGCTCGAGGTCCAGCGGCACGTAGTACTGCCACGTCAGATGACGCGTGAAGGGGTTTTTGTGCGGTTCGATATAGTAGCGGTACTCGCGCTCGCGGGCGTGGAAGCGGGCGTGGGCATCGTCGGCCACGGGCGTAAGGCTCCAGACCGAAATGTCGCCCGGAAGCAGGAAATTCGCCTTGTAGACCACCTGTTCGGGATGGTCGATCGGCCGGCCGAGGTCGAAATGCGCCACATAATAAGAGGCATTGACCCCCGTATCGGTGCGGCCCGCCCCGGTCACCTCAACCGGTTCGCGCAGCAACGTTGTCAGGGCCCGTTCGAGGGTCTGCTGCACCGACGGCTGGTCGGGTTGCCGCTGCCACCCGCAGTAGGCGGCCCCCAGATAGCGGAGTTCGATGAAATAACGCATGGGAGGTATTTTTCCGACAAAGATAGCGAAAGTCGCGGACCACGACAAACCTCCGGCGGCGTTTTTGACGCAAAGCGCCCTGCCGGAAAAAGATCCCGCCCCGCGGCATACGATAAACACCGCCCGCGACGTTCAGTTTGCAAATTTATTCGTATCTTTGTCGGAACCGAATTTTTCGAACGAGACACTATGAAGGCTGCAATCATCGGATACGGCAAGATGGGCCGCGAAATCGAACGAATCCTCCGCGAACGGGGACACGAGGTCCGGCTGATCGTCGATCAGGCGAACGTCGGTGAACTGGATGCCGCACACCTCGCAGGAGTCGACGTGGCGCTGGAGTTCACCACCCCGGCCACGGCCTACGACAATATCCGCACCTGTCTGGAGTGCGGCGTGGCCGTCGTGAGCGGCACCACGGGCTGGACCGACCGTCTGGCCGAACTGCAGGATCTCTGCCGCGAACGCGGCGGAGCGATGTTCTACGCCTCGAACTACTGCCTGGGCGTGAATCTGATGTTCCGCCTCAACCGCCAGCTGGCCGCTCTTGTGGGGCGTGTCGGAGGCGGGTACAGCGTCCGCATCGAGGAGGTGCACCACACCCAGAAGAAGGATGCCCCGAGCGGTACGGCCATCACGCTGGCCGAGGGGATCATCGAGAACCTCCCGGGCAAATCCGGCTGGGTGAACTACGCCCCCGGCATCGAACACGCAACAAACCGCGTCGAGCACAGCAAAGATACGCCGGCCGACTGCATCGAAATCCGTTCGGTACGCGAGGGTATGGTCCCGGGCATCCACACCGTGACCTACGAGTCGGAGGACGATCGTCTCGAACTGCGCCACGAAATCAAGAACCGCCGCACGCTGGCCCAGGGTGCGGTCGTCGCCGCCGAATTCCTCTGCGGAAAGCGGGGCGTCTACGGCATGGACGACCTGTTGAAATAGTTGAAACAATCGCTACAAGATGCAAAAAATCAAGGCTTTTTTCGGTAACAAGTGGGTCGGATTCACCTTTTCGGCCCTGCTTTATACCCTCTGGTTCGTCGTCTGGACCGGAAACCTCTGGCTGCTCCTCGGACTGCCGATCATCTACGACCTCTACATCTCGAAGCTCTTCTACCGCTACGTCTGGCACCGCAATGCGGAGTTGTGTCAGAAAAACAAGGTCTACAAGACTGTCTACGAGTGGGTCAACGCCATCATCTTCGCCACGGTCGTCGCTTCGCTCGTGCACATCTTCATCTTCCAGATGTATGTGATCCCCACCTCGTCGATGGAGAAGTCACTCCTGGTGGGCGACTACCTCTACGTGAGCAAGGTCTCCTACGGACCCCAGATGCCCAACACGCCGCTGTCGTTCCCGTTCGTCCACCATACGATGCCCTTCTCGCAGACCAAAAAGTCCTTTTCCGAGGCCATCAAATGGCCCTATCACCGCCTGAAGGGTCTCAAGCCCATCCGCCGCAACGACGTGGTGGTCTTCAACTTCCCGGCCGGCGACACCGTGCTGCTCGAAAACCAGTCGGTGACCTACTACGACGTGCTGCGCGGATTCGAGGAGTCGTTCGGCAAGGAGGAGGGACGCAAACGCCTCAACGAAAAGTACACGGTCATCAGCCGCCCGGTGGACAAGCGCGAAAACTACATCAAGCGCTGCGTGGCGCTGCCCGGCGATTCGCTCGTGATCCGCGACGGACAGGTCTATGTCAACGGCACGGCCCAGGAGCCCATACCCGGACTGCAAAGCTCCTACATCGTACAGACCAACGCCCCCTTCACGCAGTATGCACTGGACAACCTCGGCATCACGGAGTACAGCGGAAACGGTGCGGCCTACTACATGTCGCTGACCGACGAGGCCGCCCGCAAGATCGAGGCCTCGAGCAACGTCATCTCCATACGCAAATACATCTACTCGCCCTCGACCGACGTCTTCCCGCAGTGGAACGACGCCCGCTGGAGCCAGGACAACTACGGTCCGATCTGGATCCCGAAGAAGGGCGCCACGGTCGAGCTTACGACCGAAAACCTGCCCTTGTACCGCCGCATCATCGAGGCCTACGAAGGGCATGAGCTCGAAGTGCGCGACAGCGTGATCCGCATCGACGGAGCCCCTGCCTCGCAGTACACCTTCGCCATGGATTACTACTGGATGATGGGCGACAACCGCCACAATTCGGCCGACTCGCGCTTCTGGGGATTCGTCCCCGAGGACCACATCGTCGGCAAGGCCTCGTTCGTCTGGCTGTCGCTCGACGCCAACCGAAAGTTCCCGTCGAACATCCGCTGGGAGCGCCTCTTCCGGAAAGTGCGATAGGCGATGCAGGCCGACGATCTCTACCGCACCGTGGCCCGGGAGGCCGAGGCCGCCTGCCGCGAACGGAGCAGCAAGTTCCTGTCGTGGATCTTCCCCGTCCGCTCGGAGGAGGAGATCCGACACCACCTCGATGCGCTGCGCAAACGCTTCTTCGACGCCACGCACCACTGTTACGCCTGGCGTCTGGGTCCCCGGGGCGAGGCGTTCCGCGCCAACGACGACGGCGAACCCTCGGGGACGGCCGGGAAACCGATCCTCGGGCAGCTGCTGTCGAACGACCTGACGGACTGTCTGATCGTTGTGGTTCGCTACTTCGGCGGCACGAAACTCGGCGTGCCGGGGTTGATTGCCGCCTACCGGGAGTCGGCCGCCGCAGCCATCGAGGCCGCCCGGATCGTCGAACGGACGGTGGACCGCACGGTGACGGTCGATTTTCCCTATGTGGCGATGAACGACATCATGCGCGTGGTCAAGGAGCTGCAGCCCCGCATCGAAGCGCAGGAATTCGACAACCTCTGCACCATGCGGCTCACGATCCGCGAAACTCTGGCCGACCGTCTCGAAGAGCGGCTTCGCAAGGCCGGCGGATCACTCCGCGACCGGGCGTGAAAACGGCGGAGGGGAATAGAGGAGACAGAAACGACGGACCGGGCATGGGAACCGGCGGAACCCGGGTGTGGGAATGACGGAGGATGAACGTGAAAGACGGGGCCCGGGCGTGAAAACGACAGAGGCCGGGCGTGGGAACCGGCGGAACCCGGGTGTGGGAATGACGGAGGATGAACGTGAAAGACGGGGCCCGGGCGAGGAAACGACAGAGGCCGGAGCATCGCCGGATGAAACAACACACAGAAAACAGATTGCTGAAACGGCCGCTGCATTGGGCCGAACCGATATGGAAAAACACGAAAACTGCATATATATCAAGGGGGCGCGGGTCCACAACCTGCGCAACATCTCGCTCGAGATCCCGCACGAAAAACTGGTCGTCATCACCGGTCTGTCGGGATCCGGAAAATCGACCCTGGCCTTCGACACGATCTTTGCCGAAGGGCAGCGCCGCTACGTGGAGAGCCTCTCGGCCTATGCCCGGCAGTTCCTCGGAAAGATCAACAAGCCGGATGTCGACATCATCGAGGGGATTGCCCCGGCCATCGCCATCGAGCAGAAGGTCAATACGCGCAACCCCCGCTCGACCGTCGGCACGACGACCGAGATCTACGACTATCTGAAACTGTTGTTCGCCCGCGCGGGCCACACCTTCTCGCCCGTCTCGGGGCAGGAGGTGCGCTGCTACTCGACGGACGACGTGGCCGAATACCTTCTGGCCCACGACGGAGAGCGGGTCATCATCGCCGCTCCGCTGGTGCTGACGAAGGGGCAGGGGATCATCGAGAAGCTCACGCTGCTGCTTTCGGACGGCTTCATGCGCGTCTACGTGGAGGGCGAAACGAAACTCATCGAGGAGCTGCTGCCCGAAATCGGCCCCGACACGAAACCCGAAGAGATCCATCTGGTCGTCGACCGGCTGCGTGTGCACAACGACGAGGAGACCCCGACCCGTGTGCGTGACTCCGTGGCAAGGGCCTTCTCCTACGGTGACGGAGTCTGCGAGACGATCACCGACGAGGGGCTGAAGAGCTTTTCGTCGCGATTCGAGGCCGACGGCATCGAGTTCGAACCCCCGACCGAGCACCTCTTCAGCTTCAACAACCCGCTGGGGGCCTGCCCCCGCTGCGAGGGTTACGGCAAGGTGATCGGCATCGACGAGGATCTGGTCATCCCCGACAAGAGCAAGACCATCTACGAGGATGCCATCGCCTGCTGGCGCGGCGAGACGATGCGCCGCTGGAAACAGCAGCTCATCGACAACGCTTCGAAATTCAACTTCCCGATCCATACGCCGTTCCACGAGCTGACCCCCGCCCAAAAGCGGCTGCTGTGGCGCGGAAACCAGTATTTCCACGGTCTGGACGAATTCTTCCAGTACATTGACTCCGAGCGGAGGAAGATTCAGTTCCGCGTGATGAAGGCCCGCTACACGGGCAAGACCGTCTGTCCCGAGTGCGGCGGTTCGCGCCTGCGCAAGGAGGCCCTCTACGTCAAGGTCGGCGGCCGAACGATCGCCGATCTGGTGCGCATGCCCGTCGACGAACTGATCGGCTTCTTCGCCGCGCTGCAGCTCGACGAACACGACACGAAGACCGCCGCGCGCATTCTGGTCGAGATCCGCAACCGCCTGCAGTACCTCTCGGACGTGGGGCTCGGCTATCTGACCCTCGACCGGCTGTCGTCGACCCTCTCGGGCGGCGAGAGCCAGCGCATCAACCTCTCCACGTCGCTCGGCAGCAACCTCACCGGCTCGATGTACATCCTCGACGAACCCTCGATCGGTCTGCACCCCCGCGACACGAACCGCCTGATCGGCGTGCTGAAGCAGCTGCGCGATCTGGGCAACACGGTGATCGTCGTCGAACACGAGGAGGAGGTGATCCGCGCCGCCGACTGGATCGTCGACATCGGCCCCGGGGCCGGTTACAACGGCGGGCAGGTGGTCTTCAACGGCACGCTGCCCGACCTGCTGAAGTGCGACCGCAGCCTGACGGCCGACTACCTCACGGGACGCCGTCAGATCCCCGTCCCGGAGAGCGTCCGCGGCTGGAGCCAGTGGATCACCATCCGCGGCGCCCGCGAAAACAACCTCAAAAACATCGACGTGCGCATCCCGCTCGGCGTGATGACCTGCATCACCGGAGTCAGCGGCTCGGGCAAGTCGTCGCTGGCCAAGGGGATTCTCTACCCGGCGCTGCGGCGCATGCTCTACGACACGGGGCTGAAACCCGGCGACTTCGACGGGCTGGAGGGCGACGTGCGGCTCCTCAAGTCGATCGAGATGGTCGACCAGAACCCCATCGGCAAATCCTCGCGCTCGAATCCCGTCACCTATATCAAGGCCTACGACGAGATCCGCAAGCTGTTCGCCGACCAGCCCTATGCCCAACACAACGGCCTCGGACCGGCGGCATTCTCGTTCAACGTCGCCGGAGGCCGCTGCGAGGAGTGTCAGGGCGAAGGGGTCATCAAGGTCTCGATGCAGTTCATGGCCGACGTCGAGCTGGTCTGCGAGGCCTGCGGCGGAAAGCGTTTCCGCGACGAAATCCTCGAGGTCAAGTACCGCGACAAGTCGATCTATGACGTGCTCGAAATGACCGTCGACGAAGCCATCGCCTTCTTCGGCGAGGATCTGCGCAACGCCACCTGCCGGCGGATCGTCGAGCGGCTGCAGCCGCTGCAGGATGTCGGGCTGGGCTACATCAAGCTCGGGCAGTCGTCGTCGACCCTCTCGGGCGGCGAGAGCCAGCGCGTCAAGCTGGCTTCGTTCCTGACGAAGGATGCCGCGCAGGGCGGCGTAATGTTCATCTTCGACGAACCCACCACCGGCCTGCACTTCCACGACATCTCGAAGCTGCTGGCGGCGTTCAACGCCCTGATCGAACGCGGACACACGATCGTCATCGTCGAACACAACATGGACATCATCAAGTGTGCCGACTGGGTCGTCGACCTGGGGCCCGAGGCCGGCGAGGCGGGCGGGCGCGTCGTCTTCGAGGGGACGCCCCGCGAGCTGATCCACTGCCCCGGAAGCCACACCGGCGAATTCCTCCGCCGCCACATCGAACACTGACGCCCGGACCGGGAGGAGCAGGGTAGTCCCCGCCCTGGCCGCGCGTCGCAATGACACGCATAGCGAACTTTCATGATGGAATTCCATACCTACACGCTGCCCAACGGAATCCGCGGCATCCACCGCCAGGTCCACGGATCGGTGGCCCACTGCGCGCTGGTCATCGGCGCCGGAAGCCGCGACGAATTCCCCTCGGAGTATGGGCTGGCCCACTTCACCGAACACGCCTTCTTCAAGGGAACCGAACGCCGCCGCGCCTGGCAGGTCAACTGCCGCCTCGAAAACCTCGGCGGCGAGCTGAACGCCTTCACCACCAAGGAGGATACGACAATCCACGCCACGACGCTCCGCGGCGACTTCGCCAAGGCCGCCGAACTGATCGCCGACATCGCCTTCCACTCGACCTTCCCCAACCGCGAGCTGGAGCGCGAAAAGGAGGTGATCGTCGACGAAATCAACACCTACAAGGATTCGCCCGCCGACCTGATCTACGACACCTTCGAGGATCTGCTGTTCGAGGGTTCGCAGCTCGGTCACAACATCCTGGGCCGCAAGGTCGCCCTGGCCCGCTACGACGGAGAGGCGATCCGCGCCTTCACGCGGCGCATGCATACCACCGACCGCATGGTCTTCTCGTCGATCGGCAACTTCTCGCCCCGGGTGGCCGAGGCCGTCGCGGCACGTTACTTCGGCGGCGAGGCATCGACCCTGTGCCGCGGCGAAAGGGTAGCCCCAGCCCCCTGTATCCCCTTCGAGAAGAGCGTCGCACGCCACACCCACCAGACCCACTGCATCATCGGCTGCCGCGCCTACGACATCGCCGACGAGCGACGACTGCCCCTGGCCCTGCTGGTCAACATCCTCGGCGGACCGAGCGCCAACTCACTGCTCAACATGGTCATCCGCGAACGCCACGGGTTATCGTACAACATCGAGGCCTCCTACACCCCCTACGGCGACACGGGGATCGTGGCCATCTACTTCAGTTCGGAGCACGCCAATGCCGCGCAGTGCATCGAACTCATCGAGGAGCAGTTGCACAAACTGCGCACCACACCCCTCTCGCCCCGTCAGCTCTCGATGGCCAAGAAGCAGTTCATCGCCCAGCTGGCCATCTCGAGCGAAAGCAACGAAAGCTACATGCTCAGCGCCGGCAAAAGCCTGCTCTGCCACGACGAGGTCGACACCATGGAGCAGGTCTACGCCAAGATCCGAGCCCTGACGGCCTCGCAGTTGACCGAGGTGGCCGAGGAGCTTTTCTCAAAGATGTCGCGGCTCATATACAGATAATTATGGAGGCTCTCGAACGATACGTACACGAACATTCGGCTCCCGAGGAGGAGTTGCTGCACGAACTGGACCGTGAAACCAATCTGCGGGCCGTGGCCCCCCGCATGCTGTCGGGCCACATTCAGGGCCGGCTGCTGGAGATGCTCGTGCGGATGATCCGTCCGCGGCGGGTGCTCGAAATCGGCACCTTCACGGGCTATTCGGCCCTCTCGATGGCCGCAGGTCTGGACGACGAAGCCCGGTTGGACACCATCGAGGTCGACGACGAACTCGAAGAGTTCACCCAATCGTGGTTCGACCGCTCGCCCCACGGCCGCAAGATCCGTTTCCACATCGGATCGGCCCTCGACGTGGCTCCCCGGCTGGGCGAGGTCTACGATCTGGTCTTCATCGACGGCGACAAGCGCGAATATCCCGACTACTACCGCATGCTGATGGGCGACAACGGCTCCCCGAAGCTGGTGCACAGCGGTTCGGTCCTCATTGCCGACAACATCCTCTGGTCGGGGAAGGTCGTCGAACCCGTCGCCCACGGCGACCGCCACACGCAGGCCCTCATGGAGTTCAACCGCTTGGTGGTCGAGGATCCCCGCGTGGAGAATGTCATCGTCCCGCTGCGTGACGGGCTGAATCTCATCCGGGTCAACTGACCGCCGGGTCTCATTGGTCTCTCCGGTATTGCCGGAGCTTTCTGAACAAACTCAAAAAAGCGATATACGGTTATGGAAATCAAGGAACTGCAGGAACGGGTCGACGCCTGGATCAAACAATACGGCGTACGCTACTTTTCGGAACTCACAAACATGGCCTGCCTCACGGAGGAGGTGGGGGAGTTGGCCCGCGTCATGGCCCGCACCTACGGCGACCAATCGTTCAAGGCGGGCGAGAAGGCCAATCTGGCCGACGAGATGGCCGACGTGCTGTGGGTGCTGGTCTGTCTGGCCAACCAGACGGGTGTAGACCTTACGGCCGCCGTCGAGGCCAACTTCGCCAAGAAAACCGCACGCGACAGCGAACGTCACCTCCACAACGAAAAACTCCAAAAGCAGTAGGCGAGGGGCGGCAAAGACCCGGGCCGGGGCGTGCTGGTACCAGGGCGTACAGGTGCGAGATGGGTCGAATGCCGCTTGCCCGGATCGAGTCCGGCGGCAGGACCGGCAGCTGGTACCGGGTCGTGCAGGTGCAAGATGAGCCGACTGCCGCTTGTCCGGATTGGGTCCGGCGACACAGGACCGGCAGCGGAGAAAAGAGAGGGGCTTTCCTCACGGAAAGCCCCTCTCTTTTCTCCGCCCCGCGGTGTCCGGGGTTTCGGATTGTATTTCACGTTCGGAGGGAGAGCGAAACACGGTGCCAGACCTGCCCCTGTCTGCCCCGGCCACCCTTGCCTGCCTTGCCCCCTCGCGGATTACTCCAGATGGAGATCCTTCTTGATGCCCTCGATCCTGGCATCCAGCTCGGAGAGCACCTTGTCGTAGTCGGCAACCGATGCCAGCGGAGCCTTCACTCCGAAGTAGAACTTGATCTTCGGCTCCGTACCCGACGGGCGTACCGAGACCTTCGTGCCGTCCTCGGTGAACCACTGCAGCACGTTGCTGCGATCCTGCTCGATCGGCGTCTTCACGCCCGTCTTCACGTCGGTCGTCTCCAGCGTCTGGAAATCGTTGATCTTCACCACCGGCGAGCCCAGAATCGTCTTCGGCGGGTTCGAACGGAAGTTCACCATCATCTGCTGGATCTCTTCGGCCCCCTCCTTGCCCTTGCGGACCACCGAGACAAGCCCCTCACGGTAGAAGCCGTACTTCACGTAGAGCTCCTGCAGCCACTCGTAGAGCGTCAGCCCCATCGTATCCATGGCCCAGGCTGCGGCCTCGGCCGCCAGCGAGCAGGCCGATACGGCATCCTTGTCTCGCACGTAGTCGCCGCCCAGGTAGCCGAACGACTCCTCGCCGCCGCCGATGTACTTCGCCTTGCCTTCGTTCTCGCGGATGATCTTGGCGATGTACTTGAAGCCCGTGAGGCAGTCGTAGCACTTCACGCCGAAGTGCTCGGCCACGGCGTTGGCCATCTGCGACGTCACGATCGTCTTGACGACATACTGGTTGCCGTTCAGTTCGCCACGCTCGGCCCAGCGCGTCAGCTGGTAGCTCATCAGCAGAACCAGCGTCTGGTTGCCGTTCAGCAGCACGTACTCGCCCTTCTTGTTGCGTAGCGCCACGCCGATACGGTCCGAATCGGGGTCCGTGGCCAGTACCAGATCAGCCCCTTCCTTGGCAGCCAGTTCGATGGCCATCGACATCGTCTTGCGCTCCTCGGGGTTCGGCGACTCAACGGTCGGGAAGTTGCCGTCGATAACGGCCTGCTCCTTGACCATGATCACGTTCGTGAAGCCGAACTTCTTGAGCGACGCCGGAACCAGCCGCACGCCCGCGCCGTGCATCGGCGAGTAGACGATCTTCATGTCGTGGTACTTCCGGATACTCTCGGGCGAAAGCGACAACTCGTGGATGCGATTCAGATAGATCTCGTCGAACTTCTCGTCGAGAATATGGATGTTCTCGGGGTTCTTGCCCATGAGGACCATATCGATGTCAGTGATCTTCTCCACCTCGGCGATGATGTTCTTGTCGTGCGGCGGGGTGACCTGCGCACCGTCGGTCCAGTAGGCCTTGTAGCCGTTGTACTCCTTGGGGTTGTGTGAGGCCGTGATGACCACGCCCGAATGGCACTTCAACTCGCGGATGGCGAAACTCAGTTCGGGGGTCGGACGCAGGGCGTCGAAGAGGTAAACATCAAAGCCGTTCGAGGCGAAGATATCGGCCACGCGCTCGGCGAAAAGACGGGAGTTGTTGCGGCTGTCGTGAGCCACAGCCACGCGGATCCGCTCGCCCGCGAAGTTCTTCTTCAGGTAGTTCGAAAGCCCCTGCGTGGCGGTACCCACCGTATAGACGTTCATACGGTTCGAGCCCACGCCCATGATGCCGCGCAGACCGCCCGTTCCGAATTCCAGGTCCTTGTAGAAGCTCTCGATGAGCTCATTCATATTATTGTCCATCAAATACTTGACCTGCTTCTTCGTCTCGTCGTCGTAGTGTCCGTCAAGCCACGACTGCGCTTTTTTCAGAACCAACTGTTCCAGTTCGTTTGCCATAGTTTTATTGGTTTTATTTATAAATTTGATCTTGGCTGTCCCAAAAATTTTATATGCAAATATAACAAATAAAATTCGATAATTCAATATCAACAAGTTAAATTTCGATCTCCGGAAACCGTTGTTTTTCTATATATAAAAAAAGGAGATTTGCAACCCAATTTCGAGAATCTTTTTACAAAATTATTCACAACTTTGTCGTGTCAAAAATAGTGCAACCCTTGGACATGTTTAACAATTCGCAGACATACAGCGATACGTGGCAACACTGCCTGGACCGAATCAAGGCCCAGACCTCCGAAGAGGAGTTTCGCAAGTGGTTCCAGCCCATCGTGCCACTCGAATTCGACGGCACGACGCTCCGTCTGAGGGTGCCCAACGAGAGCTACGTCCGCCAGATCGAGAAGAACTACATCCCCTTCCTGCGGCCCATCATCTCGCAGCTCTACGGCCAGCAGACCCGGCTCCACTATGCCGTGCCTCGCGCCGCCTCGCAGTCCGTCCCCGTAGCCGCCGATGCCGACACAACGGCCATCGCCCAGTTCAATACGCAGACGAACACCGCAAATATAAAAAATCCGTTCGTCATTCCCGGGCTCAAGAAGATCGTTATCGATCCCCAGCTGAACCCCAACCTGACGTTCGCCACCTTCATCGAGGGCGAGTGCAACCGCTTGGCCCGCTCGGCCGGCATGTCCGTCGCCGTCAACCCCGGAAACAACCCCTTCAATCCCCTATATATATATGGTGATTCGGGGCTCGGGAAAACCCATATCGTCCAGTCCATCGGCCACGAGGTGCGCGAACGTCATCCCGAACTGCAGGTCCTCTACGTCTCGATGAACAAGTTCCAGGCCCAGTTCCAGACCGCCTACAAGAACGGTGAAATCCCCGATTTCATCCACTTCTACCAGATGATCGACGTGCTGATCATCGACGACATCCAGGAACTGACCGGAAAGACCGGTACGCAGAACGCCTTCTTCAACATCTTCAACCACCTGCAGCTGGCCGGCAAGCAGCTGATCCTCACGTCAGACAAGCCGCCCGTCGAGTTGAAGGATATCGAACAGCGTCTGCTGACCCGCTTCAAGTGGGGGTTGTCCGCACAGCTCAACACACCCGATTACGACACCAAACTCAAGATCATCCGCGCCAAGGCCCGGAAGCTCGGCGCCCAGATCTCGGACGAGGTCGTCACCTACCTGGCCGACAACATCTCGGCCAACGTGCGGGAGATTGAAGGAGCCTTGTCGTCGCTGGTGGCAAATGCCTCGTTCCTCGGACGCAAGATCACCACGTCGCTGGCCAAGGAGATCCTGAAGGTCTACGTCAAGATCAACCAGAAGGAGATCACCATCGACCACATCATCGACGTGGTCTGCCAGTACCTCAATCTGGATCACGACCGCTTCAACTCCACCGAGCGTACGCGGGAGATCGCCCAGGCTCGCCAGATCGCCATGTATCTGGCCAAGCAGCACACCAAGGCCCCGCTGACGGCCATCGGATCGGCCATCGGAGGCCGCAACCACGCCACGGTATTGCACTCCTGCAAGGCCGTCACCAACCTCATGGAGACCGACAAGGCCTTCCGCCGTCAGGTCGAGGAGATTGAAAAGCGCGCCCTGGCCCAATAAGTCGGGAGGGGGAGGGCAAGTGGGCGCCAGAAAGGCTCCGAATGGAGAAAAAAAGAGCAAACCGCAACTTTATTGTTGCGGTTTTTCCATATCTTTACCCGGTAAAAACGACACCCGCATGGATCAACCCAAGCTCGAACGGCTGCTGCGCCTTATGAAGATGCTCACGGCAAACACCACCTACAACGTCGACCAGCTGGCCGAACGCCTCGCCATGTCGCGCAGGACCGTCTACCGATACATCGACACCTTCCGCGAAGCGGGCTTCGTCATCAAGAAGTCGGGCGACTGCATCCGCCTGGACAAGGAGTCCCCCCATTTCCGCGACATCTCCCAGCTGGTCCACTTCACCGAGGAGGAGGCCGTCATCCTGAAGCGGGCCATCGAGAACATCGACGACACGAACCTGCTGAAGCAGAACCTCAAACGAAAACTCTACTCGGTCTACGACAACCGCTCGCTGGCCGATACGGTCGTGCGCGGCAAGAATGCCCCGAACATCCACCGGCTGATCGAGGCCATCGAGGAGCACCGTCAGGCCGTCCTGCACGGCTACCAGTCGGGCCACGGCGGCGAAGTCCGCGACCGGAGGGTCGAACCCTTCGCCTTTACGACCAACTACGTACAGGTGTGGTGCTACGACCCCGAAAGCCATTCGAACAAACTCTTCAAGACGGCCCGAATCGGCGAGGTCGAACTCGCCGACTCGCCCTGGGAGTACGAAGCGCAGCACGAGGAGGGGTTCATCGACATCTTCCGCATCCACGGCCAGCAGCGCCACCGCGTACGGCTCGAACTCGGACTGCTGGCCTACAACCTCCTCTGCGAGGAGTATCCGCTGGCCGAACGCGACATCCGGCCATTGGGTCGCGGACGCTGGATGCTCGACACCGAGGTGGCCGGAATGGCCGGCGTGGGGCGTTTCGTCGTGGGGCTGCTCGACGACATCCGCATCGTCGACTCCCCCGAACTGACCGAATACATCAAAACATACATAGCCAGAAATCTGAAATAACACAACAACGACATGATCGACGAAATTCTCGCATACAACCGGCGTTTCGTCGCCGAAAAGGGTTACGAACGATTCATCACGGACAAATATCCCAACAAACGCATCGCCATCGTCACCTGCATGGACACCCGGCTGGTGGAGCTGCTCCCGGCGGCCCTCGGGCTGCGGAACGGCGACGTGAAGATCATCAAGAACGCCGGCGGAACGATCACCAACCCCTTCGACAGCACGGTGCGCAGCCTGCTCGTGGCGATCTATGAACTGGGCGTCAACGAGGTGATGATCATCGGACACACCAACTGCGGCGTGCAGGGCATGGACAGCGCCGAGATGCAGCACCTGATGAAGCAGCGCGGAATCCCCGAGCACCATATCTCGCTGATGAAGCATTGCGGAATCGACCTCGACCAGTGGCTTCACGGCTTCGACGATACCGAAGCCGCCGTGCTGGAGACCGTGGATCTGGTGCGCAACCACCCGCTCGTCCCCGGCGACATCGTCGTCAAGGGCTACATCATGGACTCCACCACGGGCGAACTGCGTCCGATTCAGGAGCCGGAAGCGGCTGAGAAGTAGGGTCCAGACCGGCTGAAACACGCTGCCGGTCAGACTGAAAAGCTCCGGAGTATTCCGCTGGTGCGGAGATCCCACGCCGGAAGCGTCCGGGTCGGGACATAGCGGAGAAACCGCCAGGTTCCGGAGCCTGGCGGAATCACGTCAGGACTGAAAACCGGCTTTCATGTAGACCGGATCCGGGCGTCTCGACCGATTTTTTGCGCCTTGACCCGGACGGGATGAAAAAAAATTCGGCCCTCACCATTGCCGTGACACAACCTGTCACTCACAGACTGTTCCTTTGCATCGTGAACCAATAAAAACTTACGATTATGGGAACAGCCTACAAAATCAGATGCAAGCACTGCGGTGCCCGGTTTGACCACTACATGCAGCCCGGTTACGGGGTATTGCCGATGTGCGTCGGCTGCGGCGAGTATGTCGAGACCGAAACGGCCATCCGCTGCCCGGCCTGCCACCGCCGGCTCAACGCCTCGCAGGAGGAGTTCGAAGAGCAGATCGAAGTGACCTATCAGTGGGACTGAGCCAATTTTTCGCCCCGAAAAGCACGGAAATAACCAGAATTTTTCCTACCTTTGAACAACTGATTTTTTCTCGGTAAGACCTATGACAACCTTGCAACCCGGGGATATGGCCCCCGATTTCCGATCCACCACGCAGAATGGTGAGACTCTGACGCTTGCCGACCTGCGCGGACAGCGGACAATCCTCTACTTCTATCCCAAGGACAACACCTCGGGGTGTACGCTCGAAGCCAAAAGCCTCCGCGACGGTAAGGAGGAGCTCGCCCGCATGGGGTTCCGGATCATCGGTGTCAGCCCCGACAGCGAACGCTCGCATCAGAATTTCTGTGCCAGGCACGACCTGAACTTCACGCTGCTGGCCGATACCGACCACTCGGTATGCGAAGCCTTCGGCGTGTGGGCCGAAAAGTCGATGTACGGACGCAAATACATGGGCGTGCTGCGCACGACCTTCGTCATCGACGCCGAAGGCCGCATCGAAAAGGTCTTCACAAAGGTCGATACCAAGAATCACTATCAGCAGATCGTCGACGCCTACAAATAGCCGAAGCAATGCCCGCTGCGCGACATATCGTTCTGACTGCCTTGCTGTTGATCGCCGACCCGATATCGGGCGTCGGGCAGGAGTTGCGGCCGGACGAAGGTCCCGCAACGAGGAGCCTCCCCCAGATCGGGATCCCGCATGGAGCCATCTCGTTCGGCGTGGAGCCGCTCGATGAAAATATCGGGTGGCTGCGTCTGGAGGTCGACCCCATCGAGAGGGCCCGGCGGAAAATCCACCTCGCCATGCGCGAAAGGGCCCGCGAAAGGGCGCTGGAGAGCCGGACAGAGCAGGGTAGAAGCACGCCGACCGACCCTGGAATTGACGTGGGTGACTGGCGCTTCAGCATCGGCAACAACGGGAACTGGAGTCCCTATCCCGATCGGGAGCTCGATGCGCGGAACATCCGTTTTCCGCTGCGGATGAAAACCGACAACCGCACGCCGGCCGAGAAGGCGCTCGAACGCATGAGGCAGGAAAAGCGGCAATAGGCAACCGGGCCCCAAGGAAAGGGGAGCCAACTACCGGGGGATGGACAGCGGCCGCAGGAAAGGCTACCGGGAATGGACAACCTGACACAAAGGAAGGGGAGCCAATCACCGGAGAGAGGGGGAAAGGCAACCGGACACAAAGGAAGGGGAGCCAATCACCGGAGACGGACAACCGGCCGCAGGAAGACTACCGGACACAAAGGAAAGGGTAGACGGCCTTCGCGAATGGCCCGGCCGCAGGAAAGTCGGCCGGACCGAACAAAAAAGACAAAGAAAAGTAACAAAGTAACACCTATACACAAAATGGCAGAAAAAGTACCTGTTAACGCGGACAAACTCAAGGTTTTGGACGCGGTGATGCAAAAAATAGAGAAGGACTTCGGAAAAGGCTCGATCATGCGCATGAACAGCACCGAGGTCAACGACATCCCGGTCATCCCCACGGGCTCGATCACCCTGGACATGGCTCTCGGCGTCGGCGGTTACCCCAAGGGGCGTGTCATCGAGATCTTCGGTCCCGAATCCTCGGGTAAAACCACCCTGGCCATCCACGCCATTGCCGAGGCCCAGAAGGCCGGCGGTATCGCCGCCTTCATCGATGCCGAACACGCCTTCGACAGCTATTACGCCCAGAAACTCGGCGTCGATGTCGACAACCTGCTGATCTCGCAGCCCGACAACGGCGAGCAGGCCCTCGAAATCGCCGATTCGCTGATCCGCTCGAGCGCCATCGACATCATCGTCATCGACTCCGTGGCGGCTCTGACCCCCAAGGCCGAAATCGAAGGCGAAATGGGTGACTCGAAGATGGGTCTGCAGGCCCGACTCATGTCCCAGGCCCTGCGTAAACTCACCGCCAGCATCTCCAAAACCAAGACCGTCTGCATCTTCATCAACCAGCTGCGCGACAAGATCGGCGTCGTTTACGGAAACCCCGAGACCACGACGGGCGGTAACGCCCTGAAATTCTACGCCTCGGTGCGGATCGACATCCGCCGCATGTCGGTCATCAAGGACGGCGAAGAGCAGTTGGGTACCCGTACGAAGGTCAAGGTCGTCAAGAACAAGGTGGCACCCCCGTTCAAACGCGCCGAGTTCGACATCATGTTCGGTGAGGGTATCTCCAAGATCGGCGAAATCATCGACCTGGGCGTCGACTACGGGATCATCAAAAAGGCCGGTTCGTGGTTCTCGTACGGCGATCGCAAGATCGGCCAGGGACGCGATGCCGTCAAGGAATTGCTCAAAAACGACAAGGAGCTCGCCGACGAAATCGAACAGAAGGTCCGCGAAGCTCTGAAAAACCCCAAAAAGGAGTAGCCTATGGGATATACTGCCGAGGATGAGGCCCTGATCAAGGAAAAATGGGACGATCTGCTGCTCTCCTGTACCCGAATCTGCAAAAACGATGAGGACTGGAATCTGATCAAACGTGCGTTTTTCCTCGCCAAAGAGGCTCACGAGGGGGTACGGCGCCGCTCCGGCGAACCGTATCTCCTGCATCCTATTGCAGTAGCCAAGATCGTCATCGAGGAGATCGGTCTGGGCGTCAAATCCGTCGTCGCCGCCCTGTTGCACGACGTGGTCGAGGATACGGAGTACACCGTCGAGGACATGGAGCGCATCTTCGGTCCCAAGATCGCCTCGATGGTCGACGGGCTCACCAAAATGTCCGGCGTCTTCAACGCCGACACCTCCGAGCAGGCCGAGTACTTCCGGAAGGTGCTCCTGACCCTCTCGGACGATGTGCGCGTCATCCTGATCAAGATCGCCGACCGGCTGCACAACATGCGAACCCTCGGCTCGATGCCCCTCAACAAGCAGATCAAGATCACCGGCGAGACCATCTACCTCTTCGCGCCGCTGGCCTATCGCCTCGGCTTGTACTCGATCAAAAGCGAGCTGGAGGATCTCTGCATGAAGTATCGCTTCCCACAGCAGTATGCCGAGATCACCCGCAAACTTCAGGAGAGCGAGGCCTCCCGCAAGGAGTTCATCGACAAGTTCAACGCCCCGATCATTGCCGCCCTGAACCGAGACAACATCAACTACGAGATCTCGGGCCGCGTCAAGAGCGTCTACTCCATCTGGAGCAAGATGCAGCGCAAGCAGATCTCCTTCGAGGAGATTTACGACCTGTTTGCCATCCGGATCGTCTTCAAGCCCCTGCCGTTCCCCTCGGAAAAGACCCAGTGCTGGCAGATCTACTCGACCATCACCGACATCTACACCCCCAAGCCCGACCGGCTCCGCGACTGGATCTCGATGCCCAAGGCCAACGGATACGAGGCGTTGCACTCGACGGTCATGGGACCCGACGGCGTCTGGGTCGAGGTGCAGATCCGCACCCAGCGCATGGAGGATATCGCCGAGCGCGGTTTCGCCGCCCACTGGAAATACAAACACGCCACCATCTCGCAGGACGAGGACGAATTCGACAAGTGGCTCAAGCAGATCCGCGCGGCGCTGAACAGCCCGACGGAGAATGCCGTCGACTTCCTGGATAACTTCAAGTTATCGCTGTATACGTCAGAGATTGTAGTATTTACACCGAAAGGGGAGGCTCGGAAAATGCCCTACGGCGCCACGGCCCTCGACTTCGCGTACGATATTCACTCGAAGATCGGCAACAACGCCATCAGCGCCAAGATCAACCACAAGCTCGAGCCCATCACCACGCAGATCAACAGCGGCGATCAGATCGAGATCATCACAGCCGACACGGCCCGTCCGAAACCCGAATGGCTCGATGTGGTCACCACGGCCAAGGCCAAGCAGGCCATCAAGAGCTTCCTCAAGCGCGAGCGCCAGAACAACATCGAGCGCGGCATGCAGATGCTCGACGAAAGGATGAAATCCCTGAACGTCAAGCTCAGCGGACGCGTCCTGCGCAAAATCGTCCCCATTTACGACTGCAGCAACAAAGAGGAGCTCTACAGCAAAATCGGAGCCGGTATCGTGACGCTTGAGAATCTCGACAAGGCCCTCAAGGTCAACGCCAAAAGCAAAATACTCAAGTTCTGGACCCTCTTTATCCCCAAGAAGGAGGAGGACGAGGGGGACGATACGACGCAGACCGACGGCGAGATCACCCCTTCATCGACGTCGGATGCCTCGGCTGAACCACAGTTCGAAATCGCCGAGTGCTGCAAGCCTATCCCCGGCGACAAGGTCATCGGATACCGCGATCCCGCAACCGGCAAGATCATCGTCCACAAGGCCACGTGCGACGAATTGAACCGGCTGGCCGCCCAGTATGGCAAAAATATCGTCAAGGAGGAGATCAAATGGTCACAGCACAAGGCCATGTCCTACCTGGTAACCACCGAACTGCGCGGAATCGACCGGCAGGGGCTCCTGCTCGACCTGGCCAAAGTCGTCACAAACGACTTCAACATCAACATCCGCGAGGTCAACATCCACAGCCACGACGGAATCTTCGAAGGCAGCGTCAGTCTTTATGTGAAGGATGCCGAGAGTCTCAATGCCGTCATGGACAAACTGCGCCAGATCAAAGGAATAGAAACCATCAAACGGACCATGAACTGACCCCGTTATGGACGCGTCAACCATACTCTGGATCGTGATCATCGTCGGAGCGATGGTCTATAACTCCGTATCCAAGGCCCGCAAAGCCCGCCAGGAGGGCGAAAATCCCCCTCCGCAGCACGGTGAGGCCTGGCCTTCGATACCCTGGGACGAAGAGGATAATACGAAGCCGTCCGTCCCGACGGCCAACACCCGGCCTGAAACGCCCGCCCAAACGGCTCCGTCGGCTGAAACGGCTCAATCGGTGAACGGAGGCAGAAGGAGGCCGAATCGGGAGAAAAACACCCCCTTATCGAGCATTCATCCGACCATACAGGAAACTTGCAACCCGGGCAATAATCGGCAGAAGGACGGAAAGAGTGGCGATCAACATCCCGTATCCGAGACTTTCACCGATGAATGCCAGAGTCTGGAGGAGATTTTCTCCGAAGAGTACTTTTCCGATCTCGACACGGCTTCCGATCTCGACACGGAAGAAGAGCCCCAAACGGCCTCTTTTACGCCACTCACGGGACTGAGTAGCCAATCAACCGTCCGAAATGAACGAAGAGGTGCTAAACAGGGAAAACGGGCTCAGAACAGCGCTCCTGCTCCGGACAGCCTCGCTGAAATGGTGAAAGAGTTTGATCTGCGCCGTGCGGTCATCTACTCCGAAATTCTGAAACCCAAATTTGATTTTGATGAGGAGTTCAATCCGGCCAATCAAAGATGAGTCTTCACAAGCGGCACTACGCAATGAAAAATTCAACCGCAGAGAGACGTCCGTTCGCAACATCGATCAAAGACAGAAAGGGAATAAAGATACGTCCTGCAGGCGCTGACGCCTGAAGTCTGCGGCATGCAGTCTGCTCTTAACGGGAGCTGTCACAGAGCGGGAGCTGTCACACATAGCGAAGGGTATCGCATAGCAGGGTGTGTCGCTTTAACCGGGGGAGGTCACATAGCGGAACTGTCCGCATAACGAAGGGTATCGCATAGCGGGTGCTGTCGCTTAGCCGAGGGTGCGGTAGGGATATGTCCGGGCTCCGCCTGCAACCACAAACCCACCGCTCCTATCAAGGGTGGAACAGGGCCCCAAAAAGCCGATAGAGGCAGGTGAACCGTCGGACGGCAAACGCAGAGAACCTGTCCGCCGACAGGGTGTTTTAGAAAAGAAAACCATTAAATCGAAAAATATGGCAACAATTTTTTCACGCATCATCGCAGGGGAGATCCCCTCGTACAAAGTAGCCGAAGATGACCGCTACTACGCCTTCCTGGATATTAATCCGCTGGCAAAAGGACATACACTCGTTGTCCCGAAGCAGGAGGTTGACTATCTGTTTGATCTCGATGACGAGACTCTTGGCGGCATGATGGTTTTTGCCAAGAAGGTGGCCGCCAAAATCCGTCGCGAATTCCCCTGTAAAAAGGTTGCTGTTGTCGTTTTGGGCCTCGAAGTTCCCCACGCACACATCCATCTGATCCCCATGCAAAGCGAAAATGACGTCGATTTCCACCGCGAAAAGCTCAAACTGACGCCAGAAGAGTTCCACGAAATCGCCGAAAAACTCGCCAAATAAAAGACTGTTAACAAATAGAAAAAACTCTGTAAATGAGTCGGGTAGCGTGTTGTAAACACTGCCCGGCTCATTTTTATTTAACATAATGTAGCGTAAAACAAGAGTTGTTAACAAAATTGATTTACGAGGATTCGGAATATGAAAAATTTACTTCAAAATTCATCGGAAAGGGTAGTAAATTTACATTTGTAAATCGACAAAAGCAGTCTGTTTTCCAAATGTAATTACACTTGTCAATTAACAAGCTGCGTTCAGGTTGTTAATTGTTATTTTTGTAAATAATAGGGGAGCAGGCGATAAATGGCGAGGTAAGACCGCGGAACACCTGGTTAAAATATTAAATTGTGCACAGAATAAACGTTGGTAATCAATTATTTACATGAAATATATAAAGTAAAATATAACAGAGGATAGGTTAATCGCAACTGGGTACTCCATAAGAGATAACTCTATGAAAAAATCGCTAATAAACTGCGTATTATCAATATATAATAACTATTTACCTAAAGTAAAATAACAAATAAAAGCAGAGCTGATTTTTTTACCATATTTTCAATTTTACTTTTGTAAACTCTATCAACACTTATTAACATTTTACAAATGTAGAAAATTCTTGTTTTACAAAAGAAAAGTGTTTATATTTGTAAAAAATTAAGCAGATGAAGGAGAAATTGCTCGAATTGTTGAATCGCGAAGGGTTGAGACCCAGTCAGCTCGCTGAAATCCTCGAAATCAATCCGGCAGGAATCTCCCACATTCTCGCCGGACGGAACAAACCCAGTTTCGAATTGCTCCAGAAAATCCTCCGGCGTTTCCCCAGAATCAATCCCGACTGGCTCCTGCTCGATTCAAACCAGATCTACCGATCCGAAATTCCCAATCCCGTTTCGGGAATTCCGACCGACAAAACCCAAGCGGAGAAAAACAATCTGGACAATACCTTGTTTGGAAATACGTCAAATGGCAGCAGCAAGTCGGGGACTCCCAAAATTACATCGCCTGGAAATACGGCCCTCCCCGAATCTGCAATCGGTGGTCATCCGGTCGCATCGAACATTCCGACGACCGGCAATCTCTCGAAAGCCGGTATAAAACGGATCGTCATCTTTTACGAGGATCAAACCTTCGAAACCTATACTCCGGCCAACCTCTAACACGGAAGCCGGTAAAGAAGAGCCGCAACGTCGTCGGAAAGAAAATCTGGTCCAACCGGAAGCACACGGGGTGTCATTCCGCGAAGGTGCGCGAGAATACGCTAAAACTGACCGCTCATACACACGTTCCCAAATACGGCACTCTCAGAGCGTATAATTAAGCGCTGTTTGCCATGGGTTGTTTGCGTACGTAAGTGAAGTCCGGGCTTTGATGAGACTGAGGCTGGACGACTCCGGATGACTTCGGATTCCCGGAAAAACGCACACTCTGAAAAACAGACTGGGGCTGGCCTCAATCAGCCGGTGACGCGCATCCGGCGGATTATCCGCGAGCCGTTGAGGGCCCGATAGGCCGAGCAATAGCGGTCGTAGAAGTCGGCCCAGCCACGGACGCCCGACGCATCGAGACGGATATGCGCTATCGGTTCAGTTGTTGAACTCCGCAGGCGGTCGTCGGTCTGTTCGAATTGAGCGACGAGGCGTGCGAAGTTGACATCGGTATTGAGTTCGCGCACTGAGTTTACTATTTGTAGAGGCACCCGCACGTAACGCGGTCTGGATTCGATCGACGCTCCGAAGAGCGCCTTTTTCTGTTTTGGTGAGAGCATAGCAAGTTGTTGTTTTTGAGGTTGTTTTACATATGTTACCTTAGGTTAGTTACGATATTTGAGTACGTAATTTCTCGACCTATCCGAGTATCAATCCGTTACCAAGATATGAAATAATATTTATATTATGTTAAATTACAATAAGAGGAAACAGACTGTCTAACGATTAACACGAAATTTACGAGCTGGCTGGCCTCCGATCAGCGGTCAGGTTACGAACGGAGCGAATTATAATAATGCTAATCAGGACAATTACGAGGCTACTCAGCAACTAAGGAATCTGTGCCCGTAAATTTGTACAGACAAAATACGGTTCGGAACAAAAGAATCTGCGCCCGGTAAATCCACACAGACAAAATACGACAAATGACGAAATGCAGTCCGGAAGCTGACTTGTACCTTGCCCTCAGAATGTGAAAAATCGACGAACTAAACGCGGCGAAACAAACCCTTCACAACATAAGTGATCGCAGTCGTATCCGGATCATCGCTCGACCGATCTAAGAATCAGGAGTTTCGGCTCTCGCATATTGGCAGGAATCTTCAAGGAAGAACGTAAAAAACACGGTCGGACTTGAAACAATCAAATGTCCAGCCGGCTATCCGGATCGCAGGCCTGCAAACAAAGACGTAACCAAGCAGAGAAGGGAACTCCCCTACCCTCCAAAAAAGCAACTTTTGGATGCGATAATTACGGCAAAATGTACGGACGAAACCAATCCGAAAACCCCAGGCTGCACAATTCACTCCATTATTTATTACCTTTGCGGGAAGAAATTGAGTCGAAATTCCCGACTCCCCCGCGCTAAAAAGTATGAAACAAATTACAATCCTCCTGGCTGCACTCGCACTCTGCATGGCCTGCTCGACCCGGGAACCGGTTCAGAACAGAGCGTTCTGTGTATCCATTCTGCCCCTGAAAAGCATCGTCGAACAGATCGTCGGAGACGATTTCGAAATCCAGGTCATCGTCCCAAAAGGCGCCAGCCCCGAAACCTTCGAACCTACTCCCAGGCAATTCGTCGAAATAAACAAAGCCCGGATGATCTTCAGCGTAGGCCTGATCGACTTCGAAAACTCGCTGATCAACAAGATTCAGGACAAGGACAAGATCGTAAACCTCAGTCGGGGTATTCAACTCATCGAGGGGTCCTGTGCTCACGTCACAAACCGTTCGGCAACCGATGCCGTGGCAAACGAGGGCTTGACTGCAAACCGCCCGGAGGAACACAGCCATGCGCATGGCGTCGATCCGCATATCTGGACATCGCCGAAAGCACTGGAAATCATGGCAAAAAATGCCTTCGACGCCATTCGGACTGCCTATCCGGATTCCATCAAGTATGAAGAAAACTACAAACGGCTGATCCAGAAAATCGAAAAGTCGGATGAGCGCGTCCGCGAAAAAATCAATCGCAGCGGACTCAAATACTTCATCATTTACCACCCGGCTCTCACCTATCTCGCCCGCGATTACGGAATCTGCCAGGTCGCCATCGAATCCGAAGGCAAGGAGCCTTCGGCCCGACGACTGGCCGGAATCATCCGCCAGGCCCGGCAGGACGGCATCAACAAGATATTCTATCAGAATCAGTTCCCGGAGTCGGTCGTCGAGGTCATCGCCCGTGACATGCAGGCCCGATACATCGAAATCGACCCCCTCAAGGAACAGGTCATCGAAAATATCGACCGAATCACCGACTTAATCACCCTGCCATGACCCTGGTCTCTCTACACGACGTTTCGGTCGCTTACGACGGCCATGAGGCGCTACAGCATGTCAACCTCGAAATATTCGACCGCGATTTCCTCGGGATCATCGGACCCAACGGCGGCGGTAAAACAACCCTCGTCAAGGCTATTCTGGGGGCTATACCCTACTCCGGAGTCATTCAATATGCTCCGGAACTCTTCCGGGGTCGCGAACGGCTGATCGGATACATGCCCCAGATCGCACACTTCGACCGCGCCTTCCCGATCTCCGTATTCGAGGTCGTTCTATCCGGGCTGCAAGGCCATCACGGATTCCGGTCGCGATACTCCCGGCAAGACAAACTGCGGGCCATGGAGCTGATCGCACAATCGGGACTCGAAAACGTGGCCCGTCACCCCATCGGCGAGATATCCGGCGGGCAGATGCAACGCGCCCTGCTTGCCCGCGCCATCATCTCCGAACCCCGCCTGCTGATCCTCGACGAACCCACGAACTTCGTCGACAACCGCTTCGAAAAGGAGCTCTACAATACGCTCCGAGAGCTGAACAGCCACATGGCCATCGTCATGGTCTCGCACGACATCGGAACCATCTCCAGCGTCGTCAAGCAGATCGTTTGCGTCAATCGACACGTACATCGGCACCACTCGAACATCCTTACTCCCGAACAACTGCACAATTACGACTGCCCGATTCAGCTGATCACCCACGGAACCATTCCGCACACCGTCCTGGAGCACCACCCCGGCGACTGCTGCTCCGACCACGAATAGGCCCGGCAGTCACCGTAATTCGACTATACCACTGGGAGTCACCGTATTACGACTAAAGCCGGCATTGACGCTTCCAAGGTGGATGCAGCCCCTGCAAAACAAACAGGGAGGACATCCCAACGGATGCTCTCCCTGTCTTATCGTCGGCCGGATCTGCTCCGGCATCCTCCGGCAATCGAACGGCTACTTGGCGCCGTTGATCGCGCTCAGTTTCTCGAACAACTTGCCAAATGAATCCTCCATCTCGGCCCGAAGCGCCGCGTAGTGCTTGCGGACCAACGAACGATTATGAGGCTCGGCCGGATTCATCGCTTTGACGAACAGATCGTTGCGAACGGAAACTGCCTCCTGCATCACCTCGAAGATCTCCTTCTCCTTCGAAGGCTGAAAACAGATTGCCATGTCGCAGTCGAATACAACCTCCTCGAGGCGGTAGTCGATCTCCTTCTTCAGGACACGTAAATTTGCCATTGTATCTCGGTTTTAGAATTTTTGCTTCGACAAAGGTAGCAATTCCTTTCGGATTAACAAACCTTTTCCCCCGATTTGCTGTCTATTGCCCTACCCTACAGAAAACCAACCACAAAAGACCCGGCCTGTTCAGGTCGGGTCTCCATTCGGCTGTCAGTCGGTCGGAAAACAGGCTGGCCGGAATAACTCTCCGGGCTGAAAAGATATCGCAAGGCCCGCATCGAGGCTTCGAAGGGTCAGTCTCCAGGGGCCGAGGATCTGGAATCGGGATCCGGACCGGGAACGAGGGGCGGGAACGAGGGGCGGGAACGAGGGGCGGGAACCGGGAAACAGAACCGGAATTCGGAAACCGAACGCCGGAAATCAGACTCCAAACGCAGAACTCCGAACCATCACATCTTCTCGAGCTCCTTATAGGTCTTGCCCGTGGCTCGGGCCGCCTTCTTGGCTGCCTTGGCCTCCTTCCTGGCAATCTTCTTCGCGGCCTTCTCCTGTGCCCGGGCAATCTTGGCCGCCTTACGTGCATCCCGTTTGGCCTGTCGTACGGCCGCCTTCGAATCCTTCTTTACGGCGTGTGTCTCCTCGCGAACCGCCTTGCGAACCTCCCCCTTGTCGGGCATCTCGACAATCACGCCGTTCACATCCTCCTCAACCACCACGTAATCCTGTGCCGGAGCTGCCGGTTTCGGCGCCGGAGCCGGCTTCTTGATCAGCGTACGCTCCTCCACAACCCGATCCGTCGCGTAGCCGATCATCACCTCAACACGCCGCATCGGTGGCAGAATCTCCTCGGCCAGGTAGTTCCAGACCGCCGGATTGCGCTTCAAGTCCTGCTCCTTCGCCATCGGCGGCTGCGTCCCGTCGACGATCCCGAGAACCATCGCGCGGTCGGGAACCGACGACGAGGCTATCGCTGCGTGGGTAGTCTTCCAATCCTCGGCTACGGATTTCACCGTTACGCTATAATGCTTCGAAAAGTTATACTTGCCGTCAACGTACGCCTTGAAATCATTCGCCCGCTGAGCCGCCAGCTTCTCATTATAGGCCACACTGCCGTCCGGCGAGGCATAGCCCGTGATGATCACCTCGCAGACCCGACGCGTCGTGTCCTGCATCAATCCCTCCACGAAGCTGTTCAGCTCACTCAGCGCCTGGGCATTGCCCTTCAGGGCCGCATTGAGCTTCGCCACGCTGATCCGATAAAGAACCGAATAGTCCACATCCGACATGCTGCGGATCAGATAACGCCGAACCTGGTAGTCGCCCTCGACCCGATCCGACAACATCACGGTATCGGCGGCTGGAATCGTGGCTTTGACCGCCGTCTGCGCCGTCGCTCCGGCAGCGCCCATCATCGCAACCGACAGTGCGATGGTTGATACAATTGTTTTCACGTTTGTTGAGTGTTGGTTTACGAACACTCCCATTCACAAGTTTCGTACCACAAAACCCCTGGCATCGGTTGCCACGCCAAAGCCCGGACACAAAAAAACAGAGGTCCCGAAATTCGGAACCTCCGTTTCGTTCTCTCGTTACGGGGTTTGTCCGCAGGATGGAGACTGGATGCGGCTTATCCTCGAGACCCCTGTCCCAGTCGACCGGGGGGGGGCACCCATCCCTGGCTACCCGCCCCGACTACATGCGCTCCGGGACGTCGATGCCCAGCAGCGACATGCCCTTACGGATTACACGGGCCACCTGTGCGGCCAGCGCCAGGCGCATCGACCGCGTGGCGGCATCCTCCTCCTTAAGGATCGAGTGGTCGTGGTAGTAGCCGTTGAACTGCTTGGCCAGGTCGTAGACGTAGGCCCCGATGAGCGACGGCGCAAAGTTCTCCCCGGCGGCCTTCACCGTGGCCGGGTACTCCGTCAGCATCTTCACCAGGTCGATCTCCTCCGGAAGCAGCGTCACCTCAGGGGCAATCTCACGCGATGCCTCTACCCCGCTCTCCGCTGCCTTGCGAAGCACCGAGCAGATCCGCGCGTGCGTATACTGGATGAACGGACCCGTATTGCCGTTGAAGTCAATCGACTCGCGCGGATCGAAGAGCATCGTCTTCTTCGGGTCAACCTTCAGGATGAAGTACTTCAGCGCACCGAGGCCCACCATCGTCGAGACGGCATTGGCCTCCTCTTCCGTGCAGCCGTCCAGCTTGCCCAGCTCGGCCGACATCTCGCGCGCCGTCTTCACCATGTCGGCGATCAGGTCGTCGGCATCAACCACCGTGCCCTCGCGCGACTTCATCTTCCCCTCGGGAAGCTCCACCATGCCGTACGAAAGGTGCGTAATGTGGTCGCTCCACTCGGCGTAGCCCAACTTCTTCAGCACCAGTTTCAGCACCTGGAAGTGGTAGTTCTGTTCGTTGCCCACCACGTAGATCATGTCGTCGAGCTTGTTGTCCTCGAAACGGCGGTAGGCCGTACCCAGATCCTGCGTCATGTAGACCGACGTGCCGTCGCCGCGAAGCAGCAGCTTCTCGTCCAGTCCGTCGTTGCGAAGATCGATCCACACCGAATTGTCCGGACGGCGGTAGAAGACCCCCTTCTTCAGACCCTCCTCAACGAGCGATTTGCCCAGAAGGTAGGTCTGAGACTCGTAGTAGACCTTGTCGAAATCGACGCCCAGCGCCTTGTACGTCACGTCAAAACCCGCGTAGACCCAGCTGTTCATCTTCTCCCACAGCGCGTAGACCTCCGGATCCTTCGCCTCCCACTTGCGCAGCATCTCCTGCGCCTCAAGCATGATCGGTGCGTGTTTCTTGGCATCCTCCTCGCTCTGCCCCTGCGCCATCAGCTCCTTGATCTGCGCCTTGTAGTGCTTGTCAAACTCGACGTAGTATTTGCCCACCAGGTGGTCGCCCTTCATGCCCGATGACTCGGGGGTCTCGCCTCCGCCGTAGAGCTTCCACGCCAGCATCGATTTGCAGATATGGATGCCGCGGTCGTTCACCAGGTTGACCTTGATCACCGTGTGGCCGTTGGCCTTGAGAATCTGGGCCACCGAATAGCCCAGCAGATTGTTGCGGATATGGCCCAGGTGAAGCGGCTTGTTCGTATTGGGCGACGAGTACTCGATCATGATCGTCCGACCCGTCGACGGCGCCTCGCCGTAGTGCTCGTCCGAGGCAAGATCCGTAAAGCGACCCTTCCAGAACGACGCATCCAGCACCAGATTCAGGAAGCCCTTGATGACGTTACAGGAGCGGATCTCCGGCACGTTGGCCGTCATATACTCGCCGATCTCCTGCGCCGTGGCCTCCGGCGATTTCCGGCTCCGGCGCAGCAGCGGAAACGTGACCAGCGTATAGTCGCCCTCGAACTCCCGCCGCGTCTTCTGAAGCTGCAGCTGCTCGTCGCCCAGCGGACCGTACAGCGCCTCGACCGACCGCCGAACCGCTTCCGTAAGATAACTTTCAATATTCATTTCTCTGTCCGATTTTGACCGCAAATTTAACGTTTTTCATCGAATTACCAATCCCTTCCGCCCCTTTCTTTTGGCTTTTCACCCGACTTCCATTATCTTTGCACATCGAATCACCCCTTATCCGATCATGGAAATCCTCATCATCGCCCTGCTGATCCTGCTCAACGGCATCTTCGCCATGTCCGAAATGGCCCTCGTCTCCGCCCGCAAGTCCAACCTCGAAATGCAGGCCCGGCAGGGCAGCCGGGGTGCCCGCAAGGCGTTGCGGCTGGCAAAGGATCCCGACCGTTTCCTCTCGACCGTACAGATCGGAATCACGCTGATCGGAATCCTCACGGGTATCTACTCCGGGGACACACTCGCCGCACGCTTCGGCGAACAGCTCGCACGCCTGGGGCTCTCGCTGCGTTCGGCAACGGCCATCGCGCAGGTCGTCATCGTCATCCTGGTCACCTATCTGACCATCATTTTCGGCGAACTCGTCCCCAAGCGTATCGGCATGAATGCCGCCGAAAAGGCCGCATCGATCCTCGCCCGACCCATGGGCGCGCTCTCCACGATCGCTTCGCCGTTCGTCTGGCTGCTCGCAAAAAGCACCGCCGCAGTAACCCGTCTGCTCGGGCTCCAGAAGGCCGAAAGCAAGGTCACCGAAGCCGAAATCCGATCGATCATCCAGGAGGGCGCCGAGGACGGCGAGGTCCAGGAGGTCGAACAGCAGATCGTCGGTCGCGTCTTCTCGCTTGGTGACCGGACCGTCGAGTCGATCATGACACATCGCAGCGAAATCGCCTGGATCGACGTGACAATGTCCGTCGACGAGATCAACCGGATCGTCGCCGAAGCCCCCCACAACCGGTATCCCGTCGGTGACGGAAGCCTCGACAAGCTGCTCGGCGTGGTCTATCTCAAGGACCTCTTCCTCCACCTCAACGAGCCCGGTTTCGACATCCGCAAGATCCTGACCCCAGGCAAGTTCTTCCACGAAGAGTTCGAAGTCTACAACGCCCTCGAACAGCTCCGATCCGAACAACTCGGATACGGCATCATCTGCGACGAATTCGGCGTTACGCGCGGAATCATCACCCTGAAGGATATCTTCGAAGCCCTGGTCGGCGAACTGCCCGATCCGCGCGAGGAGCCCGACATCGTCCGCCGCGACGACGGCAGCTCGCTCATCGACGGGCAGTGCCCCTTCTACGACTTCCTGGCCGCATACGGAATCGAGGACGATATCCCGTCGAACGCATACAACACCCTCAGCGGCCTGATCCTCGATCTGCTCGGACACATCCCCTCGACCGGAGAAAAGGTCGAATGGCGGGGATTTACCTTCGAAATCGTCGACATGGACGGTGCCCGAATCGACAAGATCCTCGTCGTATACCACAAACCCACCACCGAAGAGGAAGCATGAAAATAGCCGATCTGGAACTCGGCGAACAGCCCCTGCTGCTCGCCCCCATGGAGGATGTCACCGACCCTTCGTTCCGATACATGTGCAAGCGCTTCGGCGCCGACGTCGTCTACACCGAGTTCATCTCCTCGGACGGACTGATCCGCGACGCCGCAAAATCGCTCAAAAAACTCGAAATCGACGACGCAGAACGTCCCGTCGGCATTCAGATTTACGGACATCTGATCGAGCCCATGGTCGAGGCCGCACGTATGGCCGAAGCCGCCGGACCCGACATCATCGACATCAATTTCGGCTGTCCGGTCAAGAAGATCGCCGGCCGAGGCGCCGGTTCGGGCATGATGCGAACGCCCGATCTGATGGTCGAAATGACCCGGCAGATCGTCCGCGCCGTCCACACCCCGGTCACCGTCAAAACCCGGCTGGGCTGGGACGACACCTCGAAAAACATCGAGGAGATCGCCCTCCGTCTGCAGGATGCCGGCATCGCCGCCCTGACCATTCACGGCCGGACCCGAGCCCAGATGTACCGCGGCGTGGCCGACTGGACCCTCATCGGAGCCGTGAAGAACAACCCCCAAATCCACATCCCCATCATCGGAAACGGCGACGTCGATTCGGGCCCCAAAGCCAGGGAGATGTTCGACCGTTACGGCGTCGACGGCGTGATGATCGGCCGTGCCACCTACGGACGGCCCTGGATCTTCCGCGAAATCAAGCACTTTCTCGCGACGGGCGAGGTGATGCCCCAGCCGTCGGTCTCGGAACGTGTGGCCATCGCCAAGGAGCACCTGCACAAGTCGCTCGAAATCAAGGGCGATCATGTCGGTATTCTCGAAATGAGGCGCCACCTGACCAACTACTTCAAGGGGCTGCCCGACTTCAAGTCGACACGGCTGAAGCTCGTCACCTCGCTCGACATCGACGAATTGTTCTCAACGCTCGACTACATCGCCGAGCGTTGGGGCGATTATGACCTCTCGGCGGCCGTGCCCGCTCCCCTCTCCCACGACCTCTGACGTCCCGGCAGAGGGGGGGGGTTAGAGGAGGCCAGGAGCGTTCCGGGGCGGTCGGAGAGGTTTCGGGAGGAGTCGGGAGGAGTCGGGAAGCCCCCAAAGAGGGACCAGAAGAAGCCCGGAAGCATTCAAAAAGAGTTTCGGGGTTTCCGCACCCGAATCCGAGTCCTGACCCGCTTACAAGCCCAAACCCTATTCAACGAAAAAGCCGGCCTCCCCGCAGGAAGACCGGCTTCTGTCATTCGTCCGGAGCTGCGTCCTACAGCAGCACCCGCTCAATATAGGCCTTGTAGTCCTTGACCACCGGCGTGTAGTTCTCGTCCTCGAACAGCGGCGACGAAATCAAAAAATCCGCCGACGAACGGTTCACTGCCGTCGGAACGTTATACAGCGTCGCCAGCCGAAGCAGCGCCTTCACGTCCACATCGTGCGGCTGGGCCGACATCGGGTCCCAGAAGAAGATCAGGGCATGGATCTTGCCATCGGCAATCATCGAGCCCAACTGCTGATCGCCGCCCAGCGGGCCCGATTTCAACAGCGTGATCTCCAGTTCGGGGGTCTCGTTGCCCTCCGTCTGCTGCTCCAGATGGTGAGCTCGAGCCCGCAGCGTCCGCTCAACCATCTTGCCCGTAGTTCCCGTGCACACCAGGTGATGACGGCTCAGCTTCTCACTGTTCCAGTCCACCCACTCCGCCAGGTCACGCTTCATGTTGTCGTGCGCGACCAAAGCCAACACTTTCGGTTGCTTTTCCATATCCCTCTCTGTTTTTAGTAGCGGAACGGCTGACACCGCTCCGTCGGTCATTCTCTTCCTCGGCCGTTCTCTCTCCCGGTCATCCTCTTCCCCGGTCATTCTCTTCCCCGGTCATTCTCTTCCCCCCCCCGGGCGGCCGGCGCTACTTCGCGTCTGCCTCGCCGGCCGTCTCTTCGGCTGGCTCTTCGGCAGGCTTGAACTCCGTGAAGCCCGCCTGCAGCAGGATATTATACCACGAGAAGCACTTCTTGATGTCCGATACATGCACCCGATCACGGTCGTACTCCGGAAGAACCTCCGCAAAAGCCGCCTTCAACTGCTCGGGCGTCGATTTCGGGCTGATGGTCTCCTTGCCCCCCGTGTGCTCGTAGATGCGCGTAAAAACATCGGCCAAGGCAATGTCATCCCCTTCGGTAAACATCGATATGTCCGACAGCGCACTCACCCGTGCACTCGCCGAAGCATTCATCCGGTGGCCGTCCAGAAGCGACTCCACAATCACGCCTCGCGTCGACTGCGCCACGTATTTATACAATCCGGGTTGCCCCGTAATAGCCAGAATCTCTTTCAGTTCCATAATTTGTTTCTCTTATTGCTTGTTGGGTTCATAAATGATCGTTTCTCGCTCGCAACCGACCCAATGCCGGCCCGTCAATCCTGCTTCACGTGAACGTCCATCTGCGGGAACGGAAAGTTGATCCCCGCCTTCGGCAACTCCTTGTAGAAGCGTTCGTTATATTCGTAGAAGACAGTCCAGTAGTTGGCATTCACCGTCCACGCCCGGATCTTCAGATTCACCGAACTGTCGGCCAGTGCCTCGACAACGACGACCGGTGCCGGCTGCGGAAGAATCCGTTCGTCGGCGGCAAACATCGCCAGAATCGCCGCCCGGGCCACGTCTACGTCGTCGCCGTAGGAGATCCCTACCGTCCAGTCGACCCGTCGTTCGGGGGCTGTCGAATAGTTGTCGATGATGGCCGTGGCGATCGAGTTGTTCGGGATGTAGATCGTCTGGTTGTCGTTGGTCGTGATCACCGTCGAGAAGAGCTTGATCTCGCGCACCGTGCCCGACTCTCCCTGTGCCGAAATGTAATCGCCTACCCGGTAGGGCTTCATCAGCAGGATCATCACGCCGCCCGCAAAGTTCTGCGCCGTGCCGCTCAACGCCATACCGATGGCCAGCGTCGCGGCCGATGCCACCGCAATGAGCGACGTCACGTTGACGCCCAGCGTCGAAACCACGATCAGGATCAGCAGCAGCATGAAAACCGCACGCACCGAACTCCGCGTAAAGGCCCGAAGCGAAAGTTCCACCTTCCGATGCTCCATCGCCACGTCAATCAGCCGGACCAGACGCCGCATCAGCCAGCGCCCGATATAGTAGATCACCAGCGCGATGACGATCTTGATCACCACCCACAGCGTCTCCGACAACAGATTCTGAGCAACCTGACTGAAATCCAGATTCACCAGCCGGTTCACCGCCTCGGCAAAATTCGCCTTCTGCACACTGTCCGGTACAATGAGCGGAGCCGCCGGCTCCTCGGCCGCAACGGTCGCAAGTATTCTCCACATAGCTTTCTCCAGTTTTATCAACCTGTCGTCACCCGCAAAAATGCATCCACCTGTGCCTCTCTGCGCCGGACTCTCCTGTTTTATGTGCAAAAATAACCAAATTTTGCAGAACTTTATTAACTTTGTCTAGGCTTTTTGCCCCAATCACAAAATCCTACCCGTGACAGCATGCAGAACAACGTCGAAATCATCCAGATAAATATCTCCGGGGAAGACAAACCCGGAATGACCTCCTCGCTCACCGAAATCCTCGCCCGATACGATGCCTTCATCCTCGACATCGGTCAGGCGAACATCCACCAGTCGCTGACCCTCGGCATCCTGATCAAAACCTCCTCCGACAAGTCCGGGTTCATCATGAAGGAGCTCCTGTTCAAGGCCTCGGAGCTGGGCGTGATGATCCGATTCACCCCGATCTCCGAGGAAAAATACAACGACTGGGTCAGCCGCCAGGGCAAAAACCGATACATCATCACCCTCTTGGGACGGACCGTCACCGCTCGGCACATCGCCGAAGTGACGAAGGTCGTCGCCGAACACGGCCTGAACATCGACGCCATCAAGCGTCTGACCGGTCGCATGCCCCTCAAGGAGGACAACCGTGCCGCAAAATCCTGCATCGAACTCTCCGTGCGCGGATCGCTCACCGACGAGGAACGCAGCACCATGCACGAAGGATTCATGAACCTGTCCGAATTCGGCCTCGACGTCTCCTTCCAGAAGGACGACATCTACCGCCGCAGCCGTCGCCTGATCTGCTTCGACATGGACTCCACGCTCATCGAAACCGAAGTCATCGACGAACTCGCCGAACGCGCCGGCGTCGGTGACCAGGTCCGCGAAATCACAGCCAGCGCCATGCGCGGCGAAATCGACTTCTGCGAAAGCTTCACACGCCGCGTCGCCCTGCTCAAGGGCCTCGACGTCTCGGTCATGGAGGATATCGCCCGGAACCTCCCCATCACCGAAGGTCTCGAACGCATGATGACCGTCCTCAAACGCGTCGGTTACAAAACCGCCATCCTCTCCGGCGGTTTCACCTACTTCGGAAACTACCTCCGTCAGAAATACGGCTTCGACTACGTCTATGCCAACGAACTCGAAATCGAAAACGGCAAACTGACGGGCCGTTACGTCGGCGAGGTGGTCGACGGCCGGCGCAAGGCCGAACTCCTGAGGCTGCTCTGTCAGTTCGAGTCGATCAACATCGCCCAGTCCGTGGCCGTTGGCGACGGCGCAAACGACCTCCCGATGCTCAATCTCGCCGGCCTGGGAATCGCTTTCCATGCCAAACCGAAGGTCAAGGCCACGGCCCGCCAGTCGATCTCAACCATCGGCCTCGACGGAATCCTCTATTTCCTCGGCTTGAAAGACTCCCGAATCGAAGCATGACGCTTTGTCCCATCAACCGGTCGGACGGCACCGGCGGTCCGTCCGTTGCGGCCGCGCTTACGGCTCGATCCCGACTTGGACGGATGGCCCGACTATCGGTGCTGATCCTCCTCGGAGGCGGACTTCTCTGCGGCTGTTACGACTCCCGATTCGGATCCCCGGAGCGGGATGATACCGTTGAACCCGTCACATCCTCCATTGCCGAACTGAGAAAACGCTTCCTCGGAACCCCGTTCGTCGTGAACAGCGACATCTCAGTCAACGGCCGGGTCGTCTCGTCGGATCAGGCCGGGAACTTCTATCGCTCGATCTGCATCGAAAAGGAGCAGGCCGCTCTCGAAATCCTGACCGGCATCGATCAGTCGCACAACCTGTTCCCCGTGGGGTGCTCCGTGACACTCCGTCTGAAGGGACTCACCGTCGCCGAAAAGTTCGGGGTCCTGCAGGTCGGCGCCCAACCCCAGTCCGGAAGCGGATATGATGTCGATTACATCGGTTCGCTCCCCGCTCTGGAAAAGTGTCTCGTCCGCAACTCCGAGGAACTCGTCGATCCGCAGCCCGCCCGCTTGACCATCCCGGAGCTCGACCCCCTGCTATGCGGTACGCTCGTCAGAATCGACAACCTCCAATACACCCCCGAATCCGAAACGGAAAGCGGGTGGAGCGGATACCGAAAATTTGTCGACCCGGACGGCTGCGCCATCCACTCCTATGTCCGGGACTATGCCGACTTCGCCGACAGAGAGATCCCCGAAATGGTCATCTCGCTGATCGGAATCCTCCAGTACGACGACTCCGGCGAAGGTCGTTTTCTGCTCAAACTCCGCGATGAGACCGATTGCCTGTTTTAGTCTGGGGGTACTGATGTGGGCCGGCAGTTGCGACAGGAGCTCCTCCTCCGAATTCAACGAAACTCCCCTCGAAACCGAAATCTCAATCGCCGGACTCAAGGCCCTGTGCGACTCGCAGGGAAGCACCACCATCTCCCGCGATGCCGCCATTTGCGGTAAAGTCGTGGCTAACGATCTTTACGACGAATTCTACCACGAAATCATCATCGAAGACGACAGCGGCGGCATCACAATCGCCATCAACGACAACAACCTCAACAAGACGTTCCCGTTCGGTGCATGGGTCGAGGTGCGTTGCAACGGTCTGGTGCTGCATGACTACGGCGGAAAAATCGAACTCGGATCCGCACCCGACGCCTACGGAAACAGAGGTATTCCAAGCAGCGAAATCAATCGGTATATTCGCGTCAAAAAGTCCCAGGGCGAGTTGCCACGGGCCGTAAAGCTCTCGTTCGACGAGGTGCAGAGCCGCCATGTCGACACCCGCGTGCGTTTTGACGGAGTGCGATTCGCCGAGGCCGGAAACGCCTGGTGTGACACCGATCCCGAAACCGGAGAACTCGTGACGACCGAACGCGAAATCATCGATTCCAACGGAAACCGGTTTCGTGTCAGAACGTTGGGCAAATGTCACTATGCCGGCGAAGCGTTGCCCAACGGCCAAGGCTCCCTGTTCGGCGTGATCGACTATTTCAACGGTGAATTTTCCCTGCGGGTCACCTTTCATGAATTCGTCTTCCAGACCAACGCTCTCCCGGAACGGATCATCTCGGACGGTCTTCCGAACGGCCTTTCGCCGTCGTTGCGGTCGCCTGTCAGTCGCCTGTCGGTCGTGAATACGACATCCGACCCTGACAAGCAGTCATACGATGGCTCCTCCGGGGTCGATCGCGCCCGGATCTGATTGTGTTTCGGAAATGATTATCCGCCGGGGATGATTGCGTGCCGGTGTGAGATTGCGCGTGCCCGGTGTGAGAGATTGCGCGCTCCCGGTGTAAAATTACGCGCTCCCGGTGTAAGATTACGCTCCCGAAATGGAACTCCCGGAATGAAATGGCGCGCGTCGGAAAAAACGAAAGACTCCGCAGCTAACGCTGCAGAGCCTCCCAAAGCATATCCTTCAGGGTCTGGATGTTGAGCCCCGTGACCGACGAAATAAAGACCGACGGAATTCCCTCGGGAAGATGTTCGCGCATCTGCCCGATCAGTTCGTCGTCGAGCATGTCGCACTTGGTGATGGCCAGCAGCCGCTCCTTGTCCAGCAGTTCGGGGTTGTACTGCGTCAGCTCGCCCAGCAGAATCTCGTAGTCGCGGCAGATGTCGTCGCTGTCGGCCGGAATCATGAACAGCAGCACCGAGTTACGCTCGATATGGCGCAGGAAGCGCGTCCCGAGGCCCCGTCCCTCGTGGGCCCCCTCGATGATGCCCGGGATGTCGGCCATGACGAACGACTTGTGGTCGCGCACCTCGACGATCCCCAGGTTGGGCTCGAGCGTCGTGAAGGCGTAGTTGGCGATCTTGGGTTTGGCCGCCGATACGACCGACAGCAGCGTCGATTTCCCGGCATTCGGAAAGCCCACCAGCCCCACGTCGGCCAGCACCTTCAGTTCCAGCACGAAAGCCCCTTCGTCGCCCTCTTCGCCCGGCTGCGCATAGCGCGGCGTCTGGTTCGTGGCGCTCTTGAAGTGCCAGTTGCCCAAGCCGCCGCGGCCCCCCTTCAGCAGCACAAGACGTTCGCCGTCGGCCGTCACCTCCCCCACCGTCTCGAGGGTCGTCGTGCCGTCCTCCTGCTCCACCACACGCCGCGCTACCGTCCCCAGCGGAACCGGAATCACGATATCCTTGGCATCCTTGCCCGATGAGCGCGCTCCGGAGCCGTTTTCGCCATCCTCGGCAAACTGGTGGCGCTGGTATTTGAGGTGGATCAGCGTCCAGTACTGGCGGTCGCCCACCAGCACAATGCTTCCGCCCTTGCCGCCATCGCCGCCGTCGGGGCCGCCGAAGGCCACGAACTTCTCCCGCCGGAAGTGGGCCGAGCCCGCTCCGCCGTGGCCCGATCGGGCAAATATCTTGACGTAATCCACAAAATTCGATCCTGCCATACGCTGTATTTATTAGGGGTATCCGGATAAATCCGCCTGCAAAGATAGTACAAAAAATGCAGACCGCGAAAACGGTCTGCACTTGAGCCTTTACAAAGGAAGAGATTCATGACCAGATCCGACCAGCAGGGACGGGTCCGGGAAGATCTGATCCGGAAGAGTCCGGCCCGAGAGGAGCTGCCCCCGGGGAGGATGGGCTCTCCTCCGGCATCATCGGTCCTCAGCCTCAGACGTGCGCCGCCACGTAGTCACCCACCTCCGAGGTCGAATAGCAACGCCCGCCCTCGCGGACCAGATCCTCGGTGACAACGCCTGCCTCAAGGGCCGTATTCACCGCCTCGCGAACGGCCGCACCCTCCGCCTCGAGCCCCAGGTGTTCGAGCAGCATCGCCGCCGAGAGAATCGTCGCCATCGGATTGGCGATGTTCCGCCCCGCAGCCTGCGGGTAGGAGCCGTGGATCGGTTCGAACAGAGCCACCTCGGCCCCGACGCTCGCCGAGGCCAGCATGCCGAGCGAGCCGCTGATGACACTCGCCTCGTCGGTCAGGATGTCCCCGAACATGTTCTCCGTCACGATCACGTCGAAGTGCGCCGGCTGTCGGATGAGCTGCATCGCCGCGTTGTCGACGAACATGTAGTCAACCTTCACCTCGGGGTACTCCTTCGACACCTGCTGCGCCCGCTCTCGCCACAGCCGCGACGTCTCCAGCACGTTGGCCTTGTCGACCACCGTCAGACGGCGCCGTCGCGACATCGCCAGCCGGAAAGCCACATGAAGTACGCGGTCAATCTCCTCAACCGTATAGCTGCATGTATCGAAGGCCCGGCGGCCATCCTCGTCACGACCCTGCGGACGTCCGAAATAGAGACCGCCCGTCAGTTCGCGCACGCAGATGAAGTCCGTCCCCCGCACCACCTCCGGCCGCAGCGGCGAACGGTCAACCAACGACTCGAAAAGCGTCACCGGACGCAGGTTGGCAAAAAGACCCAGCGACTTGCGCATGCGCAGCAAACCCTGTTCGGGACGCACCTTCGACGTCGGGTCGTTGTCGTACTTCGGGTCCCCGATGGCCCCGAACAGCACGGCATCCGACGTCTGACAGATGCGGTGGGTCTCCTCCGGGTAGGGATCCCCCGTGGCGTCGATCGCCGCGGCGCCAACCTGCGCCCGACGGTATGTGATCCGGTGACCGAAGCGCTCGGCCACCCGGTCCAGCACCTTCACCGCCTCCGAAATAATCTCCGGCCCGATTCCGTCACCGGGCAACAATGCGATCCTGATTTCCATGATTCGTTGGATTGGTTTCTATGATGTTCAACATTTTGATCGTCGCCTTGATTGCCGCTTCGGTCTGATCGGCATCCAGCCCGTGGGTCCGGAACGTGCGGCCGTCGGCCTCCCACGTGATGATCGTCTGCACGAAGGCATCCGTGCGGCCCCCCGGCGGAATCGACACCGCATAGTCCACCAGCATCGGGAAGCGCCGCCCCAGCTGCTCGCGGTAGATCTGGCGCAGGGCCCGCATGAAGGCGTCGTACTGTCCGTCGCCCGCCGATGTCTGCTCGTAGGGCTTGCCGTGGATCTCGATGCGCAGTGTCGCAACGGGATGCAAACCCTGTGCCAGCGAAAGACTGTAGTTCAGAATCCGAACCGGTGCGTCCGTCTGGTCGTAACGCAGCACGTCGGCAATGATATACGGCAGATCGTCCAACGTCACCAGCTCCTTCTTGTCGCTCAGCTCCACGACCCGCTCGGTCACCTTGCGCATCGCCGCATCGTCCAGGTCGATGCCCAGCAGTTCGAGGTTCTTCAGGATGTTCGCCTTCCCGGAGGTCTTGCCCAGCGCATATTCGCGCACCCGGCCAAAGCGCTCGGGAAGCAATTCATTACAGTATAGGCCGTTCTTATTGTCGCCGTCAGCGTGAACCCCCGCGCATTGCGTGAAGACGCTCTCTCCGACAATCGGCCGGTTCGCCGGTATGCGGACGCCCGTATAGGACTCCACCGTGCGGCTCACGCGGTAGATCTTCCGCTCGACAATGTCGGTCCGGCACCCCAATCGGTCGTGGAGCACCGCCACGGTACTCGACAGCGGCGCATTGCCCGCCCGTTCGCCCAGTCCGTTGACCGTCACGTGGACCCCCCGGAAACCCGCCCGCACGGCCGCCGCCGTATTGGCCACGGCCAGATCGTAGTCGTTGTGGGCGTGAAAGTCGAAACGAAGGGTCGGATAGCGCGTCGTCATCTCCCGGCAGATGCGCTCCGTCGTCCACGGATCGAGGATCCCCAGCGTATCGGGGCACAGAAAACGTTCGACCGGAAGATCCGAAAGACCCTCCACCATCGAATGGACGTAATCCGGCGCGTGCTGCATGCCGTTCGACCAGTCCTCAAGATAGAGATTCACCCGCATGCCCCGATCCGCGGCCCGCAGAATCTCGGCCCGCACGTCGGCAAGGTGCTGCGCGGGCGTACGGCGAAGCTGCTCCTCGCAGTGGCGACGCGAACCCTTGGCCAGCAGATTCACCACGCGGCAGCCCGCCCGCCAAAGCCACTCGACAGAGATCCCTCCGTCGATGAAGCCCAGCGCCTCGATCCGGTCGAGATGGCCCCGCTTGCGCGCCCACTCCGTAATGGCCCGTACGGCCGCCTCCTCGCCGGGAGAGACCCGCGCCGAGGCGATTTCGATCCGGTTGACGCGAAGCTCCTCGAGCAGCAGACGCGCTATGGAGAGTTTCTCCCGCGCGTTGAACGACACACCCGAGGTCTGTTCGCCGTCACGAAGCGTCGTGTCGAGAATCTCCACCCCTGCGGGCATCGGCGTCGTCATCGGACCGCGTGTGTTTTTTCGTACGACTCGATCTGCGGAAGAATGCTCCGCAGGTAGTCCACATCGTCGTAGCCGTTCTGCAGGCACCGCTTCTTGTAGGCGTCGATCTCGAACGGCGTGCTCTCGCCGCTCGCCTCGATCGTGAAGCGCTGGTGGTCCAGATCGACCGTGAAGAGCGCCTGCGGATCACGCCGGATCGCCTCGAAGATCCGCTGCAGGAACGACTCCTCGACCCGAACCGGCAGCAGCCCGTTGTTCAGCGCATTGTTGCGGAAGATGTCCGCGAAAAAGCTCGACACCACCACCCGGAAACCGTAGTCGGCAAGCGCCCACGCGGCGTGTTCGCGCGAACTCCCGCAGCCGAAGTTGCGCCCCGCCACGAGGATCTCTCCCCCGTAGCGCGGATCGTTGAGCGGAAAGGTCGCAACGGGAGCTCCAGAGGCGTCGTAACGCCAGTCGCGGAAGAGGTTATCGCCAAAGCCCTGGCGCTGGGTGGCCTTCAGAAAGCGGGCCGGGATGATCTGGTCGGTATCGATATTCTCCACCTCGACGGGTACCGCCCGCGAAGTGAGGGTTGTGAATTTGGGTATGGACATGGTTTTAACTGCATTTTGCATCCGGCATCGGGGCGGTCATGGAGATTCCGCCATGCGGGTTCCGTCATGCGGGTTCCGTCGTGCCGGTTCCGTCGTGCCGGTTCCGTCGTGCCGGTTCCGTCGTGCCGGTTCCGTCGTGCCGGAAAAGTTTCTGATTCTGCGTATCAAAGTTCCTCGCCGAAGAGTTCGCGCGGGTCCGTAATGCGACCTGTAACCGCCGCGGCCGCCGCAACGGCTACTCCCGAGAGCAGCGTCCGGGCGCCGGGGCCCTGTCGCCCCTCGAAGTTGCGGTTCGAGGTCGAAACGCTGTATTTCCCCGCCGGGATCTTGTCGGCATTCATCGCCAGGCAGGCTGAGCATCCCGGCTGCCGCAGCTCGAAGCCCGCCGCCGAAAGGATGCGGTCGAGCCCCTCGGCCCGCGCCTGCGCCTCGACGCCCTTCGAACCCGGAACAATCCAGGCCGTCACGCCGTCGGCCCGGTGATGCCCCCGGACCAGCTGCGCAAAGCGCCGAAGATCCTCGATCCGACCGTTCGTACAGCTCCCGACGAAGACGTAGTCGATCGGATGGCCCTGCAGGCGTTCACCCGCCCGGAAATCCATATAGTGCAGCGCCTTCGGGTCGGCATCCGCCGGGATCGTCCCGTCGACGGCCATTCCCATGCCCGGGTTGGTGCCGTAAGTGATCATCGGTGCAATGTCGGCCGCATCGAAGCGGTACTCCTTGTCGAAAACGGCGTCCGGATCGCTGTAAAGCTCTCGCCACCGTCCGACGGCCGCATCGAAGGCCGCTCCCTGCGGCGCCCGTTCACGCCCCCGGAGGTATTCGAAGGTCTTCTCGTCGGGGGCGATCATCCCGCCCCGCGCACCGCACTCGATGCTCATGTTGCAGACCGTCATGCGACCCTCCATCGAGAGCGAACGGATCGTCGAGCCGGCAAACTCGATGAAGTGGCCCGTGCCGCCCGAGGCCGTGATCCGCGAAATAATGTAGAGGATCACATCCTTGGCCTCGACACCCGGGCGCAGCGGTCCGTCGACCGTAATGCGCATCGTCCGGGGCTTGGTCTGCAGGATACACTGGCTCGCAAAGACCATCTCCACCTCCGACGTCCCAACACCGAAGGCTACGGCCCCCAGCGCTCCATGGGTCGAGGTGTGGCTGTCGCCGCAGACGATCGTCATCCCCGGCTGCGTGAAGCCCAGCTCCGGGCCGATGATGTGTACGATCCCCTGGCGCGGATTCCCCACACCGAAATGTTCGATGCCGTACCGTGCGCAGTTGGCCGCAAGGGTCTCCACCTGACGCCGCGACTCGGGGTCCTCGATCGGCAGGTGCTGGTTCACGGTCGGGATGTTGTGGTCGGCCGTCGCCGTGATCTGAGCCGGCCGCGCCACGCCGATTCCCCGGCGTTCGAGCCCCGCAAAGGCCACCGGCGAGGTCACCTCGTGGATATACTGGCGGTCGATATAGAGCACGCACCGCCCTCCGTCCTCGACACGCACCGTGTGCGCATCCCAGATTTTGTCCAAAAGTGTCCGTCCCATAAGCTACTCCTCCCCTTTACGTTCCGTCACGTTCAGCGCCCGCAGTGCATCGAGGAAGGCCTCGATCGACGCCCGAGTCGTATCCGTATGCGCGGCAAAGCCGTGAACCGTCCGCGAGCCGCACTGGACCTGCACATGAACCCGGCCCACGTCGTTCGAGCCCCGCGTGATGGCCTGCATCAGAAACTCCGTCAGCACGACCTTCTCGTTGATGAGCTTCTTGATCGCCGTAACGGCCGCATCGACCGGTCCGTTGCCCGTCCCGATCGCCATCCGCTCGTGGTCGCCGAACTTCAGTACCACCGTAGCCGTCGGAACCAGCGTACCGGTGGTCACCTGCAGGAACTTCAGCGCAATGGACTGCTGCTTCATCCGGTCGATGTCGCCCACCAGATACAGCAGGTCGTAGTCGTGGATCTCCTTCTTGCGGTCGGCCAGCGCCAGGAACTTCTCGTAGGTGGCGTCCAGCTCCTCCGGCGTGAGGTCGTAGCCCAGCAGCTCGAGCCGGTGGACCAGTGCCGCACGCCCGCTCCGCGCCGTAAGCGCAATGACCGATTCGTTCAGCCCGATATCGTGCGGATCGATGATCTCGTACGTCTGCCGATCCTTCAGCACCCCGTCCTGGTGGATGCCCGACGAGTGCGCGAAGGCATTCCGCCCGACAATCGCCTTGTTCGGCTGGACGGGCATGTTCATCAGGCTCGACACCAGGTGCGAGGCCTTGGTGATCAGCTGCGAGCGGATCCCCGTGTCGATATCCACATCCTTGTGGCAGCGGAGCGTCATGACCACCTCCTCCAGCGAGGTGTTGCCAGCCCGTTCGCCGATGCCGTTGATCGTCACCTCGGCCTGCCGGGCCCCGTTCAGAATGCCGCTCAGCGTGTTGGCCGTCGCCATGCCCAGGTCGTTGTGGCAGTGCGTCGAAAGAATCGCTCGGTCGATATTGGGCACGTGCTCCATCAGGTAGCGAATCTTGGCCCCGTATTCGTCCGGAAGGCAGTAGCCTGTCGTATCGGGGATGTTCACCACCGTCGCCCCCGCAGCAATCACCGCCTCGACGACCCGCGCCAGGTACTCCGTATCGGCCCGGCCCGCATCCTCGGCGTAGAACTCCACGTCCTCGACGTAGCGTTTGGCATACTTCACCGCCGCAATGGCCCGCTCGTAGATCTCATCCGGCGTCGAGCGAAGCTTGTCGTAGATGTGCTGCGGCGACACCCCGATCCCCGTATGGATCCGCTTGCGCTTGGCCAGCCGCAAGGCGTCGGCCGCTACGTCGATATCCTTCTCCACGGCTCGCGTCAGCGCGCAGATCGTCGGCTCCGAGACCGCTTTCGAGATCTCAAGCACCGAATTGAAATCGCCCGGACTCGAGATCGGAAAGCCCGCCTCGATCACATCCACTCCAAGGGCCTCCAGCAGTTTGGCTACCTCGATCTTCTCCGTCGTGTTCAACTGGCATCCGGGAACCTGTTCCCCGTCGCGCAGGGTCGTGTCGAAAATGTACAGTCTTTCGCTCATACTCGATACGTCGTATTTAATGGGTAAAAATTTCAGTGACGCAGCCTCACGATCGCCGTGCTGCATACGCCACCGTTCTTCTATTTTTTCGCCCGTAGATTACAATCCGTAACCTAAAGACGCTTTTTTACGATTGTTTCAGCCAAGAACCGCCCTCCATCCTATCACTCCAGAATCAAAGCCCGTTCATAACGCGCTCGTTCTTTGGCAAATATAATCATTTTTTAAGATTTTCAAAAACAAATCCGCAAAATATCGATCCGTTACTTCACCTCACGGACAAAAAACGGGACTGCGAATCCGCAGTCCCGTTAACATTCGGCTCCGGAATGGCCTACTTTTCAAACGTCAGCTCGTCGAGCAGCCACGTCGCTCCGGCATACTTCTCGATCACCCACATCACGTAGCGGATGTCGACGCAGACCGTCTTGGCCAGCTCCGGATGGAACCACACGTCGCCGGCCATCGACTCGCGGTTGCCGTCGAAGGCCAGACCCACCAGACGGCCCCGGGCATCGAGAACCGGACTGCCTGAATTGCCGCCCGTAATGTCGTGGTTGGTCAGGAAATCGACGTAGAGCGTCCCCTTCTCGCCCCAACGACCCCAGTCCCGGGCCGCCAGAAGCTGTCGCAGATGGTCGTCGACCCGGTATTCATACTGTCCGGGATTGTACTTCTCCATGTAGCCCGCCGTCGTCGAGCGCGAATCGTAGTGCACTCCGTCCGAGGGCGAAACCGGGCCCACCGTGCCGTAGGTCAGGCGCATCGTCGAGTTGGCGTTCGGGTACTGGAGGATCCCCTCCGAGTCCCGGAAATCGTAGAGCAGATCGGCATAGATCGACTCGAGGCGCATCACGTAGTTGCCCCCCAGCATCCGACCCATACCTTTGCCCTTGCCACGACCCATGCCGGGGCCCTTGCCACGACCCTCGCCCCGGAAGGCGCCGTAGCCGCAGCAGGCTTCGTGCTCGGCCCGGTCGACACAGTGGGTGAAGGTCTGCACCGGAACCGATTCGGTCAGTGCTACCAGCGGATCCTGCTGGATTTCGGCAACCGAACGGTCGCAGGCAAAGTAGGCGTCAAAGCGGTCGGCCGACGAGCAGAACGATGCATCGAAAGCTGCACGCGCCATGCGGTCGGCATCGCCGCCCGCCGCATCGTACTGCCGGCAGAGCGCTTCTCCCCACATCTCGCGCGGAACACTTGCCGTAAAGTTCACCGCCATGCGGGCGAACAAATCGCGATCCGTCGCCGGATCATAGTTCTTGCGCAGGCGGAAGCCCGCACGCAGTACGCCGGCAACGTCCTCGTCCGAACGACGCAGCGAATCGCGATGCGTACGCTCGAGTTTGCCCAGATAGGAGGCTACCCGATTGGCCGTCAACAGCGCCTCGCTCGGACCCAGCCATGCCTCGCGGAAGTAGTTCAGCGCCACCTCGGCGTCGCGGCGCTTCGCGTAGCCCGCCGAAAGGTACTCCAGCAGATCGCCATACTGCGCCCGCCGCGCCGAATCGGCGTCGATCCACGCCTGAAGGCGCTCCTCTTCGGCTCGGCGGATCGACGACACGCCGAACCGTTGCAGGCAGCGGGTCTCCCACTTGGCGTAGTCGGCGTAGTTGCTCAGCGAGAAGAAGGCATCGGAATAGGCCATCCGAACCAGCGGATCCCGCTCCATGTGGCGCCGGATGATGTCCATGCGCTCCTGACGGTTCTGGACCACCACCGGATTCTTGACGTACTGCTTCTCATCAATGGCATACGACGAGGCGTAGCGGTTCGTGCGGCCCGGGAAGCCCAGGATCATCTGGAAATCGCCGTCGTGGACTCCCCCCGTCGCAATCCGCAGCACCGTGCGCGGTTTGAGAGGAACGTTCTCCGCTGCGTACTCCGCCGGACGGCCGTCCGGAGCCGTATAGACCCGGTAGAGGGCGAAATCTCCCTTGTGCTGCGGCCAGCCCCAGTTGTCGTAGTCGCCGCCGAAGGCTCCGATCGAAACCGGAGGCGCACCAACCAGACGCACGTCACGGTAAACCTCGTAGTAGAACATCTGGTAGAGTTTGCCGCCCCACATCGACATGCACGAAACTTCAAGGTCGGTCGTCGCGGCGTACTTCTTCTCGATCTCCGAGTAGACCCGACGCATCGACATCGGACCCCATTTCCCTTCGTTTCGGAGGCGCGTCTTGATCGCCTCGACCTCCGCCGTCACATCCTCGATCCGACGCAGAAACGACACCGTCTTGCCCGGTACGGGGATCTCCTCCCCGCGCGTCCGCGCCCAGAAGCCCGTCTCCAGGTAGTTGTGCTCCTCGGTCGAAAGAGCGCAGATGTCACTGTAGGCCACGTGGTGGTTCGTGATCATCAGCCCCTCGTCCGAAATCATGCTTCCGGTACCCATGCCTCCGTCAACGGCAACCACCGCATCCGACAATGCCAGAGTCTGCTCGTCGTAGATGGCCGAAGCCTTCAGCTTCAGACCCTCGGCTCGCATCCGGGGGTAGATCTTCCCCAGATCGGTCATCAGCCACATCCCTTCGTCGGCCCGTACCGACTGAAGGATCGTCAACAGCGCCAGGGCGCCCGTAATCCATCTCTTCATGTTGTCTCTTTTTCGCTTGTTGTCTGCTTTCTCCTCATCGCAGAAGCGACACACGCCCCTTGATGCCCCCATCGGGCCCGGGTGTGTGTCGCTTTGCTGCGGTTTACCGGTATCGGAACACTACTTCGTAGCTGCCGCGGCGGCCGGTTCCTCGACCGTGTGGCCCTCAACCGTGAACTTCAGCCGCGGTGCCGACTCCTGGAACGTGCCGTCGGCCATGCGAAGCGTCCACTTCTCGGCCTGGAAAATCTCCTTCCAGATCCGCGCATCGTCCCACATCGACTTCACGTAGTGCAGTCGCATCACCGGTACGGTGTCGCGAAGCACGAAGTCCAGCGACGTGATGCCATCCTGGCACGACAGAAAACTCTTGAAATAGGGGAACGTACGGCGGATAAGCGGCTTCTCGATGCTCGGGAACTCCATCTCGTAGACCGCCTTCGGGAAGGCCGCATCGTCGCCCCACTTCTCCTGGTTGGCCACGAAGCGTCCGTTCATCTCCTCGATCTCGCGGAACATCACCTGGGCAAACTCCTCGCGCGAAACCTCTCCCGCCCACTCGAAGCTCTTCAGCACCGTGTGCATCGGGATCGTCTTCTCACCCTCCTTCATCGGAATGATCAGCTCCCTGGCATCGATTGCCTCGGCCATCTGCTTCTCGGTAATCGTCACCGACGGATCCGTATAGACCGTCACCGCTACCGGGCAGGCAAACTCCGACGTGAAGCCGTAGATACCCTCGATTTTCTGGAGCACCATGCCGAAATAGACCATGTCCATCCGGTCGTGGAGCCCCTCAACGCCCAACTGCAGCACCCGCAGCGTCGGCACATCGGCCGTCGGCATGGCATACTTGCGCATCGTCGGCGTAAAGATCGCCTCCTGGATCTTCACCGTATCGGTCTTCGCCGGGTCATAGAGAATCTCGACGCCGTGGTGACGGACATACGTCTTCACGCCATAGACGCCCGGCACCGTCTGCATCTTGGCCGAGAAGGCCTTCGACGAGCCGTAGCACTTCACCGTCTGCAGCCCCTGCATCTCGTAGGTCGTCAGGTTCTCGACCTTCTCATAGTCACCCCACTTCTCGTCGATGGTCGGAAGTTCCAGCGTGTTGCCCAGCCACAGCGCTATGGCAAACAGTACCACCGTCAGAATACCCGGCACCCAGCGCAGCGACCGCCGCCCGTTGAACTGAAGCGCATCCTGCGAACACGACGAAATGCACTGTCCGCACATCGTACAGTCGACATGCTTCACCTTCCCGAGATCCTGCACGCGGATCCCGTAGGGGCACTTCTTCGTGCAGAGTCCGCACCCGTTGCAGGCCTCCGCATCACGCACGACGTACATCAGCGGGAAGGTGCAGCTGCGCAGCTTGATCATCTCGATCAGGTAGGCCGCCAGGCACGTTGCACCGATGATCCACGGCCAGCTTCCCTCGACTCCCGTCAGTCCGAGAATCCACGCTACAACCGCGGCGGCCAGCAGCAGCCACGTGAACTTGAAGATGTTGCTCGCGGCGCCCAGCGGGCAGATGTACTTGCACCAGAACATCTTCACCACAAAACCGCCCAGCAGAAGCAGCACAAGGCTCGTGATGGACATCCAGAGGACGATCTCGCCCTTGAAGCCCGTGGCCACGGCGTAGTAGGGATCCAGCTGCTTGCAGAACAGCTCGCTCGACGAAAGCGTGTTGTAGAGAATCGTGAACAGCAGCACGTATTTCACGACGCGCAAGGCGCGGTCGGCAATGCTCCCCGGACGGATCTCAACCTGTACGTGCAGCTTCTTGCCCACGCGGCCCATCGCTTCACCCACGGTACCTACCGGGCAGAGGTAGCCGCAGAAGAGTTTCGAGAAGAGGATCACCCCGACGGCCAGCACCAGCCCCATCATGATCTGAAGCATCGACATCGAGCAGGCCAGCGAATTGTTGACCACATAGGTGCCGAAGGCCTGCAGTCCGCCGAACGGACAATACTTCTCCACGTCAACCGCCTTGTCGGCAAACGTGCTCCAAAGCACCGTGACCACAATGGCGGCCAGAACGCCCCATTGCAGCACGTGTTTCAGGTAATTGGGTTTTCTTTTCATGAATCGTTAATAGTGTTGTGTGTGTTGTCTTTGCCTGTTCAGCCCCGGTGCTACTCCGCATCCTTGATACAACGGACCGGGACTCCGCAGAAGCCGCTGTTGTAGGCGACCGTCACGCGGTTATAGGTGTCATTATAGGTAATCATAGCCGCGAAATACTGGATATTCTTGATGCCGCTCATCGCATCGCCTGCCGTATTATAGGTGATCTGGTAGGCCGTCGATCCGGCATAGTAGCCCATACCGTAGGCCGTATCATCAGCCTTGGATACCGACGCCATATAAGCAGGCGTTGCAGTCGCATTATTGGCGTTGATATAACCACAGCCCGAGAAGTTGAAGCCATCCTCGTTAAGCTTGACCATCGAGGCTCCGCTCTGGGCCGAATCATAATAGGGTGCGGTCGGATCGGAAAGTCCGCCCACGCCCGCTCCGGCCAGCTTCAACCATTCATCCTTCGTCGGGATGTGCCAGCCGTCGGGGCAGATACCCTGAGCACCCTCCTTCGTATTGTAGTTCTCCGCCGTCAGCTCGCCATCCAGACCCAGCAGCACCGGATAGCTGTACAACAGGCCGTTCGTCTCGGCCAGATCCGGATCGACCTCCTTGTCCAGGTTGCACGGGTACCATACGCCGTTGCCATCGGCCGGATTGCTCGAAATGCTCTTGCCTTCGGGTACGTAGCGCAGGTTCTCGGCCATCCATGTCCGGCCGTCCTTCAGCGTCACGATCTTGTACTTCACACCGCCCCACTCGACCGTGGCTGCTTCGCTCGTACCCTGACCCTCGGTCGGAATCTCTTCGGCATCCTCCCAGCCCTCGATCGGGCCATCCATCACAATCTCCATGTTGGTCGGCTTGACACGGACCGTCACCGGGTAGCTCTTGCCGCCCTCAAGTTCCGTCTCGCTGTAGCTCTGCGAGCGCGTGCCCTCGGCCGTCGTCACCGTTACGCTGAACTTCGCCGACTGCGGAACTACCAATGCGTAGTACTTCGAATTGGCCGTCACCTCACGCGCCGTAATGTCCTGCGTCGCAGCATCCGACTTGACCGTCACCGTATTGGCTGCGGCGTCGATCACGGCCGTGCCGATCGTCCCCGTCACCACAAGCTGCGTCACCGGGAAGTCCGTCTCGTTGTCGATCGTGAAGACCAGACGCGACATCTTGTGGCGGAAGGTCATCCCCACGGCATTCTTCGTCGGGTAGACGCCCGTCTTCAGGGCCGTCATCAGGTCCGAAGCATCGTAGCCGTCACCTCCCTGGTCTGCCTTCACCGTAAACTCCGAAGGTGCCGGATCCGAATAGGGATAGTAGGCAAATAACGTCGCCGGGGCATTCACATCTTCGTACCACAGCAGACTCTCCTCGCCCGCAAAGCGGCTGTCACTGCCGTAGACAAACTTGCGGTTGGTCACGTAGGCCTCCGCTGCCGTCGTCACCGTTACGCCAATCGCATCCCCCGTCTCGAAATCCACCTCCGTGGCTCGCGTGATCGTCGGATCGATCGTCAACTGCATCGGACCCGAAGACCCGCTCTCCTCCTTCGAACAGGCCACCACCATCGCAGCAGCCACTGCCATCGTCAGAATTCTTTTCATAAGCGTCTGTTTTTATCGGTTAAAAATTATATCCTACGCCCAGTGTCGCCCGAACCCGGTTGGGTTGCGACACGTAATGCACGTCAAATCCATGCTCGTAGCGCGCCGACAGGTCGATATAGAACCGCCGGATGTTGCGCCGCACGCCCGCTCCGGCCCCAACCCGCGGCATCGTCCAGTATTCGTTCTCGCAGTTGTAGAAGTCGGTCAGCTGCATCGGGTATTCACCCGGCCGGGCCGGCGACTCGCCCAGTTCCTCCCGTTCGCTGAAACCGCCCCGCCGGAAATCAGCCGCAAGGGTCAGCTCCCACGCCCCGAAGCGGTAAAGCCACGTACTCCAGACCATCGTCCACTGCAGCCGCTGACCCCGCGTCTGCGGGTACATCAGCGTCGACTCGCGGTTCAGATCCGTATGGTTTATACCCACACGCCAGTCCATGCGTGTCGTCGTCCATTCGTATTCGGCGCTCAGGTCGAGCCGCTTGCGTCCGAAAATCGGCGTCGAGCCGTGCAGGTGAGGGGTCGAAACGCCGTTGACCGACTCATAGGTGAGGATGTTCTCGCGGTTGGCAAGCGACTCCCACTCCATACCGAGTCGTACGTAGTGGAGGTCGGACGCCTCGCCGAGGGTCAGCACACCGTTTGCCGTCACCAGATCGGCATCGTATTCGTGCCAGATCGCACCGCCCTCGCCCGTGCGCCCCTGCCGGTTGCGGTAGGCCGCATCCACGTAGAGAGGACCGTACTGAAGCTGGAGCCCCGCACCCTGGGTCGTCTCGCGGATCGGGAAGCCCGTCACGCCCGACGTCGTCAGGTGAAGGTCGTTGCTCTCCCACAACTGCAGCGTTCCGTAGCGAAGTCCCCGGTCAAAAAAGGCCTGGTACGATTCCGGCGTTGAGCCGATCTCCTCGGCCTCGATCTTCTCGTTGTCGATCCCGACGATATAGGCCGCACCCACGGCAAAACGTCCCGAACGATACATCACGCCCGGCGAAAACTCGAAGTCCAGACGCGTGTTCTTGTGGCGGAGGTCCTTGCGCTTGGCGTAGTTGCGCGCCTCGAACGAGACGTTCAGTCCCACCAGCCACCGCCGGGTCAGCTCGGCAGAAAGCCCCGCACGGAAGTTATAGCTCTCACGAACCTTCCGTCCCGGCGTGAACTCCACGATATCAACCGGATAGTAGCCCGGGACGGTAAACATCGACCCGCACATGTTCCGGCCGTCGAAATAGTCGTAGTTGAAGCCGCCGGCAAACGAAATCCGGTTCAGGTGGCGGATCGATTCCGTACGCACCCCGGCGTTCCAGCTGTTGTCCGACGACGAAGGGTCCGTCAGCCCGCCGTTCTTCTTCGTGAAGTAGGCCTCCGCGTAGGAGTGGCTCACGCTGTCCTGACGAAGCCCCGCCGCGTTGACCGCCCCGTTCCACGCATTGCGCCGGAAGGTCTCTTCAAAGCGATCCTGCGCCACGGCTCCCGTGGCGGCGATCAGAAGCAGTATGGTTACAATCCGTCTCATAAGCCCTCTCGCAGCGATTGTGTCTCCCGCTCATAGAAGTCGTTCGACGAGTTGTTCGTATCGTAATAGACGTCAAAACCGGCCGATGCAGTGGTCGTCTCGTTCAGCCGACGGTGAAGCGTATGTCCCTGCGACATGGCCGAAAACTCCACACCCGCGGCGTCGATGTCCGCCCGCAGACGCTTGGTGCGCGTCGCTCCCGTCTTGTCGATCACCTCAACACCGTCGATGACCCAGTCCCACGGAATCATCGTATAGAGCAGCGATCCGACCTGCGTCTCCGAATCCTTCGACGCCAGATACGACGTCAGATCATCCCCCTCCGGGGCCCGGAAGATGATGATCGCCGGCGAATTGTTCGATATCACATAAGCGCTGCTCTTGCCCGTCTTCTTGAGCATCTTCAGGTAGTGCGCCTCGTCGATCTGGTCGCCCGGAGCCGGCGTCGGGTAGGTCGTCGTTCCCGGATAGTTCAGCAGATCGTAGAGGACGAAATAGCCCTTGCGGTTCAGATTCACCGACATCGAGTAGGTCTGCGTGTGGTCCACGCCGTGGTAGGCGATCACCGCATCATCGCCCGGTGCCAGCGGATAATCCTCCCCGCTGCCCGGAAACTGCCAGACGCAGTCCGGAACCGGAGCGAAATCCTGGAAAACCAGATTGCCCGTCGCATCGGTCGTCGTCCACGGGTTGTTCGTCGCCGACGAGTTATAGGGCGCTACGGTACTCAGACACAATCCATCGAGATATTGCGTCTCAAACGAATTGTTGTGCAGGATGATGTACTTGTCGTTGGTATAGGTTCCCGTCGAGGGGTAATCCTGCGGGCAGCCGCCCGAGTAGATCTCCTTGATGATGACCGTACCCGGCTTGGAGTACGACAGTGCAACGGTCAGGTTCTGGTCCCCGGACGAAAGATCCACCAGCTCCACCGAACCGTTGAAAACCGACTCTTCATCGGCAAGGTCCAGCACCGAAAGCTTGTAGTGGCCCGCCGAAACGCGGAAATCAACATCTCCCGCAGCATCGGTCAGCGCCGTATAGACATTGCCCGAATTGCGGTCGGAAAGAGTCACCGCAACACCCTCGCGCAGGTAGTCCGCATACTCCTCCGGGTAGCTCACCGCCACATGCAGGCTGCGGACCGAACGCCCGTAGGGATCACTTCCGAACGACGTGCAGGCCGCCGAAAACATCACAAAACAGATAAGTGTCAGCTTCTTCATCGTCGTCAGAATTTGAGGCGTACCGTCAGGCCGTAGTAGAACGACGGGGTGAAGACCACCCGTACTCCCGTCGCATAGGAGCGCATGAACGGTCGCGAATTGGTGAAGTTATTGGCGTAGAACGAAATCGACACATGGTCGCCGATCTCCTTCGTTATGCTCAGATTGGCCGAAAAATAGGGGTCGTAGCCATCTTCGTTAAAGGCGTACGTGTTGGCCGAACGCAGCAGCAGCGACGCAAAATCGGGATTGTTCCGCTCGGCATCCGTAAAGGGATGCCGCTCGCCCGACTGGTCGATATAGGCAATCGGCCAGATGGCCGTATAGCTGTTGCCGTCGTAGATGCTCCCACCCGTCGGATTGCGGTTCTCGTCGACGTTGAAGGCGTACTCCTCGCCGTTATACTCCGAAAGGTGCTGCGAACGCTTAAGAAGCGACGCCTCCAGCCGCAGCGAGATGATCATCCGGATCGACGGCAGGTGCGTCGTCGCCGTCAGGTTCGCATCCAGGGAGTGGGTCTTCGTGCCGTTGTAGGTGATCGTCGAGTTGCTCCCGTTGTCGGCGTAGATGCCCACGTAGGGGTAGAAGTTTCCGCCCGTCGTGACACTCGGATAGTACCACGCCTCACCCGTATTGATGTACTTCGTATAGCCATAGGCTCCGTCGAGCCGAAGCTGCGTCCGCAGGGGCCGGATCTCCGGAAAGTCGAAGACAAACTCCAGTCCCATGCGGTCGACCGGCGATCCGTTGCTCTGGTAGGTGTTCCGAACAAAGGTCTGCTTGTCGCTCCCCGTCATCAGGATCCATCCCTGCGACAGGTTGTCCGCATCGCGGATAAACATCTCGCCCGTCTGGCTGTCCACCTTGAAGAGCGGATGGGTCGGCATCGTGAAGGGTTCGCCGTCCGGTGTGGTCGTCGGCAGCGAACTCAGCCGGTAGGTATAGGGTTCGTACTCGTTCTTGAGCTCAAAGGGGTATTTCGTGCGGTTGAAGTAGCCAACCAGCGAAATCGACGTCCCGCCGATGCGCAGATCGACACCCACCTCCGAATTGCGGTTCCGCTGCCAACGCAGGTCGGGATTGTACATGATCTCATAGGGCCGCGTGTGGAAAACGTAGAGGCTCTGGCCGCCGTACGAAACGCCGTAGACCTGACGGTCGAGATAGTTCGGGTCCGGGTAGAGAATCTTGAACGACGGCAGTTTGTCGGTCAGACCCCACCCGCCGCGGATCGTCAGCCAGTCCGTAATGCGGTACTTCAGGTTCAGTCGCGGAGAGAGGCTCTGCGTCTTGTCGTAGCGCGACCCCTTGATGAAGGTCTTCTCCGCACGCAGTCCCGCCATCAGCTGCACCGATCCGCTGCCCACGGGCAGTGTCAGCGTCTCCTCAAGGTAGGCCGCCAGATTGTGCATGTACGGAATGTCGGTATAGGGCCGAGGACGGTAGCCGTTCGGCGCCAGCGCCGGATCCTCGTAGTAGGCCCCCTGGCCCACGTTGCCGTCGGCTCGCCACGATACGCCCACCTTGGCATTGCTGTGAATGTCTCCCCAACTGCGGATCCACGTCGCCTTGAGATTGGCCGCATAGTCCAGCTCCTTCGAATCGACACACTGCGTCGTATAGTAGGTCGACGGAAGCAGGTCCGCTACAAAGTAACCCTCGTCCGTCGCGTGGACCGCCGGACTCATCGTCGAACTCGTATTATAGGTATGGATCCGCGTAAGATTGTCCGCATAGTTGATCGAGGCGTCGAAATCCACACTCGTGATCGCCTTGCGGTTGAGCAGCCACTTGAGCGACGTATTGGCCCGCAGGGCATTGTCTCGGTCCTTCTCCCACTCGCCAGCCTGCACGTCGGGATCATCCTCCGAGTTCATGCCGCCCACGTTGGCCGAAACCCCGAAATCAAAGCGCAGCACCTTCGCAAAGGTATTCTGGTAGTTGAGCGAAAGCCCCGTGCGCGAATAGGAGGTATAGGGCGAGGTCGGATTCTTCGTCGCCCGCGTATACTCGATGTTCGAATTCAGCACTCCGCGGTCGTCGCCCAGATCAAAACCCTTCGAGGCGGCAATCTGCTTGGTCCGCGGATTGGTCGAGAGAACCAGCATGTAGGGCGTGCGACCCTTGCGCGTCGAGATCTTCACCATACCCGACGAAATATCCCCGTACTCGGCCGACGGAACGCCCGTGATCACCTCGACCGATTCGATCGACGTCGAGGAGATGTTGCGTGTACTGACGCCCGTCAGGTCCCCCAGCGAAGCGTTGGTCGACAGGCGTACGCCATCCACCTCTACGGCCGTTCCGAACGAGGCATTGCCCGCCGTCGAACCGCCGTCGCGCAGCGAAAAAGTGTTGTTCTCCATCAGGTCCGGATTCACCGTCTTGCCGCCAGGAAGCAGCGTCGAGATGTCCGACACGTTGACCATCTGCAGGTGGTTGATGGCATTCCCCTCGATCGTACGCGAGGTCGCCATGGCGTTGGTCGCCTCACGCGCCGTAACCACCACACTCTCCAGCTTGAGGTTGTCCTCCGGGGCGTAGAGGCACAACGAATCCAGATCGCGGTGAACCTCAACCTCCGTAAGCGTCGTCACGTAGCCCAGGCACGAGACCGAAAAGAGCACCTTGCCCGCCGGTACGTTCTTCACCGAAAAGTTTCCCTCGTTGTCCGCTACGGCCCACAAACCCGCCTTCGGAAGCTCCACGACGGCCAGCCCGATCGGGGTCGGTTTCTTTCCCCCCCCCTTGACCAGTACGCGTCCCGACACGTTGTATTGCTGTGCAATTAAGGCAGTCGGTAATGCCCAAAACAATACCAACAGGAGTAGATATCGTCTCATAATAGCCTAACTAACACTACAAATATATAAAAAAAGCGCATGATATTCTTTTTATCAACTCTTTTTTCAGATATACAGACCCTTTCTTAAATTTATTAAACAAAACAAAGACGGCATAACGGACAGATATTCCGTCAGATAAAACATTTCCCAAAGGACGATCGGAACGGATACGCCAATCGGGGAAATACGCAAAAAAATAAGCCGGAAATTCCGGCATCAAAGGCTTTGAGGCCATGGAGCTTTGAGGTCCTGAGTCTTTGGGGCCATGGGGCTCAAAGACTCAGGACCTCAGACATTCAGTTTTCTCGGATTCAGAGGCTCAGAGGCTCGTAGGAAAGCCCCCAGGCCTCGGCTACCGGCCGGTAGACCACCTTGCCCGAAACCACGTTCAGCCCCAGCGCCAGCTCCGCATTCTCACGCGCGGCCCGCTGCCAGCCCTTGTCGGCCAATTGCAGCACGTAGGGAAGCGTTGCGTTGGTCAGCGCCAGCGTCGAGGTCCGCGGCACGGCCCCCGGAATATTCGCCACGCAATAGTGCAGAATACCGTCCACGTAGTAGACCGGATCCTCGTGCGTCGTCGGGCGCGACGTCTCGAAGCACCCTCCCTGGTCAATCGCAACGTCCACCATCACCGTTCCCGGCTCCATCAGTTTCAACATGTCGCGCGTCACGAGTTTCGGAGCCTTCGCCCCAGGAATCAAAACCGAACCGATCACCAGATCGGCATGACGCAGCTCCTCGCGGATGTTATACTCCGACGACATGAGCGTCTTGACGTTCTTCGGCATCACGTCGGCCAGATAGGTCAGGCGCTGCAGCGAAATGTCGCAGATCGTCACGTCGGCTCCCGTGCCCGCCGCCGTACGCGCCGCAGCCGTCCCGACAACACCCCCTCCGATCACGAAGACCTTCGCCGGCTTCACGCCCGGAACACCGCCCAGCAGTACGCCCTTGCCTCCACGCGGCTTCTCCAGAAAATAACACCCCTCCTGTGCCGCCATGCGCCCGGCAACCTCCGACATCGGAATCAGCAGCGGCAGCGACCGGTCCGCACGCTCGACCGTCTCATAGGCGCAGCACACGGCTCCGCTGTCGATCATCGCATGGGTCAGCGCCTCGCTGCTCGCAAAGTGAAAATAGGTGAAGACCAGCTGGTCGCGACGGATGAGTTTGTACTCCGGGGCAATCGGCTCCTTGACCTTCACGATCATCTCCGCCGTGGCGTAGACATCCTCGATCGTGGGCAGAAGCTCCGCCCCGACAGCCGTATAGGCCGAGTCGGCAAATCCGCTGTTCTCTCCGGCCGTAGCCTGCACATACACCTTGTGTCCCCGCTTGACGAGCTCCTGGGCGCCCGCCGGGGTCAGAGCAACGCGGTTCTCGTTGTTCTTGATCTCTTTTGGAATACCGACAATCATGGGTTTGAAGTTTTTAAGGTTTTTGCCTCTCAAAATACGAAATCGTCAGCTAATTCCCAAAAAAATTCCGACAATATGACCGATCTCTCAGAATCGGCAGGAGACCGTCACGTAGAACGACCGCGGTGGCACGTAGCTGTAACGCGTCGCCTGCGGCGTGTAGAAGGTCGCATCGCCGCTCCGGATCCGCCGCACGCGCAGCGATTCGTAACCGCTGTAGACCATATCGGAATCGCCCAGCAGATTGCGAAGCAGCAGCGCCACAGTCAGCCGCGAACGCTCGAACCAGAAGCTCCTGAAGAGCGATGCATCGAGCGTGAAGGCATCCGGCAGCCGCTCCTGGTGCGTGAAGGCAGCGAAGGCTTCCTGCGTGATGCCGCCCTGGCCGGCCAGCCGATCGGTACGCCGTAGCGCCATCGGCTCGACGTAGCGCTCCGCGGCATACCCCGCCGAGGCGTGGATCCCCCACCCCCGACGCCCGAACCACGAAAGTTCGGCCGAGGCGGTCACGGCAGGAGCCCCGCCTACCCGGCATCCACCCATCCGGCTCGCCGAACCCCGGTCGACCGGCGTATTGTCCACGTCGGAGAGCACCTCAACACGCGGATCCCGGACATACCGATAACTCCCCGCCGAGGCCGCAAGCGTCAGCCGCCAACGATCCGACAGACGAATCTCCGCTGCCGTCTCGATACCCAGACTCCGAATTCCGATCCCGGTGACGGCCAGGTCGCAATAGACGTAGGACATGTCATCGTAATAGCGGAGAGTCTGCGAGCCGTCAAGCCGCAACAACGCAAAAAGCGACGTCTGAAGGTTGACGGTCGGGCCCGTCAGGCGGTAGGTCAACTCGGCGCCATATGTGCGCCCGGCCTTTGCATCGGTGAGCGTGCGGTTGTTGTAGAGCGGCTGGTAGAAGAGATCTTCGGCGTCGGGGATCTCCGCTGCGGCCAGCAGCGACAGCTCGACGTAGTGGCGCGGCGTGAAGGACCAACCGCCCGAGAATTTCAGCCGGTAGGGCGAAAAGCGCATGACCCGTGAGCGTCCGAAGGACTGGCTGCCCGGAAAGAGCTCCTTCTCGTAGTGGCCCCGGCGGCTGACGGCCCCGCTACCGACAGCCAGCAGCACCTCGCCCCGAAAGCGGTCCGTACGGTAGTCGGCCTGCAGATACACCTCGGCCGAGCGCGTGGTGAGCGAATAGTCATAGGCGAAGCGGTCACCCCGACGGATCTTCCGGTCGGGATGGCGCAGGTCGTTCTGAAGCAGCGTGCCGTAGGTGTCGTCGTCAACCAGAAACTGGTCGATATCCGTGAGGTAGTCCGCCTCGAGCAGATCGCGCATCTGCTTGTAGTTGCGGCGGTCGTCGAGTTGCAGCTGCGCCCCGTAGCGAAGCGTCAGGCGACGTTCGGCCTCCGTCGAGAAGCTGAGGTGAAGCGTCGCGTCCCAAAGCCGCTCGACTCGGTCCTCCAGCGCATAGACCGCCTCGCCGCCCGCCATGCGGTTCTCGCGGATCAGTTCGTCCCAGTCGATCTGCGTATAACGGGGATCCCGCGTCAGCCACGCCTGCTCGGTGGCCCGGTCGCCCGTATAGCTCGGCAGGTAGCGGTAGTTGTCCGGCATCGGCGTGCGCGCGTCGTACCACCCCAGCATGCTGTAGCGGCTCTTGCCCGCCTCAACGCCCGCCGAGGCCGAAAGCCGCGTTGAAGCGGTGAGCTGCCGCTCCCACACGGCCGCGGCCAGCGGAAGCGTCTCGCGCCGGACCCGCGAATTGCGCACCCGGCCGTCCTGATAGCCCCAGGCGGGATTATAGAGCCGGTCGCCCGTCAGCTGAAAGGCCTCCTCCGAGGTCGTGAGGCGGGTGCCCCGCACGGAGGTCGGGACGATGCAGACGAGCGAAAGTTCGCCCTGCTTATCCCAGCGGCGCGTCAAGCACACTCCCGCGGTCAGGGCATTCGTGAAGACCCCCTCGACGTGCAGGTCCCGGCCCGTGCGGAAGTCCGCGGCGGCCGTCAGTTGCCAGCCGTGACCCAGGCGGCGGGTGGCCGCCACACGCGAACCGAAACGGTAGTTGCGGTCGGAGAAGCGCACCGAAACCAGATAGGGCTGGAGCGGTTCGCCGGCCGGAAAGTGGAGCTGCGTCGTGGAGACGGCGCCCCCGAAAGGGGCCGGTGAGCTCTGAAGTCCCGCAATACGCTGCTCCTCGGCGCCCAGCAGACGCATCAGCCCGAGATAACGATAGGAGATGTCGATTCCGGAAAGCTGCGTCCGTTCCGACGCATAGCCGCACCCCCGACGGGCAAGGGCCACTCCCGGAAGCGTAAAATCGGTGGAGATGCCATAGAGATCCGCCGGACCCTGAATCGCCCGGTAGAAGAGTGTCGTATCGGTCTGGAGCCGAACAGGTCGCTCCTCCCGCCCGGCATAGGGATAATATGCATCGTCGGGATGCTGCTGGGCCGCGGACGTCATGGGGTATGACAACCCCACCATGACGATGGCCAGCAGAGAAAAATGCCCGTTCGACATATTCCGAAAAACTTTTTCATATACAAAGATAGCGAAATATGTCAATTGCGGAAATATTCTGCACGGTTTCTGCCGCCCCGGAATCAGAAGCGAACCATGAACTCCGCTACGAACTTGTCCTGCTCGGAGAGGTCCGGCTCAGCCGTCGGACGGTAGAAGTAGGCCTCGTAGTTGACGCGGATGTCGGCCCGGAAGGGAAGACCCAGGCTGAAGGTCAGACCGCCGGTCACCCGGTGGCGTTCGGGATCGTCGACAAGCAGCACGCCTCCCGCTCCGGCAATACCCGTGCTGTGGTCCGACATATAGTCGTAGCGCGCCAGCACCGAAATCTGGCGCAGCGCCCGGCTTCGCAGCGGAAAGTTCCGGCACACGAAGGCATCCACGACATTCACCCCGGGGAAGGCCTCCGATGCGTAGTTCTTGCGCAGGTACTCCCCCTCGATGTGCCACAGGCTATTCTCGTAGTAGGCGCCGATGTCGTACATGTGGATGTCGACCAGATCCGGGTGGGTCTTCTGGATGCTCAGCGAAAGGTTCACCCGCTCGGCAAAGCGGAAGCGCGCCTTGGCCGAATAGTTGAACGACCGCGTCCAGTAGTCCTTCTGATTGGTCAGCCCCGAGCCGTTGAAGAGCCCCCCTTCGAGCGTCACCGGAACCCGCCGGCCGAAGCTCCACGCCAGCGTCGCACCCACGTCACGCACGTTGCCCGCCTGTTTGGCAATGAACGAGCGGTTGGCAAAGTACTGTTCGTGGGGCGAGCGGTGGGCGTCGATCGTAAAGGGTACGCGCATCTGGCCGATCGTGAACCGCAGACGCCGCTGCAGCAGGTTCAACCGTGCGTAGGCATCCAGCATCTTGATCGAACCCTCGTCCGAAAGGTCAATCTCCGCCTTGTAGTTCACCAGCGGAGTCACCTGGCCCGAAAGGCTGAAGCGCGCGTTGCGCACCTCGAAGCGGCTCTTCCCCAGGTCGGGCTGGTACTCGAATTTCGCCCGCACCGTTCCGTGGAGCTGCACCGTGAAGGTCGGCTCCTTGACCGCCGAAGCCGGGGCCGATGCGGACGAAGCCGCAGGGGCCGCAGGGGCCGTGGCAGAAATCGCAGATGCCCGAGCAGTCGGAGTCGTCGGAACAGCGGCGGTCGGGGAAACCGAAACGGGCATGGCGGCCGCAGAGAGGGTGGAGACGCCCGAAGGTGCGGGAACCGCAGAAGGCGAAGACTCCGTACGCAGTGAATCCGGCGCGGCAGGGCTCAGAACGGGAGTCGTGGCGGGGCCTGTGACGGGGCTTGCAGCGGGACCTGCAACGGGGTCTATGACAGGACTGGCAGCGAGACCCGCGACGGGGCTTGCAGCGGGACCTGCAACGGGGCTTGCGGCTTCGGCCGCAGGGATCGAAAGAAACGAAGCCAGAATCAGGGAGAGGATGGATCTCTTCATGGACGTTACTTGTTGTGTCGGCAAAGGTCTGAAACAGTTGTTGCAACACCGTAACACGGCGGTTAGATTTCCGTAACACGCCCCGCCGGAAACAAGCAGGCCCCGGTCCGATCGGCCGGGGTCCCGCATCGTATGGGAATTCACGCCGCCGGCGTCAGAGCGTCCGAAGCGTCTCGCAAAGCAGCTGCCAGAACTTCATGACCGTAGAGATCTCCAGCCGCTCGTCGGGCGAGTGGACACCCCGCAGCGTCGGACCGAACGACACCATCTCCAGATCGGGATACTTCTCCAGGAAGAGCCCGCACTCCAGTCCGGCGTGGATCGCACGAACCTTCGGATCCGTGGCGAAAAGACGCCGGTAGGCCTCCTCGGTCACCTTCAGCAGGTGCGACGTCGGATTCGGCGTCCAGCCCGGATAGCCGTCCGAATGGGCCACGTCAGCTCCCGCCAGCGCGAAGACCGACTCGACCATCTGCATCACGTAGGTCTTGGCACTCTCGACCGACGAGCGCTGCGACGAGGTCACCACGATGCGGTCGCGACCCTCGAACTTCACCGAAGCCAGGTTCGTCGACGTCTCCACCAGACCCGGAACCGCAAACGACATGGCTACCACGCCGTTCGGAACCCCAACCAGCGAGTAGACCAGTCCGAACTGCGTCCGCGCGTCGAGCACCTCCTCCACCTCGGGCATCTCGTTGAGCGTAATCTTGAAATTCGGCTCCCGGAAACGGAACTCCGCCTCGAGATCCGCCGCAAAGAGCCGGTAGCGTTTCTCGAAATCGCCCTTCAGACGCGTCGGAACTCCGAAGATGGCGTAAGCCTCACGCGGAATCGCATTGCGCAGGTTGCCGCCGCTGAAATAGCTCAGCCGCAGCTCGCACGACTGCATCCCGTCCCACAGCAGACGCGCCACCATCTTGTTCGAATTGACACGGCCCTTGTCGATGTCGTCACCCGAGTGGCCGCCCAGCAGATCCGAGACATCCACGCGGAAGAACGAATAGTTCTTCGGGGCCGGCTCCATCGTACAGTGGAACGTGGCAATGGTGTCGATGCCGCCGGCGCAACCGATGAAAAGCTCGCCCTCGTCCTCCGAATCGAGGTTGATGAGGTATTTGCCCGTGAGCATTCCCTCGCCCAGCTCGAAGGCTCCGGTGAGGCCCGTCTCCTCGTCGACGGTGAACAGCGCCTCAAGCGGTCCGTGCTGCACCTCCGCGTCGAGCAGCACGGCCAGCGCCGCCGCCATGCCGATGCCGCAGTCGGCGCCCAGTGTCGTCCCTTCGGCCTTCACCCACTCGCCGTCGATGCGCGTGCGGATCGGGTCGTTCTCGAAGTCGAACTCCACGTCCGAATTCTTCTCGCACACCATATCCATGTGCGACTGAAGAATCACCGCCGGACGATCCTCATAGCCCGGCGTCGCCGGCTTGCGCATCACCACGTTGCCGATGGCATCCTTCTGATACTCGATCCCGTGTTCCTGGGCGAAACGAACCAGAAAATCGATGATCTTGCCCTCCTTCTTCGAGGGGCGCGGTACCTGGGTGATGGCGTCGAACTGCTCCCATACCAGGCGCGGTTCAAGGGTTGAGATTGCTGACATAGGTTTCTTGTATTTTTGCAAAGTTACACTTTTTTCCCTATTTTGGCAACCAAAATTGCACGTTATGACAGATTTCAGAATCGGACACGGATATGATGTCCATGCGCTGGCCGACGGGCTGCGCCTCGTTTTGGGAGGAGTGGAGATCCCTCACTCGAAGGGTTGCGTCGCCCATTCGGACGGCGATGTGGCCATTCACGCCCTGTGTGACGCCCTGCTCGGTGCCGCCGCCCTTGGTGACATTGGCCTCCATTTCCCCGACACGTCGGACGAGTTCCGAGGAATCGACTCCCGCCGGCTGCTGCGCCGCGTCGCGGAGATGGTCCGCGAAAAGGGCTATCGGATCGGGAATGTCGACTGCACCATCCGCATGCAGCGACCCAAGCTGCGCCCCTACATCGACCGCATGCGCGAAACACTGGCCGCCGACATGGGCATCGACCCGGACCGCGTCTCGGTCAAGGCCACGACCACCGAACGGCTCGGATTCGAAGGACGCGAAGAGGGCGTCTCGGTCTCGGCCGTGGCACTCATCTTCCGAAATTGAAGCACAAAAAAACGAATCGACGGAGCCCGTCGAATGGGTATACACCGAAACCGGCAAGACGCTGGCCGTCTCCTTCCCGAAGGCCGACGGCGACCGGAAAACCCATACCGTGGAGGAGCTCTCCGAATCACAGCTGGTTCTCGTCCAGCACACGATTCAGCCGGAATACAGCTACGAATACTACAACCGGGAGACCTATGTGAGAAAGTAACGCCTCCCAGCACCGCAAAAAAACGGACTGCAGCCAGACTGCAGTCCGTTTTTTGCACACCGTCAGCCCCTCCGGATCAGTAAAGCTGCGAGATCGTCCCCGAATACTGGACGGGATTGTACCACGGGTTGGTGATCGTCAGGTTGGCACCGCCCGTCTGCGAGAAGATCTCGAACGTAAACGTATAGGTCGAGGCCGTGAACAGCGATGTCGAGAAGGTCACCATCCACCCCTCGTGGGTCTGTTCGGTCGTGTAGCCCTGCACGCTGGGCACCGTGTAGTTCAGAACCGTCGTGTAGTAGGGCGGAACGTATCCCTTTACGTACGGGAGGCAGATGTCCACCGTCCCGTCCCAGATCCCCACGTTGAAGGTCGGGTTCATGATCTGGCGAAGCGGCCCGGCCGGCTGGCGCTGCATGGTCTGCGGGTTGAACTGGAAGTTGCGCGACAGAATGATCGAATCCATCGTCTTCTGGTAGTTGGCCAGGCGCTCGGCCCGACGCTGCTCGCGCACCTCGCGCTGCTCCTGTTTCGGCGACAGAACCTTCTTCTGTCCAATCACGGCGACGGCCCCCGCACACAGCAGAAGGCCAACGAGGATAATGGCTGTTTTTTTCATGGCACGATAAGGTTTGGTTTCGTCCATGAACGCAAAACCAATGCCGCAACCGCCCGCCCGATCGCCCCGCGGCCGTCCCCGCGGCAAAAAAAACCCGGACGCCCATCATGGCGTCCGGGAGCGTTTCCTCAAAGGCCTATTCGCTTCAGGAACTGGCCCGTATAGCTGCGTTCGCACTGCGCCACCTCGTGCGGAGTCCCCTGGGCGACGATCTCGCCGCCGCCTACCCCGCCCTCGGGCCCGATGTCGATCAGATGGTCGGCCACCTTCACCACGTCGAGGTTGTGCTCGATGACGATCACCGTATTGCCCCGGTCGACCAGCTTGTTCAGCACCTCCAGCAGCAGGCGGATATCCTCGAAATGGAGGCCCGTCGTCGGCTCGTCGAGAATGTAGAGCGTACGGCCCGTATCGCGTTTCGAAAGCTCGGCCGAGAGCTTGATCCGCTGGCTCTCACCCCCCGACAGCGTCGTGCACGGCTGCCCCAGCGTCAGATAACCGAGCCCCACCTCCTGGATCGCCTTGAGTTTCTGGTAGATCGACGGGATATTCTCGAAGAACTCCACGGCCATGTTCACCGTCATGTTCAGCACGTCGTCGATATTTTTGCCCTTGTAGCGCACCTCGAGCGTCTCGCGGTTGTAGCGGTGGCCGCCGCACGCCTTGCAACGCACGTAGACGTCCGGCAGAAAGTTCATCTCGATGGTCTGCACACCGGCCCCCCGGCACTCCTCGCACCGTCCCCCCTTGACGTTGAACGAAAAGCGCCCCGCCTTGAAGCCCCGGATCTGGGCGTCGGGCGTCAGCTCGAACAGCTTGCGGATGTCCGCGAAGACGTTCGAATAGGTCGCCGGATTCGACCGCGGCGTGCGCCCGATGGGCGACTGGTCGACGACCACCAGTTTGTCGATGTGTTCGATCCCCTCGATCGAGTCGTACTCCAGCGGCTGGTCCAGCGACCGGTAGAGCGCCTTCGAGAGGATCGGACGCAGCGTCTCGTTCACCAGCGTCGACTTGCCCGAACCGCTCACTCCCGTCACGCAGATGAACTTGCCCAGCGGAAAGCTCACCGTCACGTTGCGCAGGTTGTTGCCCCGCGCCCCGCGGAGCGTGATCGACTCGCCCGTTCCCGGCCGCAGCGTCGAAGGAATCTCGATGCGGCGACGGCCCGTAAGGTAGTCGGCCGTGATGGTATTCGCGTGCAGGATGTCGTCGAACGTCCCCGCGGCCACGATGTAGCCGCCGCGGCGCCCCGCCTTCGGCCCCACGTCGACGATGAAATCCGCCGCGCGCATCATGTCCTCGTCGTGTTCGACGACGATCACCGAGTTGCCGGCGTCGCGCAGCTCCTCCAGGCTGCGGATCAGCCGCTGGTTGTCGCGCTGGTGGAGGCCGATCGAGGGTTCGTCGAGGATATAGAGCACGTTGACCAGTTTCGAGCCGATCTGCGTCGCCAGCCGGATGCGCTGGCTCTCGCCCCCCGACAGCGATCGCGACGAGCGTGCCAGCGACAGGTAGCCCAGCCCCACGTCCATCAGGAAGCGCAGCCGCTCGGAGATCTCCTTGACGATCTCCTGCGCAATGCGCCACTCCTTGTCGGTCATCGAGGCGCGGATGGTCGGCACCCACTCCGAAAATTCGGCAATCGACAGGGCCGAAACCTCGGCGATGTTCTTGCCCGCGATGCGGAACTGCAGCGCCTCCTTCTTCAGGCGCGTCCCCCCGCAGACCGAGCACTTGCGGTAGACGAGAAACTGGTCGCGCCACTTCTGCCCGCGTTTCGAGTCGTCATCCTCCGTGCGCCCGATATACTCGGCGACCCCCTCCCACGAGAGGAACTGCCGCCCGCCCGAGGAGCTGAACTCCGAAAGATCGACCGTCAAAGGTTCCGAATCGCCGTAGAGCACGGCGTTCAACGCCTCCTCCGAGAAGCTCTCGATCGGGTCATCGAGCGTAAAGTCGTAGCGGCGCCCCAGCATCTCGAGCGTCGCGAAGAGCATGTTGTTGCGGTATTTGCCCAGCGGCTCGACAGCCCCCTCGCGCAGCGACAGCCGACGGTCGGGGATGATCTTCCCCACGTCGAAGACCGCCTCTTCGCCCAGACCGTTGCAGTGGGGGCAGGCCCCCTTCGGCGAGTTGAACGAGAAGGTGTGCGGCGCCGGATCCTCGAAGGCAATGCCCGTCGTCGGGCACATCAGGTGGCGCGAATAGAAGCGCTGCTGCTCCGTCCCATAGTCGTAGACGGCCATCGTCCCCTTGCCCTGCCGCATCGACTCCTTGAGCGACGACATCAGCCGCTCGCGCGAATCCTCGCTCACCACCAGCCGGTCGACAACCAGGTCGATCGTGTGGATCTTGTAGCGGTCGAGACGCATGCCGATCGAGATCTCGCGGATCTCACCGTCGATACGGGCGTAGATATACCCTTTCCTGGCCAGCGATTCGAACAGCTCGCGGTAGTGGCCCTTGCGCCCCTTGACGATCGGCGCCATCAGCGCGATGCGCCGGCCCGAGAACCCCTTCAGGATCAGATCGGCGATCTGGTCGTCGGTATAGTGGACCATCTCCTCGCCCGTCACCGGCGAATAGGCCCGCGACGCCCGCGCGTAGAGCAGGCGCAGAAAGTCGTTGATCTCCGTCACGGTGCCCACCGTCGAACGCGGATTCCTGTTCGTCGTCTTCTGCTCGATGGCGACCACCGGGCTCAGACCCGTGATCTTGTCCACGTCCGGACGCTCCATCGTCCCCACGAACTGACGTGCATAGGTCGACAGCGTCTCCATGTAGCGCCGCTGTCCCTCGGCGTAGATCGTGTCGAAGGCCAGCGACGACTTGCCCGAACCTGAAAGGCCCGTGATGACCACCAGCTTGTGGCGCGGAATCTCCAGATCCACGTTCTTCAGGTTGTGGACCCGCGCACCCTGTATCTTGATCGTTTCCTCCATAATGTGCGTATCGTAGCCCGGGAGGCACACAACCTCCCTCTCCTCCCCGCCCCTCGCGGCGCGGGGAATCGTGCAAAGATACGATATTTTCCGCGATTTATTGCTTCAAAACGAAGTCATCCGCGTCGCGCCACGTCGGGAAGCGCTCCCGGAAGCGGTTCTGCTCGTCGAGCGAAAAGTGGACCGTGCGGCACGCCGCCCCGCGTTCGGGAGCCTCGGCCCGAAAGCGCCCGTAGCAGTCGATGATGGCCGACGAGCCGGCGTAACGTCCCGACGAATCCTCGCCGCAGAAGTTCGTCCCCACGATCCAGGCCTGGTTCTCCAGCGCCCGCGCGCAGAGCAGCGTCCGCCATACGTCGCGCCGCGACTCGGGCCACGCCGCACTGCACAGAATCACGTCGTAATCCCGCCGGCAGCGGCTCCACACCGGAAAGCGCAGGTCGTAGCAGACCAGCAGCAGAAAACGCAGTCCCCGGTATTCGACCACCGTGCGGTCGCTGCCCGGCGTGAAGGGCCCGGTCTCGCCCCCCGGACGGAAGAGGTGGCGCTTGTCGTACCAGGCGAGCTCTCCGCTCGGGTGGGCGAAGAAGAGGCGGTTGCGCAGCGTCGCGCCGTCACGCACGGCCACACTCCCCGCTACGGCCTTGCCGCTTTCGGCCGCCCACCCACGCAGCGCCGAGACAATCTCCCCGTCGGCGGGCTGCGCCACCGCGGTGGCATCCGGGCGGAAGCCCGTGGCAAACATCTCGGGCAGCAGAACCAGATCGCCCGGGGCCCGGAGAACGGCTTCGCCGATGGTTTCGAGCGATTGCGCGGAAACGGTTGCCGCATCGAGCTGCAGCAGGGTCAGATCGAAAATTTCGTCGTTTTTCATAAAATGTTGCTGTTTTTGTCGCCTGGCTCCGGACCTGTGGCCCGGACTCTTGTAAAGGTAACCATTTTCGTCCGAGTTTCCAACTCCCAACGGCCATTTTTCTCGCCTTGTTCCCACCGGAGTTTGCAAACCCACGAAATTAAACGTACTTTTGCACCGGACTATTTCCACCACGTTATGCTCAGAGCCGGATACATGCAAACCCTGACCGTCAGCCGCGTCTCGGACCACGGTCTCTATCTCGCCGACGAAGAGCAGCAGGAGGTCCTGCTGCCTAACCGCTACACCTCGCTCTCCGACAAGGTCGGCGACCAGAAGGAGGTATTCGTCTACCACGACTCCGAGGACCGGCTCGTCGCCACGACCGAAACCCCGCTGCTCAAGGTCGGCGAGGTCGGCTATCTGCGCGTCGTCGACAAAACCCCACACGGCGCATTCCTCGACTGGGGCCTCCACGGCAAGGACCTCTTCCTCCCGAACCGCAATCAGCAGGGCGGCGTGCTGGTCGGGCACTCCTACGTCGTCTATCTCTACGAGGATGCCATCACCGGCCGCTGCGTGGCCACCGAAAAGTTCAAGGCCTGGGTCAACAACGACTCTATCACGGTCAAACCCCGCGACGAAGTCTCGCTGCTGATCGCCTCCGAAAGCCCGATCGGATTCCGCGTCGTGGTCAACAACCGCCATTGGGGAATGATCTACCGAAACCAGATCTTCCGCCCCGTGGCCGTCGGTGACCGTCTCTCAGGTTATGTCAGCCGCATCACCGACGACAACCGCATCGACATCTCCCTCCAGCAGACCGGTTTCGCCCAGGTCAAGGACTCGGCCGAGGTGCTCCTGCGGCTGCTCCGCGAAAACGGCGGATTCCTCCCCCTGAACGACGACTCGTCGCCCGAAGCGGTCAAACACCTGACGCAAATGAGCAAGAAGGTCTTCAAACGCTCGCTCGGCATGCTCCTCAAACGCGGCGCCGTCGTCACCTCCGAGGAGGGCATGCGGCTGGTGGAGAAGCTCCCCGAGAAAGAGAAACATTAACCCCCCCCGAAAAATGGCTACGATCAATACCGCCGAAAGGGTCTCGCGCGAAGCTTCGGACAACTTCGTCTTCCAACGTTCGCTGCTCGCCTACCACACTGCCGCACAACGCATTGCGGGCGATGTGCTCGAGATCGGCACAGGCGCCGGTTACGGAATCGAGGTCGTCGCTCCCCATGCCCGGCGATTCGTCACCCTCGACAAGCACGTTCCGGCCCCCGAACTGCTGGCACGGCCCGACGTCGAGTTCCGGCAGGCCGTCGTTCCGCCGCTGAAGTTCCCCGACGAGTCGTTCGACTGCGTCATCTCGTTCCAGGTCATCGAACACATCCGCGACGACCGGCGCTTCGTCGACGAAATCCACCGCGTACTGCGCCCCGGCGGCCGCTTGATCGTCACCACCCCCAATGCCCCGATGTCGCTCACGAGGAACCCCTGGCACGTACGTGAATACTCCGCCGCAGAGCTCCGGCAGTTGCTCGGCAGCGTATTCAGCCAGGTCGAGGCGCTCGGCGTCTTCGGAAATGACCGCGTCGCGGAGTACTACGAAAAAAACCGCCGCGGTGTCGAACGTGTCACCCGTTTCGATGTGCTCGACCTCCAGCACCGGCTGCCCCGCTGGATGCTCCAGATCCCCTACGACCTGCTCAACCGCCTCAACCGACGCCGGCTCCTGCGCGAAAACAGCGATCTGACCGTCTCCATCCGCATGGACGACTACCGCATTGCGCCCGTGGCCGACGGGTGTTACGACCTCTTCTTCGTCGCCGTAAAATAGGTGTGCAAAACGGTGCGGCCGGCCAGTGGGGAAGGGGCGCGGCTGCACTCCGCCAAGGCTGCTCCACGCCGCTCCACACGTCAGCCTGCACCGCTCAGCAAAACAATCGGTCCCGAAACCTGATTTCGCCGAAAAATGGCCCTAAAAGCACCGCCAGGGCCGTTTTCTGTCCACTTCGTACACACTGGTCTCAAGATTCTGCAATTTTTTTGTTTTTCTCGTTTTTTTTATATTTTTGCAATTCAATCATCGGAAGGCAATCCTCCCGAAAGCGACCAAACTGCTGATTGTTAACAACTTAAAATTTTATAGCTATGTACTGGACGCTGGAATTGGCCTCGAAGCTCGAAGATGCTCCCTGGCCCGCAACAAAAGACGAGTTGATTGACTATGCTGTCCGTTCGGGTGCCCCACTCGAGGTGCTCGAGAATCTTCAGGAGATCGAGGACGAAGGCGAAATATACGAATCCATCGAGGATATCTGGCCCGACTACCCCTCCAAGGACGACTTCTTCTTCAACGAGGAGGAGTATTAAGCCTATTTTGGAGGTAAATACCTCAAAATACGCCTTTTAAAAACTTGCTAATGCGACCTACGGGTCGCATTTTTCGTATTAAAAAGTATAGTTCAGGTATATAAACTTTCTAATAATCTACCTATATTTATGTGTTCATCCACGATAAATAACATAGAATATGGGGCGCGTAAAGTCAAAATTCCCAACAGGGAACATTGTCATCAAAAACAAGAAACCCAATAAAGAGGGTAAAGTCGCCCTATATCTTTGTTATAACATCAACACAACACCTGTCACCATTACCACGGATATTTTTGTTAAACCTGACGATTGGGACAGTAAGACGCAAACTGTAAAAAGCAAAAATCCCGCTGCAGTACGACTGAACAATCAGTTGAAACTGCAACGGGAAAAAGTGGATGAGCAAATCATGGCATATGAAGGGCACCTGACGGCAGATATTGTCCGTAAGATGCTCAAGGGTGAGTTCGCTCAACAAAATGACCCCAAGAAGATTGATTTTATTCAATACGCTACGGAATACAATCAGCAGCGGTATGATTGGGAGAAACTGTCCTATTCAACCTACTATAATGGGGATCGCTATATCAAGAAATTTCAACGCTTCTTGTCTGAGCAAACGGGGGAAGGCATTATTTATTTAACTGACTTAACAATTGATCTGATAGAAAAATATAAGACATACTGCATCAAACGGGGTAATACCAAAGAAGGAATCAACAAAATGCTGACTCCTCTTATTAAAGCTGCCATGTATGCCACAGACAATGACTTGTTATCTGCAAAGGTCTCAGCCCAAATCAAACAGTCCTACTTTGACCTGAAAGAGCGGCAATATCGGAGAGCGTAAATTAAAGTGTGTCAAGTAAGGTAAAAAATAATAACTTTAGACACACTTTTTTATTATGAGCGAAAGATTTGATTACGAACAGTTCAAGGCGAACGCCATAGAACAATTGAAGGCGGGAGTACCACTATCCGGCAAGGACGGAGTATTGGCACCGCTGTTGGAGAATCTGCTTAACAGCGCGCTGGAAGGAGAGATGGACAGCCATCTGGAAGGAGTAGAACGGGAGTACGGGAATCGGCGCAACGGGCACATGAGCAAGCAGGTCCAGACCTCGATGGGCGAAATAACGATCAACACGCCGCGGGACAGGGACGGGACATTCGACCCGCAGGTTGTCCGGAAGAGGGAGAAGATACTGGCGGACTCATTGGCGGACAGGATAATAGGGCTGTATGCCATCGGGAACAGCACGAGGGAGATAAGCGACATACTGGAGGAGCAGTTCGGGAACAGGATATCGGCGGAGACGATCAGCAGCATCACGGACAGGGTGCTGCCGGAGATCCAGGCATGGAAGAGCCGGGCGCTGGAAAGCGTCTATCCCATAGTATGGCTTGATGCGGTGCATTATAAGGTGATGGACGAGAAGAACCGTCCTGTGACTAGAGCCATATATAATGTTCTGGCACTCAATTCGGAAGGCCGCAAGGAATTGCTCGGGATGTACATATCCAAGAGCGAGGGTGCGAACTTCTGGCTGGGTGTCCTGACCGACCTCCAGAGCAGAGGAGTCCGGGACATCCTCATAGCGTGCGTTGACGGGCTGAAGGGTTTCCCGGATGCGATAGCGAGCGTCTTTCCCGAGACCACGGTGCAGTTGTGTATAGTCCACCAGATACGCAACTCGATAAAGTATATGGCCAGCAAGCGGCAGAAGGAGTTCATGAAGGATCTGAAGCAGGTCTACCAGGCGGTGAACAAGGATGCGGCGGAACAGGCTCTGGATGAGCTGGAACTGAAGTGGGGCGAGGACTATCCGATAGTCATCAAGAGCTGGCGTGACAACTGGGAAAGGCTCAGCGCGTACTTCCAATACTCCGAACACATACGGCGCATAATATACACCACCAACACCGTGGAGGGCTACCACCGCCAGTTGCGTAAGGTCACCAAGAACAAGGGGGTCTTTCCGAACGACACAGCCCTCGAAAAACTTGTGTCTATGGCATTTACAAGAATCAGACGCAAGTGGACGCAGCCTGTCCAGAACTGGGGTCAGACTGCCCAGCAACTGGCCATCCTGTTCCCGGACAGGTTCAGGATACTGTCCTGAAAAAACACTATTATTTGGAGTTCTTTGATAGGTTTGATAAATTAGCGGTTGGAGTAGGCGGCCATGGCCGCCTACTCCGACACAACAAAACTAAACTTGACACAGTTCAGTTTACACTCCCATTATTGAACAAGCTGTGAATTATATTATCAATGGTCAACCTATTGCTTATGATGCGCAGTTGAAAAAGATTGTGTTATTATAAAATAAAAAGATAATCTATCACAAAAATATCTGCCATCCATAGCGGGTGGCAGATATTATTTTAGCACAATTATAATTTTAGCACAATTTCTTAAATGCTCTCAAATCTATTTTCGTATCTTTACATACAACCTTTTTAGACTTAAGAGATACAAATGGATGCACCTTTAATAACAGATGAATTTTCTTGGGATGGCATATGGTTTCTTCCCAATTCACAAAAACGAATTTCTGCAACTCTGAGATATTCACCAACAACAGGCATCCAACTCAAAATGTTTGGAGCTTTGGGTGATGATACTGAATATATACAATCTATACTACACAATAAAATAATCATCGAACCTGTAATCTTAGGGCTAACATTACAGAATAAATACATCACCTTGTTAGGATGTCAAGCATATCCCTCAATTACTATGGGGCTTGATATTCCTTTGATTGAATACCACTGTCAATGCATTTTGTATGGAAATCAACATTTCCTCGAATGTAATTGCAGTTCCAAAATTTTCCAGATTGCTAATATCAAAATGCCTGTCTTGACAGAATGGTTGTCTCCCAATGCAATTCAACATAAATATGAGAATGGAGTACAGTCATTTTCAATCACAGAAAATAAGTTGCGACAAATTGAAAATACTGTTTCTCTTAATGAAGATATACACATAGAATTGTTACGTTGTGCATCTATACATATAACTCGTGATCCAAGAAATATCATATTAGGACAAGATACACGAATTGCTCTTCACTCCAAAAGAGGATTCTCGCTTTCCGATATCAATAAATATGTAGACTTGTTTGCTCAGTTTATTTCCTTATCTGCATTAAAAATAATCCACATCACACAATTCGCCCTGTCTTTGGTCACAGACCCTGACGAAATAGTGTATTATTACCCAACCAACTTCAGATATATTTCTCCATCCAATAAACCTGCAACCTTTCTATTCTCATACAATGACCTTGAAAATAAGTTATCGCAAAACTTTACACAGGTCCTGCAATCTTGGTATAATGTGGAAGATGAAATAGCTCCTATTCGAGAACAATTAATAGAAAGCATTATTGATAAACGTTTTACTACGCATGATTTTCTGATATTAGCTTATGCCATAGATGGTTTTCACTGTCGATTTATTGACAAATCTGACAACAAAGGGTATAAACAGCGGATTGAAGAACTTTTAACAAAATTCAAAGATGTTCAGAAAATCCAAAGTTCAAAATTGAATCCTACCATCGTTTGTAATTCACGCAACTATTACTCTCACTTTTTTATACCCAAAGAAGGACGTGAAATATACAGCGGGCGAAAATTATATGAGCAAACGATTGAACTAAGGAAACTTTTAGTATGCTGTATTTTGAACCTAGTAGGCTTCAATAATTCAGATATCAATACAATGTTGAACAAATATTCCTATTATCACAAATTATCATATTGATACCCTACCCTCACATTATTAAGTGAAATCAAAAGATTTTATACCAAAATAGACTTTCTAATAATTATATAAAATAGGGACAGTCGTTTAATTCCGTCATTATGAGTCAATCGGCAGACTGTCCCGGTAATTTTTCCGATCGAACTCATCTTTTTATATTTTCGGCTCCGTTTCGGAGTCCCTTTTTTCATTTTTGGACCCAACTAGAGCCAATACTCCAGTGAAAGGGCCGTTTCTCACTCACCTCGAACATCAGGCAGCCTGGGCAATTTCGTTGACTTCCCGCCGGACGAGCTGTACTGCATTCGCCGTGTGGATGCCAAAGAAGATGTACAGGATTTCGGTCAACTTCGTCCTTGCCTTGATGCGTTTCAGGCCATAGTGTTCCTTCTGCGTTCCGAACGAGCCTTCCATCCTCGTTGCCCTCACCCTCGCCAGCTCGTTGCGGATGATGTCGTTCTCTTTCTTTTCCAAGGACGGACGGCCACGCTTGACGAATGACGTCTGTATTCCTCTATCCTTGCAGTACCCCCTGTTGGCGCTGCCGGCATAGCCTGCATCTCCTCCGACCTTCTTCGCCTCCACACCGAAGAGCTTTCGGTGCATCTTCAGGCAGTGCGTAAGCCTGGTTCCCTCGTTGAAGGCATTGAATGACAGCTTCTCGATGAATGAGAGTCCGTCAACCTGGATGTTGTTGCACTTCGCACCGAACTCTACGCTCTTCACTTCCTTGCCTCTCACGATCGGCCTCACATACGCCTTGCTGATGCTCACTATCCTGTCCTTGACACTCTCGCGAGGATTGTTGTTCTCGAAGTGGGCCTTCTGCTGGCGGTACACTCTTGTGATGATTTCAATATCGCTCTTCTGTCTGGCTGTCAGCAATTTCTCCGCGCCTGCATTCTCCCTCTCCAGTGTGCGGGTCTCCTTCAGTATCTTCCCCAAAAGGTTGAGCAGGCGTCTGGTCAGTTTCCTGGTCTGGACTTTCGTATGCCTGCGCCGCTTCCTGTACGACAGGTTGGCCTTCTCTACGTCTACGTACTTCGTCCTCGGACGGTGCACATTCAGCTTGGCACTCAGAGTGCACATTATCTCATATGACTTCTCTATTCCTTCCCACAGAAGCTTCGCATCCGTAGGATAGCGCATCTCGCTCTCGTAACAGGTTGCATCCGTATACATCGTATCCAGGTCCTTCATGTACGGTTTCCAGGCTCTTGCCAGTATCTCCTGCTGCTGTTGGATCTTCAGCCCGCGGGCCAGCTCCGAAAACACGTCGTCCAGAAGTTTGTAGTTCGTCAGAGGATGCATCGGGTCTATTCTCACATCGCAGAAGAGCTGATAGTGGACGTTGCCGTTAAGATGCTCCATCAACCTCGGGCTGCTCAGACCTGTGTACATCTTCAGGAACATCAGCGCAACCTTGCCCTCCGGGGTGAAGTATGTTTTTCGTCCTTTCTTCGCTCTCATGCTCTTGCTTATCAGTCCAAAGTTCTCTGCCATCTCACCAAGCGGCAGCCTCTTCCTGATTTTTCCCAGCTCGCTAGTCTCGAACGTCCGCCTATACAATTCATAAAAATCGAACTCCGTGAAAGGAAGATCGGGTGATATTTCAGAGAAATTTTGTACCTTAGCCATGCAGATTAATTTTTGCGATACCTCCAAATTTGGCTTTTCTAGGGCAATTGGAGGTATTCTTTTTATCTTTAGCTAAGATACAAATTTTATATTACATTGGCAATCAATTCGTTATAAAGTTTTATTCTTTTTACGACAGTCCCTAAAATAATATATTTTCCAAACTAAATATATGATATTTAGCAACTATCATACATCTTCAACGAAGAGGAGTATTAGTTCAGAGTCGGAGGCCCCGGTCCCGAAACTTGTCTCGAAAACTGAAATGCGACCCCGCGGGTCGCATTTTTTTCGAACCCTGCCGCCGCCCCCTCCCAAACCTTTAACCATTCGAAACCATGTGGAAATACTATGCCCTGCTCTCGGCCCTGTTCGCCGCTCTGACGGCCATCTTTGCCAAAGTCGGCGTCAGGGAGATCAATTCGGATCTCGCCACAGCTATTCGCACCTCCATCATCCTGATACTGACGTGGGGTATCGTGATTTTCCGGCATCAGGCCGCTGCCATCCGCGAGATCGAAACCCACACGTGGCTCTTCCTCGTCCTCTCGGGAATCGCCACGGGACTCTCCTGGCTCTTCTACTTCAAGGCCCTCCAGACGGGAGACGTGTCGCGCGTCGCCCCCATTGACAAACTGAGCGTGGTCATCACCATCGTCCTGTCGATGCTCTTCCTCAAAGAACCCGCATCGCCCCGCGTAGTGGCCGGAGCCCTGCTGATCACCTGCGGAAGCATCATCATGCTGATCAAGTAACCGGCGGAAACACCGGCTGAGACTCCGGCAGAAACAAAAAACCGGCATCCGAGGAATGCCGGTTTATAAAGAAAAATCCTGCGAAGCGGGTCAGGGGATCCACAGCGTCTCCTCAACGCCGAAATGGACCGTCAGCATCCGCCCCAGCACGTAGAAGTAATCCGACAGCCGGTTCAACCACACCAGCGCCGTCGGGTCAGCCCCGTATTTTGCATCGGCACGCAGCGCCGCCCGCTCCGCCCGGCGGCACACCGTCCGGCAGACGTGACTCCACGACACGGCCGGATGACCCCCCGGAATCGTGAACTTGTCGATCGTCGGAAGCCGGGTCTGCATCGCATCGATCCTCCCCTCAAGCCATGCAATCGCCTCGCCGGACAGCGGCGAGAGTCTCTTACGCCCCTCGCTGTCAGCCGCCAGCAACGCCTCGACCGTCATCAGCCGCGAAAGGATCCGGTTCAGATCGTCGACCGTCGGGGCTAGTGCGGCATCGCCCCGCAGTTGGTCGGTCAACAGCGCCGTGAAGGCCGTCAGTTCGTCCACCGTACCGTAGGCCTCGACCCGTTCGTCGCTCTTCGGGACCCGCTCTCCCCCGATCAGCGAGGTCTGGCCCCGGTCGCCCGTCTTCGTATACACTTTCATAGTCGGAAATGTTGTTTCGGTAAATAATTATTGAATACAAGCAGGTAACCCCGGTTGTCGACCGTCGTCGAGCGGTGGCCCGCCACAATCTGCGCGCAGAGCGCCTGCCGCTCGCGTCCGTCGTAGGGCGACATCACCGCCACGGTATGACCCTCCTCCCGCGCCCGGCGCAGAAGAGCCAGCGTCTCGGCCCGCGGAAGATCCCGCGTGACGATGCACAAATCCGCATCCGCACGATTCATGCCGAAACTCGCATAGCCGCAATGGATCGCCAGATTCTGCAGCTGCACGGCCCGCCGGTGCGGAACGCCGGCCGACAACAGCGTCTCGTAGAGCCGCCGGTCGCCGTCCAGCAGCGTGTGTCGCATGAAAACCTCCCGCACGATATCGTAGACAAAGGGCGAATGGACACCGTGACCCCGGAAATAGCGCGCCCGCGAAAGGCGGTTGCGCAATTCGGCCATCCGTCGCGGAAGGTGCAATGACAAACGGTGTCCGGTAAGTTTCATTCTGTTGCGCCCCCCGATTATTTCCTGAGCTGGCCTGCCAGACGCCCCGTCGAAAAGGCAATCTGAAGGTTATAGCCCCCCGTATTGGCATCCAGGTCGAGCACCTCGCCCGCCAGGTAGAGCCCCGGGACCTTCAGCGACTCCATCGTCTGCGGGTTGACCTCGTCGCAGCGGACCCCGCCGGCCGTCGTCACGGCATATTCGAACGGCGCGTAGTCCGAGATCGGAAAGGTCAGCCCCTTCAACGTGCGGATCAGGCGCGTCACCTGTTCGTCCGTAATCTTCGAAACGTAATCCTTCGTGTGGATGTCTATCTCGTGGGCCAGCGGCTGCACCAGCGGCTGCGGAACCAGTTTGCGCAGCAACTCGCCGAAGAACTCCGTCGGGGCCATCTCGGCCCGCTCACGTGCGATGCGGTCGCGCAGCTGCTCTTCGGTCAGCGCCGGCTTGAGGTCGACCACGAGTTTCACCCGATGGCCGTCGATCAGCGCATCAACCGCATCGCGGCTCATCCGCAGCGCCACGGCCCCTTCGATGCCTCGCTCCGAAAAGCCCAGTTCGCCGAACTCCTCGCGGACCGGAGCGTTATCGACGTAAAGCGTCGCCCGCACGTTGCGCAGCAGCAGCTTGTGGAGGTAGCGGACCTGCGGGTGCGACGTCACAAGCGGCGTGAGCGACGGCCGCAACGGTTCGATCGTGTGGCCCAAGTCCGCCGCAAAGGCGTAACCGTCGCCCGTCGACCCCGTGGCCGGATACGAAACACCCCCCGTGGCCAGGATCACCCGCGGAGCCTCCTCCTTGCGCTCAAAGCCCCGCTTGTTGATGTATTTCACCCCGAAGACCCGACCGGCAAGGGTCAGGATCCCCGTCACGCGCGTATCGTAGAGGATCTTCACGCCGTTCTCGACGCAGTAGTCCAGCAGCGCATTGGCGATGTCCCACGCCTTGCCGCTCTTCGGAAAGACCCGCTCGCCGCGTTCAATCTCGAGTTTCACCCCCCGGCGCTCGAAAAAACGGATCGTCGCCCGGTTGTTGAAGGCCGCAAAGGCCGGGGCGAAGAACTCCGCGTTGGTCCGCACCTGCGAGGCAAACTCCTCGGCCGGCCGGGCGTTGGTGACGTTGCAGCGACCCTTGCCCGTTATGCGGACCTTGCGACCCGACTTCTCCATCTTCTCCAGAAGCAGCACCCGATGGCCGTTCTGTGCCGCCGTGCCCGCAGCCATCAGTCCCGCGGCTCCAGCCCCGATGACGATCACGTCGCAGGGTTGTTTTTCTTCATTCTGTTCCATACGCTGCAAAATTAGGAATTTAATGCGAAATTTTTCATTTTTTGCCCCCTTTTCACTACCTTTGCGCCCGAAAAACATCGTTCTAGATATGTTGAGCAGAAGATTACTCCGCATCAAGGTCATCAAGGCCCTCTTCGCACACCTCAAATCGGGAGCCGACAACATGATGGCTTCGGAAAAGACCCTGATGGCCTCCGTGGACAAGGCCTACGACCTCTATTTCCAGATCCTCATCCTGCCCGTCGAGGTCGCCCGTTACGCCCAGCAGCGGATCGATATCGCCAAACAGAAGAAACTCCCCACCTACGAGGACCTCAACCCCAATACCAAGTTCGTCGACAACGCCGTCATCCGCATCATCTCCAACAGCGATGCCGTCAACGACCGGATCGTCGCCCGAAAACTCGGCTGGAGCCAATACCCCGAACTCATCCGGACCCTCTACGCGCAGTTCGCCGAAACCCCCGCCTACAAGGAGTACATGCAGCACGACAGCCGCTCGTTCGAGGAGGACAAACATCTCGTCGAGGAGTTCTTCAAGTCGCTGCAGGAGTCCGACGCCCTCGAAGAGGCCCTCGAGGAGATCTCCCTGCTCTGGAGCGACGACCTGCCCTACATCACCATGATGATCCTGCGCTCGCTCTCAGGCCTGCGCGCCTCCCACTCCGAAATCCGCATCCCGCCCAAATTCAAGAGCGAGGAGGATCCCGAATTCGTCAAGACCCTCTTCGAAAAGGCTCTGGTCAACTACAACTCCTATCAGGACTACATCGAAAAGTTCACCGCAAACTGGGACGTCGACCGAATCGTCTTCATGGACAACCTCATCATCGGTACGGCCATCGCCGAGCTGACCTCCTTCCCCTCGATCCCCGTCAAGGTGACCCTCGACGAGTGGATCGAAATCTCGAAATACTACTCCACGCCCGGCAGCAGCACCTTCATCAACGGCGTGCTCGACAAGATCGTCGCATCGCTCACCGAGGAGGGGCGCATCAAAAAGGCCGGACGCGGTCTGATCTAAATCCTCACGGATCATGCATATGCAGCGATTCCTGATCCGAATCCTTGCCGCCGGCACCATCCTGGCGGCTTTGGCCGCTTGTGGCGGCGCGTCCCGCAAAGCCGGGGCTACGGCCGGGGCCGAAACGGGGCAAACGGCGGCGGAAGAGACGGCAGGAACAACGGATGGCGTGACGGCGGATGCAGCAACGGGAACCGGAGCGGCGGCAGAAACAACGGATGGTGCGGCAGCGGGAACAACGGATGGTGCGGCAGCGGGCCACGACGCTCTCCGAGGAAAAGCATCGGCGCAATCCGACGGCAAGAGTCTCGCCCAGCCCGGAAAACGGAAGCCTTTCCGAGGCCGAATCATCGCAATTTCAGACTCGGTGCTTATGCACGGCAGCACGGATACGCTTCGTTTCGGACGCCTCGGATCCGGCGAAATCGCCGTCCTGCGCTTCCAACTCGAAAACACCTCGGCCAAACCTCTGGTCATCCTCTCCACCCAACGCAGCTGCGGCTGCATCTCGCTCGACCATGACGCCCAACCCCTTGCACCCGGCCAGGCCCGAACCCTCGAAATGACATTCGACTCCCGCGGCGAATACGGCTGGCAGCTCAAACGCATGGATCTCATCCTCTCCGGCGCCCGAAAGCCCCTGCGGATCTTCGTCGAGGCCGACATCGAATAAATCCTTGTTTTTTCGACAATATTTTCTATCTTTGTCGCGTTAAATTTTCCAAACACCCGAAATTTTCACCAAAAAACCGAATAACCATTATGATTCAATTCCTTCAAACTCCGCCCGTGGAACCGCAGCCCGGATTCATGCAGCAGTACAGTTTCATTATCATGATCGTCCTGATGGTGCTGGTCCTCTGGCTCTTCATGTGGCGACCCGAAGCCAAGCGCCGCAAGCAGATGCAGGCGTTCCGCGACGGCCTCAAAAAGGGTGACAAGATCATCACCGCCGGCGGTATCTACGGTACCGTGAAGGAGATCAAGGAGACGACCCTCCTGATCGAAGTGGACAGCAACGTAACGCTCCGCATCGACAAAAACATGGTCGTTGCCGACAACTCGGATCTCCAGCGTCAGTAATATCCCCGCTCGGATCCCCGACAAGGAGGGCCGCAACTCAGAAGTTGCGGCCCTCTTTCCTTTACCCCTCTGACGGAAAGATCCTCGCTCCGGCACCGGGAGTTGCACGAAACCCTCCGCTTTCGTATATTTGCAGGCGGAAAACCCAAATAACGATTCATTCCATGATCCGACACATAACCCACCCCTGCCAGGGAACCTGCTCGCGGCAGATCGACATCGATATCGAAGACGGAATCGTCCGCAACGTCTCCTTCACGGGCGGTTGTCACGGCAATACGCAGGGGGTTGCCGCCCTGGTCCGCGGCATGAAGGCCGACGAGGTGATCGCCCGCCTCGAGGGTATCGACTGCCACGGCAAAGGGACCTCCTGTCCCGATCAGCTGGCCCGGGCCCTCAAAACCGGGTGCTGAGCCCCGCTCCGACGGCAAAGCGCTGAAAGGAATGGCTCCGTCCGTCGCCCGGATCCGGTTTCGGAACGGATTTTGCTCCCCTGCGATGCGTAATCAAAAAACGCATCGACCTATGTATTTTATCTGGTATCTTCTGATCGGTCTGGCGGCCGGATGGATCGCCAACCTCATTGTCAAGGGCAGCGGCTCGGGATTATTTGTCAATCTGCTCGTCGGACTCATCGGCGGCATGCTCGGCGGTTGGGTCCTCTCCTGGATCGGGCTCGTTCCCGTCGGAACTCTCGGCAGCCTCGTAACGGCCGTCATCGGCGCCATCCTGCTCTTGTGGATCGCCGCACTGATCTCTCACCGCAAAAAAACAAACCGCAAATAGTCCTCAAACGGACAAGCGCATGAAACAATCCACGCACGACATCTCACGTCCTTCGAACGAAAACGCGAATTCCGCAGAAACGGACCCGGACAATCTCGAAACCATGGCACTCTTCTCCTCCTGCATCGACAGCCGCACCCGCTGCTCCCGAGAAAATCCCGCCGAGGGGTCTCAAACGCAGGAGTGCGACCGGGAGTCCCGGCCGGAAGCGCACAAGAACCGACAATAACCGGCTCCGGCAACTCCGGCAGGGGAAGGATTTCGGCAGGAAGAGGGCGATGTGGCGGTTCCGGCACTGGGTTCCGGCGTCAGACATTGGCCCGGGCATTGACACGGGGGTCCGCCGGCAACGGCTCGGGATCGGGCATCGGCAACGGACTTCGGCAACAGGCTCCGGGCTGTTCCTATTGGCCTCTTCGGGATCGGCGGTCCACGGGTTCGCTCCAAGGCTCCGGGAAACTTTCGGGAAACTTTCGGATGGGTTCCGACAGAGGCTCCTTCCGGATAAAAAGGAGTTCTCACCGCCCCTCCCGAAAGTGGGCCTCCCCTGCCCTCACCCATTCTCACCACCCCCTCATCCCTCTTCATCCAAAAAAAGGTGGCCCCTCCTTGCGGATGGCCACCTTTCTCAGGTTGAGCTGCCGGGATTCGAACCCAGAACGACAGAACCAAAATCTGCTGTGTTACCATTACACCACAGCTCAATCTCTTGCTCGAAAGCGGGACAAAGATACGAAATTTTTTCCAATTCCAAAGCCCGGTTTCAAAAAAAGCCCGGTTTCAAAATCTGGAACCTCTGGCCCGCTCCTCCGGACCCCAAACCTTCACCACCACGACAGCATGATCACCTCCATGGCTCTGCTCTTCGCGATCGGATATCTCCTGATCGCTCTCGAGCACAAAACACATATCGACAAATCAGCCATCGCCCTGCTGATGGCCGGCGGAATCTGGACCCTGCTCAGTCTCGCCGGAAACGACCCCTCGATCCAGCAGCAACTCGTCGAACAACTGGGCGACACGTGCGAAATCCTCGTCTTCCTGATCGGAGCCATGACCATCGTCAACCTCATCGACTCCTACGGCGGATTTGTCGTCATCACCGACCACATCTCCACCCGAAACCATCGCAAACTCCTCCTCATCGTCGCCGCAGTCGCCTTCCTGCTCTCGGCCGCGCTCGACAACATGACCACCACGATCATTCTGGTAATGCTCGCCAGGCGGCTGATCGCCGATCCGCGCGAACGCCGGATCTTCGCCTCGGTGATCGTCATCGCCGCAAACAGCGGCGGAGCCTGGTCGCCCATCGGTGACGTGACGACCATCATGCTCTGGATGCGGGGAAATGTCACCGCCGCCCGGCTCGTCGCGGCACTGCTGCTGCCCTGTCTGGTCTCGGTCGCCCTCCCCACGCTGCTCGCCATACGTTTCATCACCCCGGGCAGCACCCCCGCTCCGCAACCTCTCCCGAACGTCTGTCCTCCCTATATCGGCCCTCGGCTGCGGCGCTTCATGCTCCTCGTCGGTGTCCTCAGCCTGCTCTTCGTCCCGCTCTTCAAAAGCCTCACCGGACTGCCCCCCTACATGGGCATGATGATCTCGCTGGGCGCCATGTGGATTTTCTCCGAGGTGATCTACTACCGAAAACGCGCGCTGCGAAATCTCGAGGAGTCGATCCAACCCCGCGTGGCCAAGGTCCTCAAGCACATCGACATGCCGACCATCCTCTTCTTCCTCGGAATCCTTATGGCCGTCGGTGCCCTCGAATCGGCCGGAATGCTCGCGTCGGCTGCCCGCTGGCTCGACCTGCACGTACACGCCGCCTTCCCGATCGCTTCGGTCATCGGTCTGCTCTCGTCGGTGGTCGACAATGTCCCGCTGGTGGCCGCCTGCATGGGCATGTATCCCGTGGCCGATGCCGCCGCGGTGGCCGCGGCGGCCGATCCCGCCTTTGCCCGGGCATTCCTCCCCGACGGCCTCTTCTGGCATCTGCTGACCTACTGCGCCGGCGTCGGCGGCAGTCTGCTCATCATCGGTTCGGCCGCCGGTGTCGTCGCCATGGGACTCGAAAGAATCTCCTTCGGATGGTATGCCCGCCATATCTCGCTCCTGGCTCTGGCCGGATATGCCGCCGGAATCGGCGTCATCTGGATCGAACACCTCTGGTTCGGATTCGGCGGATAACCTCCATCGGAAAACGCCCCTCGAAAAGCGCTCGTTAGAAAACACTCAACGGGAAACACCCCTCGAAAACGCCCGTCGGAAAGTCCCCTCCCCGATCCGTCTGCTCCCGGAAAGAGGGAGGGTGACCGCCCAGAGAACAGACAAGGCAACCCCGAGAACAGACAGGGTACCACCCCCGGAAAACAGACAGGGTGACCGCCCCCGGAAAACAGACAGGGTGACCGCCCCAAGGGGCAGCCACCCTGTTTGCCGTACGGCACGGGCCGGCGTCGTTCACCGACCGCTGAATCAGCCCAGTTTTTCCAGGAAGCGGCGACGGTCCACCACGTAGCGGACGTGCGTCCCCTCGCCGATCAGTCCGACCTCGTCGCGTGCTCCGACGTTGAAGGTCAGTTTGCGCCCCTCAACCGCCGTCAAAACCGCCGTGGCGGTGATCTCGGCCCCCAGTTTCGAAGGCTTCACGTGCGTCGTGTTCATCTCCGAGCCCACGGTCGTCGACCCCTCGGGCAACTCCCCGGCTACGGCCTCCATCGCCGCATGCTCCATCAATGCCACCATCGCCGGCGTGGCAAATACCGCAAGGTCGCCCGATCCCATCGCGGCGGCCGTATTCTCAGCCGTCACCGTCGTGGTGCTGCGGCCCGAAAGTCCTGCTTCAAGCATCTCCTTTTCCTGTTTTGGTTCGTTTTTCTTCATTCGCACACCACTCGCTCCCGACATCCGGATCCGTTCCGCACCCTCAGGATTTGCTTCTCCCGCGAAGTTGTCGTATATTTGCGCAGGTGTGACGCCGGCAAAGATAAGCAAATCGGGCGCAAAAAACGACCTTTCGACGCAATTTTAACCCCGGGCCGCCCGTTTTTCTGTCGACTGATCCCCCATTGCCGATCATGAAAAAGTGGTTCCTGCTCCTCTTCCTGATCACGGCCGCACTCCCCGAAGTGATGGCCCAGGGCGGTCGCGGATTCTGGCACCAGGAGTGGGAAGTCCAGAAAAACGGCGACTCCATCGCTCTGGTCCATATCCTGCCCGTCTACGTCTTCAGCCGACCGGTCGACCTGCGACGTTACCGCCGGTTGGTCGATGCCGTGCGAAAGGTATACCCCATCGCCAAGATCGCACGCGCCAAAATGGCCGAAATGGAGGACGAACTCTGCCGCCTCCCAACCAAAAAAGCCCAGAAAGCCTATATCAAGGAGGTGTACAACCAGATCAAGGAGGAGTACACCCCCGTACTGAAACACATGACACGAACCCAGGGCCGCGTCCTGCTCAAACTCATCGACCGCGAAACCGAATACACCGCCTACCAGGTCCTCAAGGAGTTCCGCGGTGGATTCATCGCCGGATTCTGGCAAGGCGTCTCGAAGGTCTTCGGACAGGATCTCAAATCGCAATACGACCGTGAGGGCGAAGACAAGATGATCGAACAAATCATCATCTACTACGAAGCCGGTCTGATCCGCTGACCCAGCCCTGTCCGCAACCCCTCCCCATTGGACAATCCGGACAGTCACCCCCGCTCCGGACAAAACCCATCGGGAGCGCTGTTAATATCCGTAAAATATATATTTACAGGACTTTGCGCATCAAAACGGGATCCAGCCGAATCGGATCGCCCCGCCCCCAAATCCAACAATAAGCAGATCCGATCATATAAACGAAAATGGCCGAAATAGTTTTCCGGAAACAACGCTCGTAAAATCCGGTTGCAAATCACATCAAAATTTCATATCAAAAGTATTTTGGCCATTTTTGATTACAAACTATCACTTTGGACTTTCTCCACATAAACGATCGACACAACGGGTCATTCAAGAGTTGAGGAAGCCAATCCTCTTTCTTTACCAAAATTGGCAATCAATCCAAAAAACCGCCCTACAAGGGCATATAAGGCTACTTTTAGTACATTACGTCCCCTCGGCAACCTTCAAGAATCAACCTGCTTCCGCTCCGGGAACTCCTCCTTGTTTTCTGCCAAATTCCCCTTTTCCGCCCCATTTTCCGAGTTTTGAAAAAATTTTTTTTATATTTTTTTCGCCTTTTAGATTACAAACTGTTATTTTACATTAAAAGACTGTAAAACAAGATATTAAATTATTTCAATAATAGATGACAATACACTTTGTCAACAGAAAGATTACATTTCGGTCCATTCACCGGTTTGTTTAAATCATTTATAATATTCACATTTTGGCGACAGAAAGTAATTTCACTATGCAACAATCAAAAATTCTACTACTGAAATTCGCTTTCCTTTTGTGTTCATTACCGTTCATTACCCGCCCTGGCCCAGGGGGGGGGAAAGTATCACGGTTAGCGGTGTCGTCACATCGGCCGAAGACAAAGCTCCTCTGGTCGGTGTTCACGTACTTTCCGGCAGCACCAGCGGTGTCAGCACCCTCGGCGATGGATCCTACTCCATCGTCGTCACTCCCGGAACAGTTCTCTCCTATCACTACATCGGCTTCAAGGTCGCCGAATTCACCGTCCCCGAGGGAACTGCCAAACTCACTCACAACGTCGAGCTCCAGCCCGAAGCTCAGGCCCTCGACGATGTCGTGGTCATCGCTTACGGTGTCCGCAAAAAGGGAACAATCACCGGTTCGGTCTCAACCGTCAAGGCCGAAAAGGTCGAATCAACTCCTACGGCCGCCTTCGACCAGGCCCTCCAGGGACAGGTCCCCGGTCTGACCGTCATGTCCAACACCGGTGAACCCAGCGTCGCCGCTACGTTCACCATCCGCGGTACAAACTCCATCAACTCCGGTACCGCCCCCCCCTGTACATCCTCGACGGTATTCCCATCTCAAGCTCCGACTTCAACGCCATCAACCCCTCCGACATCGAGTCGATCTCCGTCCTCAAGGACGCCTCGTCGACCTCGATCTACGGTTCGCGTGCCTCGAACGGCGTCGTCGTCATCACCACCAAACGCGGTCGAATGGCCGAAAAGCCCATCATCTCCTACCGCATGCAGTTCGGTTTCTCCCAGATCGCCAAGGGCAACTGGGACCTGATGAACACCGAGGAGCGAATCCAGTATGAAAAGGAGATCGGACTGACCGACGGAAAGGACTACAACCTCCTCAGCCAAACCGACGTTTGCTGGCTCGACGAAGTCTACAACAACGCCGCCATGCTCCAGAACTACGAACTCTCCGTGTCGGGCGCCAACGAGAAGACAAACTACTACGTCTCGGGCGGATACTACAGCCAGGAGGGTATCGCCCTGGGCTCGAACTTCGACCGGTACTCCATCCGCGCCAATATCGAACAGCGCGCCGCCAAGTGGCTCAAGATCGGGACCAACACCATGCTCAACTACCAGGATATCGAACAGGCCGACGATGGCGAATACACCCTCGTGACCCCGATCTCCGCCGCCCGATTCATGCTCCCCTACTGGAACCCCTACAACCCCCGACGGATCGCTCGCTTCGATCAACGACGGATCGTGGAAGGGTGACGGCAAGAACCCCCTGGAGTGGATCAAGAACAACCAGCGCTCCTACAAGAAATACAAACTCGTGTCGAGCATCTTCGCCGAGGCTACCATCATCGAGGGGCTGACCTTCAAGTCGCAGTTCAACGTCGACTTCTCACACATGACCGGTCTGAGCACCTCGGCCCCGAGCTATGCCCCGAATCTCGGTCAGGGCAACGCCCAGCGCCTCTCGAGCGATGCGCTGACCCTCTCGGTCACCAACACGCTCAACTATCAGTTCCAGAAGGACAAGCACTCGTTCAACTTCCTGCTCGGTCAGGAGGGCGTCAACTACCACTACGAGGGATTCACGCTGCGGGCCGAAGGTCAGAACAACGACAAACTGGTCAACATCACCTCCGGTACGCGCGTCACCTCGTGGAGCGACACGACCGATGACGACTACTCCTACATGTCGGTCTTCGGCCGCGGCGAATACAACTACGACCAGCGTTACTACGCCGACATTGCGCTGCGTACCGACGCCTCGTCGCGTTTCGGTACCGGACACCGCTGGGGCGGTTTCTGGAGCGTCGGTCTGATGTGGAACCTCCGCAACGAAGCTTTCATGGAGAGCGTCAGCCGCTGGCTCTCGAACGCACAGATCTCCTTCAGCACCGGCACCTCGGGCAACTCCTCCATCCCCAACTACGAACACCTCGCCCTGGTGAGCGGAGGCCTGAACTACTACGGCGATGCCGGTATGGCCCCCAGCCAGCCCGGTAACGAGGACCTCGGATGGGAGAAGACCTGGACCACAAACCTCGGTTTCCACTTCGGTTTCTGGAACCGCCTGAACGTCGACTTCGAACTCTACAACAAGCGCACCTCCGACATGCTCATGCAGGTCCCCCAGTCCTACGCCGACAAAGGATACGGCTACTACTGGGACAACATCGGCGTGATGGTCAACCGCGGCGCCGAGGTCAACCTCTCCGGTACGGTCGTCGCCACGAAAGACTTCGCATGGTCGCTCAACGCAAACTTCTCCTACAACAAAAACAAGATCCTCGAACTCTACAACGGCGTGCAGGAGTATGAAATGTCCGCTACGTCGATGAAGCTCGTCGTCGGTCACGACAGCGGCGAATTCTACGTCAACCGCTTCGCCGGCGTCTACACCGAGTTTGACGACCGTCTGCTGGAGGATGCCTCGTTCCTGCGTCTGAAAAACCTCATGCTCAGCTACTCGTTCCCCCAGGAACTGCTGCGCAAAACCCGGTTCATCAACGGAATACGAATCTACGCCCAGGCGCAGAACCTCTTCACGTTCACCAAATTCTCGGGCCTCGACCCCGAAGGTATCGGAAACATGTATCAGGCGCAATATCCCATGTCCCGCCAATTCACGTTCGGTCTCGACCTCACGTTCTAATCGACAGCCAATGAATATGTTACGAAATATCAAGTCACTCATCGCCGCGATTCTTCTGGTAGCCGGCACCTCGTCGTGTCTGGACAAACTGCCCGAATCGTCCATCCGTGAAGACGAGGCCATGCAGACCTTCGACGATGCCGAACAGATCCTCACGGGCATCTACGAAGGTCTGATGAGCAGCTCGCTCTTCAGCGGGACCCTTACCGTCATGCCCGACATTCAGGCCGATCTGGCTTACGCCGTCGAAAACTTTTCGAACGTCTACGGCCCCGCATGGCTCTGGAACCTCCTCTCGACCGATCAGGATGTCGAATCGGTCTATGCCGCTCTCTACGGCGTCATCAGCCGCTGCAACTTCTTCCTCGAGCGCGTCGACGCCGTCAAGCAGCAGGAGACCAATTACGAAAACATCGATGCCCTGGACACCTACACCGGCGAGGTCTACACCATCCGCGCACTCTGCTACTCAAAACTCATCGAGTGCTTCTGCAAGGCATACGACCCCGCAACGGCCGAAAACGAACTCGGCGTCGTCCTGCGTTCGAAGTACTCCACGCCCGAACCCATGAAGCGCGCCTCGCTCAAGGCTTCCTACCAGTTCGTCATCGACGACCTGAACCGTGCCGAAGAGTTGCTGGACAACGACAACGACCAGTACAACAACATCTACGCCTCGGCCGCTGCCGCACAGGCCCTCCATGCCCGCGTGGCCCTCTACATGCAGGACTATCAGACGGCAGTCGACTACGCCTCGAAGGTCATCGACAACGACATGTTCCAGCTGGCCGACGCCAACACGCAGTACACATCCACGGATACCTATCTGACCTACATGTGGAACTACGACTCGAGCTTCGAGATCATCTGGAAGGTCGGATTCACGACCACCTCCTACGGCGGCGCCCTGGGTCAGGTGTTTTTCAACGCCAACCGCGACTACACGTACACCTATCCCGACTACGTGCCCGCACAGTGGGTGCTCGACGCCTATGCCGATACGGACCTGCGTTACGACGCCTACTTCAAGGAGTACACCACCGGCTATGCCAACGGACTGACGTGGCCCCTGCTGTACAAGTACTTCGGCAACCAGTCGTTCATCGCCTCGGCAAACCTCTACATGATCTCGATGCCCAAGCTCTTCCGTCTGGCCGAGCAGTATCTGATCCGTGCCGAGGCCTACTGCAACCTCCCGACGCCCAACTACTCGGCGGCCAGCAAGGATCTCACCACGCTGCGTCAGAAACGTTACTCGGGCGGCGCCGGAGCCATCACCGTCAGCGCCAACAACTGGCTCGAAACCATCTCCGCCGAGCGCGTCCGCGAACTCTACATGGAGGGCTTCCGTCTGAACGACCTCAAACGCTGGCACATGGGATTCGAACGTAAACCCCAGTCGTGCTCGCTCATCGAAGGCAGCTCGCTCAAGATCGAGGCCGACGACCCGCGTTTCGTTTGGCCCATCCCGCGCCACGAACTCGAATCGCCCGGCGCCGAAATCGAGCCCAACGAGAGCAACAACTAACGCATTCACCGTTTACTAAGACCTTTCAAACATGAGACGAATTACTGTCATACTGTGCACGGCCGCCCTGGGCGGACTCCTCGCCACAGGATGCAACGCGGATAAAAAGACCTACTCCGATGCCGAATACATCATGTTCGCCGACACGATGTCGACCTACAGGGTTTTCCCGGACGAGGCCAGCTTCTCCGTCCCGGTAACCTCGACCGTCGCCTGCGACTACGACCGCACGTTCGCCGTCGAGGCCATCGATCAGGGCAGCAACGCCATCGAC